>CAMBPV010000202.1 GCA_945869695.1 Prosthecobacter debontii
CGCACGAGGTCTTCCATGGCTGGATTGGCCGCAGGGTGATGCTTGGCAACATCGGCCGCCAGCATAAAGCGCCCCCGATTAAAGCAGTCAGCCAGCCAAAGTCTTCCGCCGACGGTGACGCGAGCGAGGAAATGGCCGGGGAAATTACAACCTTCAACCGTGAGGCCGAAGCGACGCGCAATCAGTCGATAAATGCAGCAGAGGCTGATGGGATTCCCCATGCCATTCTCGAGCACCCAGAAGAGGTTACTGTTGTGAGGACCATAATAGTCCTTGCTGTTTCCGCGCAGGCGGGCGGACTCGCCACGACCTCCGAAGAGCCACTCGGCCAGCTCCCGGGCATCCATTTTGCCCTGATCTTGAAAAGCGGCTTGGGCGATCTCGTCGAGCTTTTTACCGAGATCCTCAGGCCGCGTTTTCCATCCATTTAAAAAGGCAGACAGGTGAGCAAGCGCGGCTTCCAGTTGTTCATCCGCCGTGTGCAGCCACCGCCAGCGCATCCAGGTTTCTTCCAGATCAGCACGACGAACGGGCTCGAGGAGCTCGGACACAATGCGAGCTTCATCCTCCGTGAGCGGACGCTCCAGCCGACTCAACTGCTCCGGCAACTCCTGATGCATCCCAGAAAGCTCCTTTTGCACCGCCTCACGCACGATGGCGGAGTCGTCATCGAGCAGTTTAATCAGAGAAGTAATCCGGGTGCTTTGCGGCATTCCCTGAAAAGGTAGCACAATCCAACCTCGGGGCGCAATTTCAAAAGCACATTCATTTCCACTCAACTTTGCAAAAGAGGCCAGAGCGGCTTGTAGCCCTGCAGAAATGCTAGGCTGGGTTCATCCTCTGACGTGACGACGGCGCAGTAGAAGTGGAGGTGCGGCGGCGTCAACTTTTGCGCCATCAGGCAGAAGTCATTGTAGAAATCATTGTCCACCCCACGCAGCCAGAGGATGACCCTGAGATCATCTCCCGGATATTCACCCGTGGCGGGGTCCAATTGCTGAAAGACATACACGCCGATGGGCACGCGGCGTTTGGCGCAGAAGACTCGGATCGCCTGCCTCAGTTTCTCAGGCACTTTTTCATCGGCGAGGGGTCGAAGCATCACCTGTTCTTTTTCACCAGCATCCTCGACCCGATTGTGGGTGAACTCACCTTCGACCAAAGCGGCCACCGCTTCCGGCTCCATGCGGATGACACCACCCCCTGAGGCCATGATCCTGACCGTCGTGTATTTGTCATTGAGAAATCCGAAGAGCACGTCTGCCTGCATCGAGCAAATCATAGGCAGAGGCTCAGGCACATTGCGCAACTCATCGTGCGCCGCTGCTTCACTGGTGAATACAGCAGCAAAGGGGCCTTTGGCATCTCCATAGGTGCTCCAGATCAATCCCTCATTCGTGTTCCGCGTGTGCTCACCCACCAACTCCGGATGCGCCGGCACATAAATGTGCAATTCGGACGCCCACAGCTTCCGGAACATTTTTCCCTGAAGCGACGGATCTTCAGCCGCTGCTCGGATCAGGCGTTCCAATTCATTGGGGGGCTCGGGTTCTTCGCGGCTGCTGAAGTTTGGCATGGCGGAAAAACTATCCGTTCGCGATTAAGAAAGGAAGCAGAGTTTTGAGTTCTGAACCCAGTAATTCCTCCTCTTCGGGTCTTTGAGATTTAACGATTTCATCCTTTCCAGATTACCAAACAAGGTGACGGAATTTTGCACCACGATTGACCTCGACAGGGGTGATAACTGGGTCCTAGCATTGGCTCGTTCATGGATTCGTCTTTCTCCCATTCCCCTGCCCCGGCACAGCTAGGTCGCTTTGAGTGGCGGCTGGTGGGCGCGTTGGGTTTGGCTCTGGTGATCCATGTTTTGGCGCTGGGTCTTTTGTCCCTTTTGGTTGAACTGCATGAACCGGGTCCCTCGGCAGAGATCCAAGCGGTGATCCAGACGGAAACTCGGGCTCCGGCGGTGAAGGTGACTAAGCCCATCACCTCCGATGCACCGGCTCAACCTCCGCCGTTTCAAACGATGGATTTTTCCATTCACGGCACGGTCACTCTACCGAGTCCGCAGGTGACAGTGTCTCCCATGATGCGCATGGGTGAGGCAAAACAGGTTTTTAGTGGGGGTGGCGGCATGGGGGTGCCGATGGCGATGCGGAGTCGCGGCAGCGTGGAGAATCGATTGAAACTGGTCACTGAAAAAGGAGGGTCACCCCTGGCGGAGGATTCCGTGCAGAGAGCCCTTCAATGGCTGGCGAGAACTCAAAATGACGACGGCTCCTGGGGGAAGAGTTTCCCGGTGGCGATGACTGGCTACGCCGTGCTGTGTTTTTTGGGACACGGGGATACGCCAGAGTCGGCGACCTATGGTCAGGAGGTATCTCGCGGGGTGAAATTCCTCACCGAAACATCCGCGAAAAACAGGGGTCTGATGGAATCAAAATCCAACTCCAGCAGCGGCTGCTACGAGCATGGGATAGCCACCTATGCACTCGGAGAGGTTTATGCGATGGCACGATTTGGCCAAAAGGATCTGGGGCCGGTGGTGGATGCTTTTGACAAGGGTGTGCAGATCATCCTCCAGGGTCAAACCGAAGCGGGCGGTTGGCTTTACCACTACAAGCCAGGACCGAAGGGCGACATGTCCGTCACGGGCTGGCAGTATCAGGCCTTGAAAGCGGCGCGGCAGACGCGGCTGAGTTTTCCCACCTTGGAAAAACAGATTCAAAGGACGGAGCGCTTCCTGCTCGGGATGCGAGGACCGAGAGGTGGATTCGGCTATGACGCACCCGGGGACAGGGCGACGCTGACAGGTGTCGGTGTCCTTGGGCTTCAAATGTTCAATCCACAAGAGCACCGAGTCGCCATCGTGGAGGGGCTTCAACTCGTGCTGGATTCCTCCGCCAGGAAACGATGGTCGGTGGCGGATGTGTATTCGTGGTACTACAATACGCAGGCCACGTTTAATTTTGGGGGTGCCGCATGGGATCGGTGGAACGCCATTTTCCAAAGTGAACTGCTGAAAAACCAACAACCCGACGGCCATTGGCGGAACGGTTCTGCCAACAAAGCAAGGTTTGATGCCGATCTGTATTGCACTGTCCTTTGCACGCTGATGCTGGAGGTCTATTACCGCTACCAACCCGTCGTTACTCGATAGGGACGAAAACATTATGCCTTTGCTCACGTCTTTATCTGCACGGTTTCCATGACTTTCCTGCTCTTCATCGCCGTGGCTTTCTTGGCCTACTCGAATGGCGCCAATGACAACTTTAAAGGAGTGGCCTCTTTGTATGGCAGCGGGACTGCCACTTATCGCACCGCGATCACATGGGCGACTCTCACCACGCTGGCGGGTTCGATTTGCTCGATTTTTCTGGCTCAGACGTTGCTAAAAAAATTCTCAGTCAAAGGGTTGGTGCCGGATGTGGGGGTGACCTCTGAGCCGTTCCTCCTAGCGGTCGCACTCGGCGCAGGACTCACGGTCATCCTCGCGACGCGCTTCGGTTTCCCCATCTCCACGACTCACGGCCTGACAGGGGCGATTGTCGGCAGCGGTCTGGCTGCTGCGGGTGGGCAGGTGGCCTTTGGAGTGCTGGGAAAACAGTTCATCATTCCACTCCTATTGAGTCCGGTGATCGCGTTCCTGCTAGGCGCCATGCTCTACTTGAGTTTCCGCTGGGTTCGGCTTCGTCTCGACATCACAAAGGAGTCATGCCTCTGCGTGGGAGCCCAACAGCAGACGATCCCGATTTTGCAGCCGACTTCTGTGCTCGCGATGGAGCGCTCTGAGAGCCTCGCCTTTGCCATGGACAGCGAGGCGCAGTGCTCCGTCCGTTACGCGGGATCGTATCTGGGGCTAAATTGCCAGGGGACGATGGATGCCGCCCATTTTCTCAGCGCAGGCGTGGTGAGCTTTGCACGCGTTCTCAATGACACACCCAAAATGGCCGGATTGCTTCTCGTGGTTCAGGCCCTTGATGTGCGGTTGGGCTTAGCGCTGGTCGGAGCGGCCATTGCCCTGGGTGGCGTGCTCAATGCGCGGCGCGTGGCGGAAACGATGAGCCACAAGATTACAGCCCTGAATCACGGTCAGGGTTTTTCGGCAAATTTAGCGACGGGCATTTTGGTGATTTTGGCGAGCACCTTCGGCCTCCCTGTTTCGACCACTCACGTCTCCGTGGGGGCGCTCTTCGGTATCGGCGTCGTCACGCATCAGGCCAACCCGCGCGTGATGTCGAGCATTCTGCTGTCGTGGCTCCTGACTCTCCCCTGCGCGGCGGCTCTGAGTGCGGCCGCTTATTGGCTGATCGCGAGAGTCATCGCGTAATCATTCCCTCACCCTATTGGGAGAAATGGTGCGCGGTACAGGGTTCGAACCTGTGACCCCTACCATGTCAAGGTAATGCTCTACCACTGAGCTAACCGCGCGTTCTTGGATCGAGAGGCACTCATTACTCATGCTTCGGTGCTGCGGCAAACGTTTTTTTACCTTCGTCCGACCCTCGGAAAAGAAAGTCAGGACACGAGAGCCGGCTTACCGGATGCGACGGCTTTGGAAACCGAGGAGGCCAGCGTGGCCATGGAGTAGGGCTTTTGGATGATGTCTACAGGTCCATTCCCTCCCTCGCACAGAGCCATGAACTCGTCCGGATCAATCACGAAGCCACTGCAGACCACAACCGGCGATTCACATCCGTCAGCGCGGAGACGTCTGAAAGTGTCACGCCCGGAGAGCTTAGGCATGTAGATGTCGAGAAGAATGGCGTCAAACGGTGATTCAGCCGTGGCGACAATCTCGAGCGCTTCCTCGCCATTGCGGGCCTCGGTGACTTGATATCCGAGGTATTTTAGCATGGTGACCGCGATGACACGGACCGATTGCTCGTCATCGACGATCAGAATGGAGGATGACTGATTCGATGCACTGGGACGGGTGAGTGAACCCGACTCATCGACATCCCGTTTGGCCGGAACTGGCTCTTCTTCTGCGCGAGGCAGGTAGAGACGGAACTCGGTGCCCTTTCCAGTTTCAGAGTCAAACTCGATCCACCCGCCGTGCTCTCGCATGATGGTTTGTGCCATCGATAAACCCAGCCCTGTGCCTTTCCCCGTCTCCTTGGTGCTGTAAAAGCTGTCAAAAATCAGAGCCCGCCTCTCTTCGGGAATGCCGGAACCATTGTCTCTGATACGGATCAAAATGAAGTACGTAGCCATGATATCCGGACTCGGGAGAGGCGTCCGACGCTCATCCAGATGGTAATTTTCAGTGCTGATCTCAATGAGTCCCCCTGCCTCTGGAAGTGCATCACGCGCATTCAGACAAACGTTCAAAATGACCTGCTCGATGTGCACTTCAATGGCCATTGCATTCCACACCTTCTCTCCCGGATGACACTCCACGGTGATGCGCGGGTCGAGGCTATGGCGCAAGATGTTTTCGACCTCGGTGAGAGTCTTGCCCATGTCGAGAGGCCTCGGTGTGAGCGCCTGCTTTCGAGAGTAGCCCAAAAGCTGCCTCACCAACTCAGCGGCACGCAACGTGGCGCGGGTGGCTCCCTGCAGATTCTCCCGCGTGGTGCTTGGCTGGTTTTCTGAGGCCATTTCAGCCAATGCCAGATTCCCTCTTATGGCCGTGAGAAGATTGTTAAAGTCGTGAGCGATTCCCCCGGCCAACTCACCGATGGCTTGCAGCTTTTGTGATTGTTGGAGTTGCTCGGACAGCCTACGCACCTCGGTGCGGTCACGGACAATCCAAAGACGTCCCACGACCTCGCCAGAGTCTGAGTGAATGGGCTGAGTGATGAGGCTGAGGTGGAGAGGGTGCTCGCCCTCCGTCTCACCGCTGGCGGATCCTTCAAACTCGGCATTATCCGCTGCTTGATGAATGATTTCTTCAATCTCTGTCGAGTCCCTAAACCGGCCCGCAATCTCAGCGAGCAGCAAGACTGAATTCCGGGTCCCTATTTTTTCCGCCGGTTGTCCGAGTATGGCGTCCAGCGCTTCGTTGCTCGAGAGGACGCTGCCCGAATTGTCCTGCACAAGAATACCATCCGCACTGGACTCAAACAAACTTTGGAGCGTTCCATAAGAGCGCTGCAAAAGTCGATCAGCTTCCAGGAGACTCTGCCGGGCACGCGTCGTGTCGATCTGAGCCGTCTCAAGTGCGCGTGTGCGGTCCTTGAGGAAAAGCGAGAACGCACGCTGGATCCGACCAAACTCTGCTGGCACCCAGACACTCTTCGGGCAGTGCTCACCATTGGTGCGCAGCATCTGATCAAAGGCTCGAGCAAGATGAGCGGCTGGCTTGATGATCAGACCGCTGATAACAACCGAGAGCGTGACCGCCAAAAGGGTGAGAAGACCGTAACAGATCACCGTCAGAAAACCTGCGGGCAACCAGTAGAGACCCGCGAGAAGCATCGTGAGCGGCAGAATGCTGTGAGCCAGGAGAATTCCGAGAATGCGGATGCGAATGGTATTCATGGGGGCGTGGCGGGCGGAAGAATTTGAATTCTCAGTGTGGCGGCGTGAGGGCTTTTGGCGTCGAGGATCCCTGAGCCTGGATCAAACCAGGTGATGGGCATTCCCTCACGCCTCAATGCCAGCGCGAGAGTCTCGACCCTTCTGTTTTGCAGGGACAATTCGACATCAGGGTGACTGGCGTAAAACTGGAGGCGCACCGACTGTTTTTTGAGTTTCGTTTCCTCGGCCAGCATCCTCAGTTCTGAGCCGACCGATTGGAGCCGGAGCTTGGTCGCATCGGGCAGAAGAAAGGATCCAGGCAAAAACTCGATCGACGTCTTCTCGAGTCCCTTCTTCAAGGCATTGATGTTTTCTTCCGTCAGGTTTCTCACCTGACTGACATCCACACTCTTGATCCAAGGTATCCGACTCTGGGCCTGCGCCAGCTTACTAAAAGTGGGTTCACTCAGGGTGCCCCGAGCCGAGAGCTGACCTTCATTCAAAGTGAGTTCGAGATCGGGGGGAAGCTCAATGAAGGCCCTTACCATGTCGAGTCTCATGCTGCTGACGATCTCGGTATTTGAAACGACACTTGGCTCCACCGGGGTCGGGGTCGGGGTCGGGGTCGGG
>CAMBPV010000203.1 GCA_945869695.1 Prosthecobacter debontii
AATGCATCAATGAGGTCTTTTTTGTATCCGATCGGATGCGGACTGGTGAACCGAATGCGTTTGATTCCGGACACTTCGTGAACCGCTTCCAACAACTGCACGAAGGGACTTTTTCCTTCGACGGCAGGGAACTCGTGCCGACCATACAAGTTCACGATCTGACCGAGAAGCGTTACTTCCTTCACTCCTCGGTCCGCGAGTCGGCGCACCTCTTCAACAATCTCTGCGATGGGTCTGCCGCGCTCGCCACCTCGGGTATAAGGCACGATGCAAAAGGTGCACTTCATGTTGCAACCCTGCATGATGCTGACAAAGGCGGACCCTTGGCGCTCCCGGAGTTTGTGATCACGGATTGTATTCTGGGAGTCCGATTCCTCGGCAATATCCACGATGGAGAATCGCTCATCATCCATCTGCTGTTCAGCTTTGGTGCGGATGACCTCGTCCACGTAGTCCACCACACGATGGTACTTTTGAGTCCCCACAACGAGATCGACTTTTGATTTCTCCACGAGTTCTGCGCCGCGACTCTGGGCCATGCAACCCATAAAACCCGTGACGAGTGGCACGCGGTAACGACGCAGCATTCCCATTTTCCCAATGGCTTTCTGCTCAGCCTGATCCCTAACGGAGCAGGTATTGATCAAAACAACCTCAGCCTCCTCTTCCTGTGTCGTCATGGTGTAGCCGCGCTCGACAAACATTTGCGACACCTGCTCGGAGTCACGCTCATTCATCTGGCAACCGTACGTTTTGATGTAGACCTTGGGCATCGTGGGGACCGGAAGAATAAAGGTGCAAGCGGCGCGGCGCAAGCCGATGCGAGGTCGCCGTGAAACAGGCGAGGTTAACGTCGGTTCTGGTCCACCATGCTTCCGCGCTGTGGAGCCAGAGCCTTGCGGTAATTCACCACGGCATCGGCGATGGTGTTTGCGACCGCATCACGGTAGGTCGTGGAGGCGATGAGCCGACACTCGGTCCCGTTGGTGATGAATCCGCCTTCGAAAAGAATGCCAGGGCGGTTACACCCCGTCAGCACCGTCCACTGGGCGCGCTTGATGCCTCGATCCACCAGCTTAAAACGGCTGATCACCAGCGCGTGCACAGCGGTGGCAAGCGCGATGTTTTCTGAGTCCTGATGGTTTCCTGTCAGGCCGCTAGCGTTATAACCACCACCCCGCTCGATACTGGCAGAACTGCCCTGAGGCGTGAGTGCGAAGGTCTCGATACCCGTGGCGGCGGATCCGCCTGAATTGAAATGGAGGCTGATGAAGAGGCTATTCGGCGTTTTGTTGGCGATGGCCACGCGACCCGTGCGGCTGATGAAGGTGTCGTCTTTGCGTGTCAGGATCACCTTGAATCCTCTCTTCTCCAAGGCAGCCTTTGTCGTCATGGTCATCTTGAGAGCAAAATCTTTCTCGTAACCGTAAACGCCCTTGGAACCTGAGTCATGTCCGCCATGCCCCGCATCCAACACGATGGTATCGATCACATCTGCCCCTGCGATGAAGCTCGGACGAAGCACGGGGTCGATCAGTTTACAGAGATCCAAACGGGAAATGATAATTTTCCCTCCCGATTCTGCCACCGGGTAGCTGAGGATGAATTTGATGTTGTTGATCAGCATCTCCATGCTGCCCACTTGGCCCTTTAAAATCAGATTGGGTGCCTTGAGCCACACATGGGCCTTCTCCACCTTCATGGTCGCGAAATTATAAAACCGCTGAATGCTCGCGGCGGTGACGTAGTCGCGGTTGTTGTATTTGACGATGTCCCAACCGGCACCCTTGGTAGAGGGCAGCGGAGTCACCACAGCGGATGACTCGGTGAGCTGAGCGGAGGCCTCATTCTTCCCGGTGTCACCCCTCATCGAAGATGTGACATCTATGGCCCGCTCGTCGCCGGGGCTGAACTGACCCATGGACCGAGAAGAGGTCACAGCGGGAGCACTCGCCACGGACGACGGGGTCGGCTCCACCTTCCCGGGAGGGGTTTTGGTTTTCGTTGTTTCAGGGGCGGCCGCGGTCTTCGGCTCTTCTTTTTTGACAGGCTCCTCCTTCTTGGTGACTTCCTCCTTCTTGTCGGGTTGGTGTTCCTCTTTTTTGGCTACCGTCGGCGTTGGTTTTGCCGGAGCCTCCTTCTTGGGAGTCGCGGACTTCTTCTTGGCCGTCGAGGCGGTGCTCTTCGTGCCACCGCTGGATGGTTTACCCTTGGTGGTCAGCTTCACCTTGGGTTTCGCAGTCGGAGTCGACTCGGGTGCGGGTGGGGGGGCCGGCGGCGCTTCCTCTTTCTTTTTCACCAAGCCTGATATCCGGCTTAGGAACCCTTTTTTCTCGGCCTCTGCTTCGGCAGCAAATCCAAGTCCCGGCGCAAAAAACAGGATCATCCCGATACCGATAAGTCGGACCGCAGCTGGGGTGATGATCGAGGAGTTAGCCTTCATACGGCGATTTCTAGGACAGGATGACGAGTCAGAGCAAAGGGTGTAGACAGTATCTACGGAGTAATGTTATGCAATAACTGAAACCAACTCATTCCTTGGCCCGGGAATCCAGCCAAAGTGTCACCGGACCATCGTTCAGCAGGTTTACGGCCATATCCGCGCCGAAGACGCCTCTCTTCACCTCCCGACCCGTGAGGGCCTTCAAGGTCTCGATAAAGCCTTCATAAAGAGGGATCGCCACCTCAGGTCGAGCGGCGCGAATGAAGGATGGCCGATTTCCTTTTTTCGTGCTGGCATGAAGGGTGAATTGGCTGACCACCAGAATATCACCGCCGATTTCCTGAACGCTGAGGTTCATCTTTCCCTCAGAATCTGAAAAAATGCGCATCTGAGAGATCTTGGAAGCCAGCCAGACTCCATCGTCTGGGCCGTCTTCGTGCTCGACTCCGAGCAGCACAAGCAAGCCGCGCCCGATCTGCCCGCTCACCTTTTCATCCACGGTGACGGAGGCATGACTGACGCGCTGGATGAGGGCTCTCATGGTAAGAGGGCGCTATTTCCGCTCCACCCATCGATAAGCAGCCTGCGAGTTTTTCCAAAAGTACTTTTCACACGCTTCAGGCCCCTTGCTGCCAAAATAGTCAGCCACGATTCCGAAGACAACATCGTAGGGCGCTCCTCGATCCGAGACCGGCCAGTTGCTGCCGTAAATCAGTCGGTCAGGACCGAAGCACTCCCAGAGATGATCCAAGATGGGTAGATAATAGGCCGTATCCGTCGGTGCCTTCCCTTCCTCACCCTTCACCTGCTCGACTAGGGCGGACACTTTCATGAACGCGTTTTTCTCCACGCTGATTTTTCGGATGCTGTCTTTCCATTCGGGTTTCAGGTTTTGCGGATCGCCCGGACTTCCGAGGTGATTGATCACCAACCGAAGATCCGGAATCGCACGAAGGATTTGGCCCGCATTTTCCAGCGTTGAAGCAGGCCCGTTCAGATCCAATTCCAACCCGTGATCCGCCAGCGACTTAGCTGACTTCATGATCTGATCGGTCGATTTCTCAAACTGACTCAAACCGCCGCGAGCACGGATGCCCCGGAAGATGGGATTTTTCGAAAAGCGGGCAACATGAGTCGGAAACTCCGGGTCAGCCAAGTCCAGGTTGCCGACAAAACCGATGATGGATTTTTCCTTCTCTGCGAGGTCAAGGATCCACTGGTTGTCTTCCAGAAGCGGACTCGCCTCCACGACAACCGTTTCCCGGGCTCCGTGCGACGAGGCCACGGCGAGCCAATCTTTCGGAAGCACCGTGCGGTAAAGTCGGGTGCCCTTCCCTGGCCACGGCACCCCTCCTGGCCGACTCGGATCATAAAAATGAGTGTGACAATCAATGATCCGAGTGGCAGCAGGTGATGCCGCCCGCGCCGACTGAGAAGCCGCGCCGATGGCGGTGGTCAGAGCCGCCGCCCCACGAGTTAGCCAAGTGCGTCGATTCATCGGGCTCCTTACGAAACGAAGTTCATCGTGGGGTAATCGGTGTAGCCCACCGCGTCGTTGGAGTAAAACGTCCTCGCATCAGGCTCCACAAGAGCCACTCCAGCAGCCAGTCTTTCGACGAGATCTGGATTGCTCACATAATGATGCCCGAAGGCTACGGCATCCAAGGCACCCGAGGCCAGCGCCAGATCCGCCTCTTCTCCGGTGTAACCCATGTTTCCGATTAGCGAACCCTTGAACGCTGCTCGGGCGACAGGAACGAGATCAGCCTTTTGAAGGCCGAAAAAGTCAGCCCGCATGAGATGCAAGTAAGCGATCCCACGGGCATTGAGCTGCCCCGCCACATAAGTCGTCAGAGCGACGGGATCGCTGTCCCGCATGTCATTGTAACTATTGACCGGAGAAATCCGCACACCGACGCGATCTGCGCCCCAGACGGAAATGGCCGCATCCACCACTTCGAGCAGGAGCCGCGCTCGATTCTCGATGGGACCGCCATACGGGCCGCTGCGCTGATTGCTGCCATCCCGCAGGAACTCATCGAGCAGGTATCCATTGGCTCCATGCACCTCGACACCATCAAATCCAGCCGCCTTTGCATTCACTGCTGCTTTCCGAAATCCTTCCACGATGCCGGGCAACTCATCGTCAGGAAGCTCGCGAGGAATCACATAAGGCTTCTTGCCCTCGGGCGTGTGCGTCTCATCTCCTTGGATCGCAAGCGGGCTCGGAGCCACCGGCTGGATTCCCCCGTTGAGCAGAGGATGACAGGCGCGACCGCCATGCCAGATCTGAAGGAAAATGAGACCGCCTTTTCCATGCACCGCATCCGTCACCTTTTTCCAGGCTTGCACTTGAGCTTCTGAGTAAATGCCGGGTTCCCGAGCACCAAAAGCCGAGTTTCCCTCCATCACCATCGTCGCTTCCGCCACGATCAGACCTGCGCTGGCTCTCTGCGCGTAATAGGTGGCCATGATCTCCGTGGGCACATGGTCTGCATCAGCACGACAACGCGTCAGCGGAGCCATGATGACGCGATTCGGGAGTTGGAGAGACCCCAGACGAGTGGGAGCAAAAAGAGGTCGGGACATAAGACTGGGAGTGATTTTTCGGGTGACTGTGACACCCAGTTACGAGCTATCGGACACGTTGGTCGAATGAAAAGTCATTTTCATGTCACGGTAGCACTTTAGAAGCATTCACTTTGCCGACTCATTTGCGAGCGCAGGCCCGTTGTCCGGCGGCATGGATTGATGCCATGCGAGCAGTCTTTGGGTCATTCGCAGAACAACTTCAGGGTATTGATCAGCCATGTTGATGGATTCACCACGATCTTTGGCGAGGTCGTAGAGCTGCGGCTTGGTGCCATCGTATTCACAAAGCAGCTTCCAGTCCCCCTCACGCATGGCGAGGTCAGGAAGTCGCTCAGGAAGCTTATCACTCGCGGTTTTTCGATCGGGAGGCCGACGCCAGAAAAGAGGCGCAGTCCGCGAGGCCGTGTTTTGTCCGATCAAGGCAGGCGCGATGTTTTCGCCATCGAAGGCAACAGTTTGGGATTCAATCTTCGCGATGGAAAGCAGCGATGGAGCAAGATCAAAGGCTGCGAAAACGGAAGATTCATCGTGACTGCCAGCTTTACTTTTTTCGATCAGCCCCGGCCCCCAGACGATGAGTGGAGAGCGGGTGCCACCTTCATAGAGTGTTGTCTTGCTACCTCGGAAAGGACCCGCACTGCCTGCACCGGGCTCGGGTCCGTTATCAGAGCAGATCAGGATCAACGTGTTGTCACGGAGTTCCCGATCTGAGCGGATGTGATCGAAAAGCTTCCCGAACTGGCGATCCATTTCTTCGAGCACGGCAAGGTAGAGACCCCGCTTTCCATCCGCCCATTTATTGACAGGCGGCCACCACGGACCATGCACATCGTCCGGCCAGAGATTGATAAAAAAGGGCTTCTTCACTGCTGCCGCTTTCTCGATGAACGGCAAGGCCGCGTCTATAAAACCGGTGGTAATGCTGGAACGCAGCATCCACGTCACGGGTGAACCGAGCCGTTCCGCATCAGCCCAAATTTTACCCGGCATCGTAGAACCCGGCTTGAGTGTGAGCGGCAAAAGTTTGGGACCCATGCCTTCGAAGTTTGTCAGCGTTTCATGGAAACCGTATGCCTTGATGGGTAGCGCATCATCGACATCACGTTGCCCACCAAGATGCCACTTTCCGAAATGACCCGTGACATAACCGTTTTGCTGGAGGAGACGGGCCAGCGTGGGAGCCTTGGGATCGAGCCAATTCGTGACGCCACGGCGCTCATTGTCTCTCTGATTGTTTAAGTAGGACGTCACCCGCCAACGCTGCGGATACTGCCCCGTCGTCAGCGCACAGCGCGATGGCGAGCAAATGGGCGAGTTCACATAAAACTGGGAGAAACGAATCCCCTCCGCCGCCATGCGATCCACATTCGGCGTCTTCGCCTCCTGGTTGCCAAAGCAGGAGAAGTCCCCCCAGCCCATGTCATCGATGAAGACCATGACAAAATTTGGCGGCGGCCCTGCCTGAGCCGTTACGCCGAAGCTCAAGAGACAAAACAGAGAGACGATGATTTTCATAAAACGTGATCCACTACCAAGACGCGGACAGGACACCCGACTTGCACGACAAGCACACCGTCACCTATCCGTGATCAACCCTTATTCCATCATCCTTTTCTATTCCCTCCGACTTCCGATCTCTGTCCTCTGACCTCGATTCTCCACCTAGATTTCGGGACGCGAATCCTAGGATCAATTCCAGATAGGGCACTTGAGCTACGGTGCTTTCTTTTTTGGCCTTTCTTCCCAGCTTTGGGCATAGGTTTTGGGATCACATTTTGCGAGGGCTCAACGTTGACGCAGGCGGCGTAGGCGTCATGTCAGCCGAAGGACCTGCCATGACACCTTCTTTGAGTCACATTTCAAAGCGGTCCTTACGCCAACTTCATTACCGGCGGTTGAGCGGTTACC
>CAMBPV010000204.1 GCA_945869695.1 Prosthecobacter debontii
TCCAGCGGTGTGAGCATTTCATCAGCAAGCTTCGTGAGGAGGGATTTGAGTGTGATGTCTTTGAGTCCGAGGTGGAAGAGGGTAAAGCCATCCGGTGGGATGAGCATCAGCGCCGACTGGCTGACTGGCTCAGCGGACTGGCTAAACCAGCGGCCGTTTTTGCCTGTCATGATCAACTGGGTTTTTGGGTGCTGGATGCGGCGCGCCGGGCGGGAATCACGGTGCCTGAAGAACTGGCGGTGGTGGGCGCGGAGAACGACAAGATGCTTTGCGAGACCGCGTGGCCGCCGCTCTCGAGTGTGCAACTCCGAGGCAAAGCCGTCGGCTACATGGCGGCGCGTATTTTGGATGATTGGATGTCGAAACGCGGCGTGCCGCCCGCCCAGACCTTGCTACCTCCGGGGGATATCGCGGTTCGATTGTCGTCTGACATCGTGGCCGTGGAGGACCCGCGAATCGCGCGCGCGCTTTTGTACATTCGGCAAAACGCAATCGGATCAATCAGCGTGGAGGATGTGGCACGCGAGTCGGCTCTTTCCCGCAGTGCGCTGGAGCGGCGGATGAAAACTCTGATCGGGAGATCGCCCGGCGAGGAGATCAATCGAGTCCGATTTTCCCTGGTGGAAAAGCTTTTGATCGAAACGGACTTCACGCTCGAAGTCATCGCCGAGAGGACTGGATTTGTGTATCCCCAATACATGGCCGAGGCCTTCCGGAAGAGATCGGGCATGACTCCGGGGGAGTTTCGCAAGCGGAGAACCGTCTGATGTTTCTCTTTCGCACTTGCCATGCCTGAGGACTTCGATTGATTGATCCATGACCGGAGCCCAACTGATCCAACGCATTGACCCCAGAGACGACGCCATCGTGGCGCTGCAAGACATCCCCGCAGGTGCCGAGGTGCGGCAGGGCTCGGAAGCTTGGACGCTGCGAGAGTTGATTCCTGCGAAGCAAAAGTTCACCGCCCGGGATTTTGCGAAAGGAGATCGTGTCACCATGTATGGAGTGACGGTGGGAAGGGCGAAGATGGATCTCGCTGCGGGGAGTCGATTGAGCGTGGAGAATCTCCAGCACGAAACGGATGGCTTTGGTGGAAAGCAAAAGGACTACCGTTGGGTGGCACCCGATGTCTCGTCGTGGGGCGGTCGTCACTTCGAAGGCTTTCGGCGTCCGGATGGACCTGCGGGAACGGCCAATTACTGGGTGGTGATCCCACTCGTTTTTTGTGAGAATCGAAACCTCGGATTCATGCGCGAGGCTCTTGTGCGGTCTCTCGGTTACGGGAAAACATCACCTTACGAGCGGTATGCGGCACGACTCCTCGAAGCCCACCAGAGGAAGGCTTCAGATGAGGAGTTGGAGGCCTTGGCGCTGGATGCCCTGGAGCGCTCTCGCGAGCAGCGCCCTTTTCCCAATGTGGATGGCGTGAAGTTTCTCGAGCATGGTCTCGGCTGCGGCGGCACCCGACTGGATGCAGAGGCGCTTTGTGGCCTACTGGCGGGTTACATCAACAGTCCCAATGTAGCGGGTGCGACGGTATTGAGCCTGGGTTGTCAGCACGCTCAGGTCAGTATCTTGGAAAGCGAACTGGCCAAACGAAACGCATCCTTACGAAAGCCGCTCCACATTTTTGAGCAGCAAAAATGTGCCTCGGAGCAGGAGATGATGCGTCGGGCGATTAAGGCGACTTTTTTAGGCGTGGCGAAAGCGAATGAACAGATCCGCGAGGCGTGCCCTTTGAGTGATCTCATCGTGGGTGTCGAATGCGGGGGCTCCGATGGATTCAGCGGCATCTCGGCAAATCCGGTCATCGGACACGTGGCGGATCTTTTGGCGGGTCTCGGCGGTGCGCCCGTTTTGTCAGAGTTTCCTGAGTTGTGCGGGATTGAGCAGAGTCTGTGTGATCGATGCGAAACGCCGGAGTTGGCGGATAAGTTTGGCCGTTTGATGCGCGCCTATGAAGGTGCGGCTCAGGCTTGCGGCTCCGGGTTCGATGCCAATCCTTCTCCTGGAAACATTCGCGATGGTCTCATCACCGATGCCATCAAATCAGCGGGCGCGGCTAAAAAGGGCGGCACATCGCCGATCGTTGATGTCTTGGATTACCCGGAACCCATCACGAAAAAAGGCGGCCTCACGCTTTACTGCACCCCCGGTAACGATGTGGAGTCCACCACCGCGATCGCAGCGGGCGGCTGCAATTTGATCCTCTTTTCGACCGGCCTAGGGACTCCGACGGGAAACCCGGTCTGCCCCACGCTGAAGATCTCAACCAACTCAAGTCTGGCCAAGCGGATGGCTGACATCATTGACTTCGACACGGGGCCGGTGATCACCGGTGAATCGACTCTGGCGGAGATGGGCCATGCGCTGATGGAGCAGGTGATCGAGACCGCGAGTGGTCGTTACGTTCCGAAGGCCGTTGCGCTGGGCCAGGATGACTTCCTTCCGTGGAAACGGGGTGTTTCTCTTTGAAACCGGAAGAAGGAACGTACGCGGGGAGGGGATCGAACCCTCGACCAATTGGTTAAAAGCCAACTGCTCTACCGCTGAGCTACCCGCGCAGGACGCTCCTTCCGAGAAGGGGAGGGGTTACTTAGTCACGAACACGCCCGGTGCAAGTGCTAAAAACAAGTTCATCACTACTTTCCGGCGACTGGCTTGATTCCGGCGACCTCGAGCAACGCCTTCCGGGCCTTGATTTGGCCGTCAGCGGACAGGTTTTCGAGGGGGTAGGGTAGGATTTTGCCGTCCGGCATCTTGAAGTGGACGTTCACGCCGTCGATCTTGATGAAGCTGGCCTCGATTTCCTTGCCTTCCTTGTTCCTCCACTTTTCAGCAGCGGGCCCCATGCCTTGCACTTTGACGGTCGTCGGGTTGACCAAAAATGCGCCGTCTTTGATCCAACTCTCGATCTTCTTGATGTCGCTGCTGCTGAGTTGGGCCTTCGGTGGCATGTGATTCTTCTCGCCTTCATCGTTGGTGAGGACCTCGATGAGGTGGCTCTCGCCCGTGTTCCCGGGGACCACAATGCCATTGGGTCCAATGTCGAGCACCAGAGTCAGGAGGTCATCGAAGACATAGCCAGCTTTCCGTTTGTCGGCTTCCTCACTGTGGCATTCATAACAATGCTTTTTCAAGATGGGCTGCACGTCTTTTCTGAAATCAGCGGATGAGGCGACGGACGAAATCAGAGCGAAGAGGGGAATGAGGAGGCGGGGCTGCATGGGTCGGGGATTGAGGAGAGTGGATCGGCCTTTTGGAACGAACCGAATCCGGTTTTATTAGGAGGCAACTCTTCCACTTCCCCTT
Source organism: Prosthecobacter debontii (assembly GCA_945869695.1). Lineage (GTDB taxonomy): Bacteria > Verrucomicrobiota > Verrucomicrobiia > Verrucomicrobiales > Verrucomicrobiaceae > JAIBCL01. Next base: position 3,313 of record CAMBPV010000204.1, read on the forward strand.
CATTATTCAACATGTCCTGCTTCGCGAACACCCGAGCCTTTCTGGCCGGTGAGTTTGTCCCCGAGTTCGGCTCTGATTTGATCGGCATACCCCAGTAGCTTTTTGACCTGGTCAGGATGCTGGGCGGCGACATTTTGAGTTTCGCTGAGATCAGTCTCTAAGTTGTAGAGCTCGGGCGCGGTCACTTTGGACCCTTGATAAGCAGCAGGAATTCCCCCGGTGCCACCAGGTTTCCCTGCGAGGGTTCGATAACCGTGAGGCAGATAGAGCTTCCACTTTCCATCCCCGGCGGTGATCGCCTGAAGCTGATTGTCAGCGTAGTAGTTGGCGTAAAATTCGTGCGGGTTCGTGACGTCGCCCTCTCCTGAAATGACGGGCCAGACGTTGAGGCCGTCGATCTTGTGATCGGGAAGTTTTCCGCCAATGAGGTGGGCGAGAGTGGGCAGGATGTCGATGGTCATGAGCGGTGTGTTACAGGTGGAAGCGGCGGGGATTTTTCCGGGCCAGCTCATGAGGCAGGAGACGCGCGTGCCACCTTCCCACGATGTACCTTTTCCTTCGCGCAAAGGTGCGGCAGAGCCCGCGTGGTCGCCATAGCTTAGCCAGGGGCCATTGTCGGAAGTGAAGATGATGAGCGTGTTCTTTTCGAGGTTGTTTTTTCTGAGGGTTTCCAGCACTTGGCCGACTGACCAGTCCACCTCTAGCATCACATCAGCAAAGAGGCCTTTGCCCGATTTGCCCTTGAACTTATCACTCACAAACAAAGGCACGTGGACCATGCTGTGTGCGAGGTAGAGGAAAAAGGGTGAGCCTTTGTTTTGCTCGATGAAATCAACGGCTCGGGTGGTGTAATCCGTGGTGAGGTGAGTTTGATCCTCGTGATTCACATCGGGGTCCATGACTTCATTTTCGTGGATCAAGGGCAACTCGGGAAACCCTTTTTTCCCCTTTTTCATCTCGGGGTGATACGGCCACATGTCGTTCGAGTAGGGCAGTCCGTAGTAGTGATCAAATCCGTGCTGCTTGGGCAGGAAGGGCTTGAGATGTCCCAGGTGCCATTTTCCGACCGCGCAGGTGGCGTAGCCCTTCTGTTTCACCAACTCGGCTAGGGTCATTTCACGGGAGTGAATGCCTTCTTTGGACTGCGGTCCGAGTGCTCCGTGAATGCCGATCCGATTGGGGTAGCAGCCTGTCATCAAGGCGGCGCGCGATGCTGAGCAAACGGCCTGGGCGACGTGAAAATGAGTGAACTTTCTCCCGCTCTTCGCGAGGCTATCGATGTTAGGTGTCGAGTAATCCTTGGCACCAAAGCTACTGATGTCGGCATAGCCCATATCATCCATGAACACGATCACCACATTCGGTGTTGAAGGAGGTTCAGCGGCCCCGAAGGCAAAGTTGGCGGCGACGAAGGCGGAGAGAATCAGGCGGGTCATGGACGTATTCAACGCATCCCCTCCGCGGCTCTTGCCGGATTTCCTGATTCAACCGGGCGGTTGTTTTATTGAAGTGTCGGGAGACTAGGCTTGCCAATAAAGACGATTTCCTGATAAGCTCTGCAGACAAATTCAGTTTTATACCGCTCTCCAACTGCATGTCTAAAAATCTCAGCGCCCTGTCCTTCCGCAAAGGTATCGAAAAAAACGTCTTTGAACGCATGGTCGATGCGGCCGAAAAAGCGGGCACAGCCGAGAAGAACGAGACCGTCCGCCAGATGGGGGTAGATCACCTTTTTGGGGATGCCGTCACACTTGGTGCGGTGAGCTTTTACGACTTTCTAAAGAAGGAAAACGAAGGGAAAAAGGTCTTCGTCTGCAACGGCAGTGCTTGCCTGTGCGCAGGCACTCAGGCGAAATTGCACCACTCGCTGGAGACCCATTTCGAGAAGGAGCAGATCGGTCACATCTGCTGTCTGGGTCGTTGCCACGAGGGCAGTGCTTTTCAATACAACGGGAAAAACTACAGCGGACAATCACCAGCGGCTTTGGAAAATTTGTTCGAGACAGGTGAAGGGGACAGTGAAGATCGCTATGCGGTGCACTCTGCGGTAGAGCCTGCTTTGCTCACTGCTGAGTTTCCCGGCATCGAAAAATACTACGCACCTTTCCGCGATCTGATCACCAAGGGGGATCGTGATGCGTTGGGTTTGGAACTGAAGGAAAGTGGTCTTCGGGGTCGAGGTGGCGCGGGGTTCCCATTGCATTTCAAGTGGGCATCGTGCCGCGCGGCTGAGGGGTCCGTCAAATACATCGTCTGCAACGCGGATGAAGGAGATCCCGGTGCTTACATTGATAAGTATCTGATGGAGAAACAGCCGCACAGCGTCCTTTTGGGGATGATGGTGGCGGGATGGTTCGCGGGAGCAGAAAACGGCATCCTTTACATCCGGGCCGAGTATCCTGAGTCGGTGACGATCATCAATGATGCCATCGCAGAACTTCGGGCGGTCGGACTTCTCGGTAAAGACATCCTGGGCACGGGTTTTAACTTCATGCTGAAGTCCATCAAAGGTGCGGGCGCTTACATCTGCGGTGAGGAAACCGCCTTGCTCGCGAGTCTCGAGGGTCAACGCCCCGAGGTGCGCACGCGGCCACCATTCCCAACGATCGAGGGCTTGTTCCGCAAACCCACGATCCTCAATAACGTGGAGACCTTTTCCAACATCCATCCGATCCTCACCCTCGGAGGAAAAAATTACGCGAAGATCGGAACCCCTCAGAGCACCGGAACCAAACTGATGTCCTTGGACTCTCACTTCGTGAAGCCGGGCATTTATGAGGTGGCCATGGGGACGCCGTTGGAAGAAGTGTTTTATGGAATGGCTGGAGGTTTTTCACAACCGATCAAGGCGGTGCAAATCGGAGGACCTCTCGGCGGCCTCATCCCGATGAGCCACATCGCCCAGCTCACCGTCGATTTCGAAAGCTTCAAGAAAGCCGGCTTCCTCCTCGGCCACGCCGGCGCCGTGAGCATTCCGGAGTGGTTCCCGATGATCGAATACATCCAGCACCTCTTCCAATTCACTGCGGATGAGAGCTGCGGAAAATGTTTCCCTTGCCGCCTGGGAAGCACGCGAGGCAAGGAACTCATCGCTAAAGCGCGCGAGGATGACAGCTTCAAGATCGAACGTGAACTCCTCGACGATCTGCTCGATACCATGGAGATCACTAGCCTGTGTGCGCTCGGTGGCGGCGTCCCGCTCCCCATCAAGAATGCGCTCCAGCATTTCGATGACGAACTCCGGGGCTATTTTGTCGGTAATATTTACGAAAAGGGCAAGGAGTACCGCGCCTCGCCCGCTACAAACTGAGGCATTCTCAAAGTCTGAACCATCCCTTCCTTCTCACCCGCCATGGTCCAAGATCTGTCCACTCTCACCGCCTTCATCGACGGCGAACCGCATCGCTTCGAAACCGGCGACACGCTGCTCAATTTTATCGATCGCCACAAAGGCCGCGGCTTTGTGCCGACGCTTTGTGATGCGCCGCAACTCGAGCCTTATGGCGCTTGCCGTGTTTGTAGCGTGGAAGTCGCTTTGCAGGCCGATGGGCCGCGTCGCGTGGTGGCGAGCTGCCACACCCCGTTGGCGG
>CAMBPV010000205.1 GCA_945869695.1 Prosthecobacter debontii
CCGACTGGAACTCAAAACGGCACCACCTTCCGCCTGCGGGGCAAGGGCATGAAAGTTCTGAATTCTCCGCAGATCGGCGATCTCTACGTCCACGTCCAGATTGCTGTGCCCACCAAACTCACGCACGATCAAAGGGAAGCCCTCGAAGGCTTCTCGAAAGCCATGGGAGACGACACATCCCCCATGGAAGAAAGCTTCTTCGAGAAGGCTAAGAAGTTTTTCAGCTGATCACCGCAGCGGAGAGAAATCTGTTGGTTTCATGTAAATGCTCTTCACGCCATCCGGGATGGTGAGAGAGCCACCGGCTGCTTTTTCGGAAGCAGCTTTGGCTTCGATCCAAGTGGGATCTGAGCGGAAAGCGGTGAAGGAGGCCAGGCCTGCCTCCTTGCTGGCGTGCGCTAAAATATAAATCAACTTTGTGGCTGAACCTTTGTCTGCATCCGTGGGTGTCCAGTATCCGATATGCGTCATGCCGTGTTTGGTGAAGAGGCTCATCGTGTGATCACGGAAGCGGCTGTGCAGCGCATCCAGCTTACCTTCCACCGTTTCATAGATGCGGAGTTCAAAGGTGCGTCCCTTGTCTGCCACACCCGTTTTGACAGGCACGGAATAGTCGGTCGTCTTCAGAAAGATTGACTCCGGCGCTTTTGCCAGTAGCTTCCCGTTAGCCTCGCTCGCCTTTCGGGCCTCCTGCCATTCAGGATCTTTCCCAAAAGCAGCAAAGCTTTCCTTCGCAGCCTCACGGCTCTTGTGGCCGAGGATGTAGTAGAGCGTCGTTTCGCTTCCATTCTCCGCGTCCACTGGCACCCAGTAGCCTATGTTTTCCATCCCGTGCTTTTCAAAAAGCTTGCACGTGTGATCTCGAAAACGGGCCAGTAAGTCCGGAAGCTTACCAGGCGCTGCCGTGTAAATGCGCAGCTCAAAAGCCCGACTGTCTTCCTCTGAAAAACAGGGAAGCGCGAGGGTCATCAACGAACAAAACAACAAACGAGTCAGAGTAGATTTCATGGTTAGGCGCATCATAACGCCGACCACCTCACTTCCCTGTCTCCCTTTTGTCGGGTCCATCAGATCCGCCCCAAAAACAAACCCATGAATCCGAATCCCAATTTCAAACCCCAGCCGATTTCCAAGAGAAAAGCGGCAGAACCAACCATTCCATGCCATCGTCCGACCATGGAACCCCGAATCCTCAAGCTGCTGGCGCGTGAGCAATACAGTCCGTCCAACGTGCCCGAGCTCATCAAGCTCCTCGCACTCAAGCCCGATCAGCAGCAGGAGCTCCAGCATGCTCTGGCCAATCTCCAAAGCCAAGGCCTCATCCTCCGCACCAAAGGAAACCGCTACATCCAGGCACGCGAGGCCGATTTGATTCCTGGCGTCATTCAAATCACACGCGGCGGAAAAGGTTTTGTCCAACCCGATGAGCCCGGTCTCCTCGAGATCGTCATCGAAGAAAATGCCACCTCCACAGCCATGCACGGCGACCGCGTCCTCGTGCGTCGTGAAGTGAGGTCTCAGGGTCTCCGCAAAACAGGTCCCGATGAAAACAAAGGCTCCGTCGTTCGCATCCTTGAGCGGAAGCGCTCTCAGTTCGTCGGCACGCTCATGCAGGGAAAACAGTTTCTGCACGTCACGCCTGACGATCCCCGCCTCCCCGGTGCCGTCATGGTGCCGCCGCCTACCGATGTGGGTCGGAAACCCAATGTGGGTGACAAAGTCGTGGTCGAAATCCTTCAGTGGGAAGACCGCAACACACCGCCGGAAGGGGAGATCGTGGAAGTGCTCGGGCCACCCGACGAGGAGGGTGTAGATATGCTCTCCGTGCTTCGTCAATACGCGCTGCCCTTGCATTTTCCAAAGAACGTCCTGCACGAGGCGCACACCATCGCCAAATCACGCCCCGACAATCAACCGGGTCCCGATGAATGTGCCGACCGCATTGACTGCCGCAGCCACAACGTCATCACCATCGACCCCGATGACGCCAAAGACTTTGACGACGCCATCTGCATTCAACGTCAGGGCCGTGATCAATGGAAGCTCTGGGTCCATATCGCTGACGTTTCCCATTACGTCCGCCCCGGCAGCGCTCTGGATGTCGAGGCTAGAAAGCGCGGAAACTCCACCTACCTCGTGGACCGCGTCATCCCCATGCTACCCGAGGCACTGAGCAATGAACTCTGCTCTCTGAAGCCCAACATCGACCGCCTCACCAAGTGCGTCGAGTTCCTGCTCTCCGCAGAGGGTCATGTGATCAGCACCAAGTTCTACGCGGCAATCATCCGCTCCAAACGACGCTTCACCTACAAAGAGGCGTTTGCAGCACTCCAAACCAAGCCGAACACCGACATCGAGCGACTCCTGCACGATGCCCACGAGATGGCGCAGCGCATCCGCAGCCATCGATTCAAAAACGGCTCTCTCGATCTCGATTTCCCCGAGAACAAAATCAGACTCGATGACCACGGCCGGGTTCTTCGCATTGAGCGGATCGAGAACGATGTTTCTCATCAACTCATCGAGGAATACATGCTGCTGGCCAATGAAGCCGTCGCTGGCCGACTCATGGCCACTCATCGCCCCGCCGTCTATCGCATCCACGAGTCGCCCAAAGAAAAACGTTTGAATGATTACCGTCAGGACGTGCTCAGCCACCATGTCCCCTGCGGAAATCTCACCCATCGACCCGAGGTCCAAAAACTTCTCTCACGCCTCGGCACCCTTCCCATCGGCGCAGCGTTGAAGATTGGTTTCTTGAAGTCACTCATGCGGGCCCGCTACGCTGTCGAGCCCCTGGGTCACTACGGCCTCGCCAAAACCAAGTACACGCATTTCACCTCCCCGATCCGTCGTTACGCCGACCTCGTGGTGCACCGCGCTCTTTTTGACAAAGTGCACATGCAGTCCAGTGATGCCAAGCAGATCGCCGATCACATCACCACCACTGAGCGAAACTCCAGCGATGCCGAGCGTGATAGCAAAGAGGTCAAACTCTACGCTTACTTGAAAGCCCAACTCACCTCCAAAAAACCGCATCCCTACGCGGCTCTCGTCACCGATATTCGAAACTTCGGTTTCTTTGTCGATGTGCCCGGCCTCGGCATGAGCGGTCTCGTTCCACTCTCCAGCATCAAGGATGACTTCTTCGTCTTCGACCCTGCGCGGAATCATCTCTCCGGTCGTCGCACCCGCCGCATCATCAAGCTCGGGGATAACCTCACCGTTCAGATAAACAAAGTCGACAGCTTCAAAAAGCAGGTCGATTTCACGCTCGTGGGTGAGGTTCCCAGCCCGAGCAGCCGACACTCGGATCGGCAGGAGCGCCCCGCAAAGCGTCACTTCAAGCCTCAGGGCCAACCGCAAGAAAAATCAAAGCGACCTCCTGCGGGCAAACCCACCTTTGAACGGAAAAGCACGAAAAAGCGCAGGTAGAGAGTCCCTTCAGCGTTGCTTGTTCAACCCGAGCAACGTTGAAAGGCTCTCACTGATTTTTTCCAGCAGCGGGTCGGGCGCGTGACGATCTGGTCGCGCCGTATCGACGACGATTGCATCTCCAAAATCCATCTGCAAATGCAGCGGCCCGATGACTTCCGGGCTGGCGACACCGAGGGCCTCTTCATAGCGAGCCACGGTTTCGATCAACCGTTCAGCGGAGGGATTCTCGGAGATGTAGTCGGGTGGATAGTGGTAAATCTGCTGGGCGATCTCCAGATCATAGAGACACTTCCAAATATGCTTCTTCTCAGGCTCTGCCAACTGAGCACTCACCAGGCGAGGCAGAATCGCCCTGCGCAGAACCTTGACCCGCTCCACCGCATTTCCTTCCGCGCCCGTCTTCAGCCACTCGCTCTCGAGTGGGCCGAGGACCTGCTCGAGTAAACGAGGCATGCGTTCATTGAACGATCCTCCTTGCACGGCTCCAAAGTATTCCATCTCCTTCAAGGCCAAAAGGGCCAAACCAAGTTTGATCACTCGCTCACGCAGCGCCAACTCCTGTTGCGCTTGCCAGCCAATCCTCAGCTCGATGCGGTTGAGTACGCGGCCGAGTTCTTGATTCAAATTCCCCTTAAAAGTGTAACGCAACGCCAGAGGATGCACGACGACTTTGGCCCCGGGCGACTTGGTCGCACGCTGTTTGGCCGCTGATCGGGCGATGAAAGCCGTCCCTTCTTGAAGCGCGATCAATCGATCATTCGTCCGCGTCACCACACCCTCCGGAAAAACAATCAATGGTCTCTCAGCCGCGGAGAGAATGTGCACCGCCATCTTCAAAGACTCACGATCCAGCCCTTCCCGGTAAAGGCTGAAGGCACCCAAGCGCGGCATCAACCACGCATGAAAGCGACTGTCAAAAAACAGGTGCGCACTCGCCATGATGTTGATGTTTTGCTTCAGCGCCTGAACGAGCAGTCCCATCGACATTGGATCACTGGGCCGCACGTGATTGGGAGCGATGAGGATGCCGTGCCCCGCGCGGAGAGACTCCTGAATTTTCTCCAGACCCGAAATGGCGTGCGTATGAATACCCCCCGAGTCTCTCAGGTGGCGCGCGAGAAACATGCCAAAGAACCAAGGCCAGAAGCGGCTGTTAACAGGTGGCGAAAACGTGTAGGCCTTCTCACTGACGACGGTGGGGCCGGGCAGGATGGGCTTGGGGTTCATGGGTGATGTCGCGCGTTCGAGAAAAAGACTGTCATGGGGGAGGGCTGACACTTTGGCCCTGATCCGCCGTCGCCGCGATCTCTTTCACCTTCCGAAGATCGGTTTTTCCAGTGCCCAAAGTCGGAATCTTTTCCACACGCACGAACTGATCTTTTTTGGGCTTCCAGAGGTTTGGGAAGTCGGTGGCTGCCAACTTCTCAAGGAGCGGGGTGAGCTGATCATCAGACAAAAGATGGAGAACCATAAGACGCTCGCCTTTTTTGGCATCGGGAAGGCTGGTGACCGCAAAAGTCTGCGTCGTCAGGCCCGCGAGTTCATGCAGTCGATCCTCGATCTTGATGTGAGGCACCATCTCGCCTCCGATTTTGCTGAATCGGCTGAGACGATCTGTGATGGTGATGAATCCATCGTCATCCATCGAAGCAATGTCTCCCGTGGTATACCAGCCATCCTTCAGTACTTCCGCTGTCTTGGTCGGGTTATTCAGGTATCCGCCCATCACATTCGGCCCGCGGATCAACATCAGCCCCGTCTCGCCTGCACTTTTTGGCAATCCCGTTTCAGGATCCACAATCCGCGCGGTGATGCCCGGCAGCGGATGGCCGATGGTGCCACGTTTTCCTCCCACCTGACGAACACCGGCGGCACGGAAATCCGCCCGGTTCACGGTCACCGCCGGCGAGCACTCGGTGCAGCCGTAAGCCTCCATGGGACGGAATCCGAACTGATCCTCAAAGGCCGTGGCCAACCTGTCCGGCAGCTTCTCCGCTCCCACCATGGCAAAGCGCACACTGCCGAGCTGCTCAGGCTGACAGCCACGCATGTAGATCTGAAGGAAGGTGGGCGTAGCCAGCAGAAAGGTCACTTCGTTACGCAGAATCAGATCACCCACGACCTTGGAGTCCGTCGGATTGAAATGATAGGCCACACCGATTCCCAACAATGCAGGCGCGCCCAGCGTGCCCGTGAATCCGAACGAGTGGAAAAAAGGCAAGATGCCCAGCACTCGGTCATCCGTCGCAAAAGCGAAGACTTGCCCGATCTGCTCAACGTTCGACACCACATTGTAATGCGTTAGCATGACTCCCTTCGGCTGTCCCGTGCTGCCACTGGAGAAAATGATGGTCGCCAGATCATCGAGCGTTCTTTTGCGAGCTGAACCGAGCGCTCTCTCGATCCACGACACCGGAAAACAGAGCGCCATCAAAAGAGCGGCAAGTTTCTCGCCGACTCCGGGTTCCGCAGCGACCGTCTCCATCAACACGGTCTCAACGGGCAGCTTTAAGTTTAACTTGGTGATGAATTTTTCAGACGTGACCACCCGCTTGATGCCGCATTGGCTGATGCAAGAGGCCAGCGCTTCTGCGGACAGGGTGTAGTTCAGATTCACCGGCACCTTTCCCATCAGGAGAGCCGCATAGTTGACCAACGCACCGGGCACCGAGGGCGGAAGAAGGATGCCGACCTTCTCTTCATCCGCCCAGACCCGCTTCAAGCGCCGGCCGAGAAAGATCGTCTTGGTCAGTGAGCCAAAAAATCCGATCTTCGGCGCTGTCGAGTCTGTCATGGCAAACCGGAACGGATGCCGCCTTGCCGTGCGGACGTAAGCGCGGTGCAGCGTGGTCATGCGCGGCTTCCTCAGTGCCCACGCTGCGGCGCCAAGCTCGGCTACGGCTTGTCGCACTTCCGCGGGTGGTGCCTTCGACGACATCGGACCGCCGTAGCTAACCGTGATCGGATAAGGAAGCGAACGCGGGATCTTCGTGTAGAAACGGCCCTTTTCGAAACTGAAGATGCTTCCCCACACATTGTCGAGATGCACGGGAACGATGGGCGCATCCACGCCTTTCAAGATGCGAGTCATGCCTCGGCGAAAGGGCAACATTTGCCCGATGCGCGTGATCTGACCTTCTGCAAAGATGCAGACGATCTCTCCCTTTTTTAGGCACTCCGTCGCGGTTTGCAGAGAGCGGATCATCTCACGCGGCCGGGCATCCGAGGTAATCGGAATCACCTTCAACATCTGCGCGATGGGCTTCACCCACCACTTCTCATAGATGCCTTTATACATGATGAAACGGATGTGCCGATCCGTGGACGCGATGAGAAAACACGCATCCATAAAAGACAGATGGTTGCAGACAAAAAGGGCGGCTCCACGCTCGGGGATGTTATCCCG
>CAMBPV010000206.1 GCA_945869695.1 Prosthecobacter debontii
CCCGCGCATTTTCGGACGATGCATGCCTACTCGCCCTATCACCAGGTGCGTGACGGCACGTCCTATCCCGCGGTCTTTTTGCTGACCGGCGAGAACGACGGCCGGGTCAGCCCGGCGAATTCGCGCAAAATGGCCGCCCGTCTGCAACAGGCCAACGCCTCCGCCAACCCGATCCTCGTGCTCCTCAGCTCGGCTGCAGGCCACGGCATGGGCACCGCCCTCGCCGAACGCATCGCGGAGAACGCAGACGTCCTCGCCTTTCTCTTCAAACAGTTGGGAATGAAGAAACCGCCAGCCCCATGATTTCACATCAACCGCCTACCGCACCCCCTTCATTCAAACACCCTATGAAACGATCATCCACCATCTTCCTCACCCTCTTCCTGCTCAATGCCCATCTCCATGTCGAAGCCCAAACTGATCAAGACTATTACACCGAAGAATTCAAATACCAGACCCGCCCGAATCCGGCTCGCGAGAGGTTTTTCGGCGTCATCGGCACCACTGGAATCAAGGCGCGGGTCTATCCGGGCGTGGTAATCAAAGTGGAGGAAATGATGCCCAGCTCTCCGTGCGAGGGGAAATTTGCCACGGGCGAAATTCTAACAGCCATCAATGGAACGACTTTGAAAGGGCTCGACCCGTTCGTCGCGATGGGCAACGCCCTCACCAAGGCCGAGGCCACCGACGGGAGAATGTTTTTTGATGTGACCTCCGCCGATGGCAATACCCAGCGCAAGGAAACTGTCACGATTCCCGTGCTTGGTGCGTACAGCAAGACCTGGCCGCTGAATTGCCCGAAATCAAAACGCATCATCGACGAGGCCGCCGCCTTTTATTCCGATCCGAAGGAATTCAATCAGGGCGGCATTCCTGGTGCCCTCGCCTGTCTTTTCCTTCTTTCCACTGGCGATGACAAATACTTACCGTCAGTAAAAGCCTACTTTGATGCTTTTCCTAAAGATGTAAAAGCCATCGGTGATCACACCTGGAACAACGGCTACAACGGCATTGCCTGCGGTGAATACTATCTGCGCACCGGCGATAAGTCAGTGTTGCCCATTATACAGTTTTACTGCGACGACGCGAAGGCCCGCCAGAAATTCGGCTGCGGGTGGACGCATTGGAGCAATGATGTCAGTCCCTATTATGTGGCTGGTGGATTGGTTCACGCGGCTGGAGTTCAGCTACTTACGACGATGCTGCTCGGCAAGGAATGCGGTGTGAATGTCGATGAGCAGACCTTGCTCGGAGCGCTCCAACACTTCTACCGCTTTGTCGGCCACGGCACAGTCCCCTATGGTGATCACCGTGGTGAAGGCGGCCTCGGTTCCAACGGCAAGGACGGCATGCTGGCCGCCGCTATGCAGATCGCCGCAGGTGCCAGCGGAGATACCACCATCTACAAGAAAGCCAGCCAATATCTGGCACTATCGACGATCGAAAGTTACCAGTCGATGATATGCGGTCATGGCGACGAGGGGCGCGGCGACGGCATCTGGCGCGGTATCACCACCTCCTATCTGATGGATACAAAGCCCGCCCTTTTTCGTCAGTCAATGGACCGCCTCACCTGGTGGCACGATCTGAGCCGCGAACCGGGCGGCAGCATCGGCATCGCGACGCTCGACTTCTCCGGTGGCGCAGTCGGCTCATCCGGTCCCGGCATGGGGCTGTCTTACACCGCACCGTTGCGCAAGCTGCGCATCACCGGCGCGCCGCGAACGAAGTTCTCCCAGAAATTTACCCTGCCTGAAAACCTCTGGGGCACCAAGGCCGACCTGGTATTCCTCTCCCTCGAGCACAATCCCAAATACTTGAAATACGGCGCAGAGGATCCCGCGCATGTTCCCTATTATGCTTTGGGCGGCCAGTATCACCAACCGGAGAAGGATCTCAAATCCCTGCCTCGTGAAGTGTTTCTCAAGAATATCTCTCAACGGAACGACATGTTCCGCACTCAGGCAGGCAAAGCTCTGCGGGCGGTTGATGCCTTCGATGATCTCGAAGGACTCCTGCAAGACCCCGACCCGCGCGCGCGCCGCGCCGCACTGGATGGCATGAACGATTATAACTACTGGTTTGGCATCGGAGATAACCCCATTCCCACCGAAAAGTTCACTCCCGCGATGGTGAAAAGCATCACAAAAATGCTCTCCGATCCCAAGGAGTCGTGGTGGGTGGTTGACGGTGCGCTGTTGGCGCTCAAGTTCGCTCCGGCCAGGGACATCCAGCAGAACTACAAGCTCATCGAGCCATGGACTAAGCACTCCGACTGGTGGCTGCGCGAGGCGGCCTTCATGGCGCTTTCAGGACTCCAAAAAGACGACGCCCTATACATTAAAATCCTTCCCACACTCCTGAATATGGCGACCAGCGAATACCACACCATGCCCCGCGAGCGGATGATGAATCACCTCAACGCCGTCCTGAATGACAAGAAACCGGAAAGCGAGGTGGGCAAACTCATCGTTGCAGGACTAAAGAGAGCCGTGACCACGAGCGAGATGAAGAGCGGTGTTCGTTCTCGCGAGGGTGCCTTCAATGTATTGGAATCTGTTAGAATTTGCCTGGAATCCAGTCCAGAAAATGCTGCAGCGCTCGCGATGCTTCTACAACCGCGTTTCGAGGGCCTTGATACGAACGATATGATCCGACTCGTGGCGGCTCCAGGCGCATATCCCGCTGGGCAGCCTACAGGGTTTTTCAGCATAATGAAGAAACTGGAGTCAAAGCAACAAGACGAACTCAAGACGATCCTTTACGACATCTACCGTCCTGAACTCCTCAAACGATACCGGGTCAAGCATAGTCAAGAACTCTTGAATACCCTCATCGACCTCGTAAAACTCAAGAACCCCACGGCAGGATGGAAGTCCATCGGCAAATTGCCACCGTCCGAGAGTGTCTGGCGATTCAAGTCCTTCGATCCCATGGTGGAAAAAGACAAACTTGTCATCCACGAGAGGAGACGCATGCGTGACATTCAATTGACGGATGATTTGAAAGACTGGTTCAAGCCTGAATATGACGACAGTAAGTGGAATTCTGGACGCGCGCCCGTAGGCACCGCTCTCTACAATGGAAATGCTCCCAAGTTTGCGAATCAATCCGACTGGGGCAAAGGGGAATTCATCGTCATGCGCACCAGCTTCGAGTTGGATGCCGTTGACTTCGATTTCTACCGATTGAGTATCCTGACCGTTCAAGGCTTCAAGTTTTACCTGAATGGTCAAGAAATCGCGAACTACGGCTGGTGGTTTGATGGTCAATTCTACTCACCTTGGGAGATTGACGTCACCCGACACTTGAAAAAAGGCACCAATGTTTTGGCGATCTATGGTAATGCGGAATATGATCAGAAAACGAAAGAACTGTTCGGCCAGATAGATTGTTTTATCGAGGGTTTAAAAATCTCGGACTTGGAATAAAATGTGTCTCGGAAAATTATTCTAACAATTCAAAAACAATGAAAAATTATCTCATCAATTCTCTATTCCTCGTTGCATCACTGCTTTCGTTATCCCCAACAGAGGCGGCCGCGCAATACCCAGACTGGCAGCACTCGGGATCGATGTTCATCCTAACCACACCCGAAGGTGCGAATCTCCCCGCCTCTGCAACGGAAAAGGACTTTCCGGTAGTGGTGAGGCTGGACAAGGATTTCTTCGATTTCAGTCAGGCGAAAGCCAACGGGGAAGATATTCGCTTTTCTGCGGATGGTAAACCGTTGTCATACCAGATAGAACAATGGGACGCCGCAGCTGGAACGGCGAGCATCTGGGTGAGGATCCCTGAGATACGCGGGAACGCGCGGCAGGCGATTAAGATGCATTGGGGTAAAGGCGACGCTTCCAGTGAAAGTGATGGCGCGAAGGTGTTCGGCACGGACGCCGGGTTCGCGGGCGTGTGGCATTTGGGCGACAATCTGGAAGATTCGACGTCTAATAATCTAGACGGTACCAATCACGTCGATAAGGGCACAATCAACGCGCCCGGAATCATCGGAGGGGGGCGGGTTTTTGGGATGGAGAAGGGTCTCACGATCCGCCAGCCGGGTAGCAAGGATGATGGAAAGGTTACCTGTATGCCGTCGGGCAACCAGGACAGGTCCATGTCGGCGTGGATCTATCCGACCAGTTATGAAGGCCTCAACTGGGCCGCGGCCACCATCGGAGGATGGGGTGGGGAAAATCGGCCGGGCGTGGGTCCGGGTCACACCCTGTCTTACATGAGCATGGTTGGCAAGGGTCAGCTCAGGTTTCACTTCTACGGGCCTGATCCCAGAGGGGCAACCAGTATTCCCCTTCGCCAGTGGCACCATGTTGCCCTGAGCGTTTCAGATGACATGGTGCGATTCTACATCGATGGGGTTCTGGATCAGACCATCGACCCTTCGGGAACGAAGTTCACCTCAATTGGAACGCTGAAGACACCTGCGGCGACCGAGGTCAACGTCGGCAATCATGAAAGGGGAAGCGGCCCGTTCAATGGCAGTCTGGATGAGGTCCGCTTTGAAGGAGCAGCGCGATCGGCGAACTGGATGAAGCTGTGTTACGAGAACCAAAAGCCAATGCATACCGTGGTTGGGCCGCTGGTGCAGTCAGGCACTGATTTCTCGGTCTCAGTGAAGAAGATCACCCTGAAGGAAGGGAAGAGCATCAATGTGATGGCGAAAGCCGGCGGCGCGCAGAAGATCAGTTGGATCGTCAAAAGAGACGGGCTGGAAACGATTACAGCAATGGATCGTTTTACCTTCACGGTTGATGCCGGACGCGTGACGAAAGACGAATCGCTGATTCTTCAGTGCAAGGCGGTCTTTGCCGATGGTGTGAAGACCATCGATATTCCTGTTTTGATCCAGGAAGATATTGTTGATCCGGTTTTTACGCTGAAAGCGTCATTGAAATGGGATGGCCGCGAAACGATCGAAATCGTGCCGCAAATTTCCAACCTGAACGACATGCAGAAACAGAATGCTTGCGATATTAAGTACGATTGGACTGTTTCGGGTATGCCGGTGATAAAGGACGTTGCGTCCGGGAAGCTGATTCTCAAACACGCGATCAACAGCGGAAAGCTGACCGTGACGGCTAATCTGAGTAATGGCGGGGTGCCGATTGAGAAGACCATCCAGATAGTGGTTAAGGAGCCAAAGAAAGACAAGCTGGTGCAAAGGACGCCTGAAAAGGATGAGAATCCGCAGGACGGCCAGTTCTATGCGCGCGATGATCAGAACGAGGGTACACTTTATTACAATGGAACACTCAGCAATTCGGCTGATGCAGTCTATCTGAAGGTCTATGCTGATGATAAGCTCATCAAAACCGAAAGGCAGAGCCTGAAGGCGGACAAAATCTATACGTTCTCTGTCAAAATCAAGGCCGGTCTAATCAAATACAAGGTGGAATTCGGTACGAAGACCAGTGGCACCGAACTGGCGATAGATACCGTGAGCAATCTGGTTTGTGGAGATGCCTACCTGATAGACGGCCAATCCAATGCGCTGGCAACAGACACAGCCGAGAAGTCTCCGCCGGACACGAGCGAATGGATTCGCAGCTATGGCCGCCCTTCGCAGAACCCGAAAGACAACCAAGGCAACCTCTGGTGCTATCCAGTCTGGAAGGCGGAAAAAGGCGAAGAGGCCGAACTCGGCTGGTGGGGCATGGAACTTGCCAAGCGGCTGGTCGCGAGCCAGAAGATGCCAGTGTGCATCATCAATGGGGCTGTCGGTGGCACCCGGATTGATCAACACCAGCGGGATGAAGCCAATCCCACCGACTTGACCACCATCTATGGACGTATGCTGTGGCGTGTTCAGCAGGCCCGGTTGACCCATGGAATTCGCGCCGTTATCTGGCATCAGGGCGAGGCGGAACAAAGCGCGGGTGGTCCTATGGGCCGCGAGGGTTGGGAGACATACCACCAACTCTTTAGCGACATGTCGGTGGCTTGGAAACAGGATTTTCCAAATCTCCAGCATGATTATCTTTTCCAAATCTGGCCGAACGCGTGCGCCGGCGGCGGACAGGATGGCGCGGGTGATCGGTTGCGCGAGGCGCAGCGGACATTGCCGCGTCTTTACGCGAATATGGACATCATGTCCACCTTGGGCATCAAGCCGGCGGGCGGTTGTCATTATCCGCTAACAGGTTGGGCGGAATTTGCGCGGTTGATGCAACCCCTGATCGAGCGGGACATCTATAGCAAAGTGCCCGCCGACTCGATCACGTCACCCAATCTCAGTCGGGCATACTATACAGGCCCCGCGAAAGACGCGATCGCCCTCGAGTTTGACCAGCCGGTCGTCTGGTCGGAAAATTTAGTCGAGCAGTTTTACCTTGATGACGAAAAGGACAAAGTCGCATCTGGCAGCGTGAAGGGAAATGTGCTCACACTGACTTTAAAGGAAGCGTCTTCAGCGAAGGTGATCACGTACCTGAAAGAGACTTCCTGGAGTCAGGATAACTTGCTCATGGGCGCCAATGGCATCGCTGCGTTGACGTTTTGCAAAGTCCTGATCGAGAAGTAAGTATTTTCAGAAGGAGCGATGAAAGAAGCAGATGGGTTAACGTAAATGTTAGAATGAGACACCTGGCACCAATGACAAAGACAGGGAGTGCCTCAAATGTCACCGATCACTTCAAAATGCACCACCTGTGATCACTTCAAAGTGCACCACTCCGGACGGGTGTTTTCTGATGGATTGAGGGCGTGGTTGGCAAGGAGGGATTGCGTCGTGCGGCGAGGTCGCGGCGTGGCACAGCTTGTCGCTTG
>CAMBPV010000207.1 GCA_945869695.1 Prosthecobacter debontii
ATAGCCTCGGCTATCATATTCGGCCAGACACTGGCGAGTTCGGCTCTCACTGGTGGAATGGCATTAACCCCTGGCTCCTTCGCCTTCACAACTCCTGCAACTGCACCAAATGCGGGTACTGCGAGCCAAGGCGTGACCTTCACCCCCGAAGACGCGGATAACTATGAGACGGTAACCACTTCGGTGAACGTGACGGTCAACAAGGCATTGGCCAGTATCGACATCAATGTTGCGGACTTGACTCGGGTGTATAATGGAAATGCCTCTCCAGTGTCGATCACGACTGTTCCAGCGGATCTGCCGGTGAGTGTGACCTATGCTGGCGAAGTGAATCAAGCACCTAGCGCTGCTGGTATCTATACGGTAGTCGCAACGATCACTGATGAAAACTACGCAGGGTTGGATACCGGATTGTTGCTCATCGCAAAGGCCACTGCTAGAATCAGCCTTGGCGATTTGGTGGCTACTTTTGATGGCAAGGCCAAGGCAGCCTCGGTGTCGACAGTGCCGCAGGGGTTGAATGTCATCTTGACCTATGATGGTTCCGCAGTCGCGCCATCGGCTGTCGGCAGCTATTCGGTCGTCGGCACCATCGACGATGTCAATTATCAAGGAAGCGTATTCAGCACCCTGGTCATTGAGGAAATAAGCCGTCCTTCTCTTGCGGATGTTTTAGCTGATTTGTATAGCCTGAGCGGAGTGGATGCAGAGGCTCTGGCCGACCCGGACTCTGACGGAGTTCCCAACCTGATCGAGTATGCATTCGGCAGTAGTCCTGTGCTCCCTGCATCGCTACCCGGAGCGACACGGCTCGTGATCGGGGGGAATGCGATGAGCTTCTCCGCCATCGTGCGAGATGACAGCAACCTGACAGTGATTCCTCAATTTAGCATGGACCTTGTCACATGGGGCGTTGCAGGGATTAAGGAGTTGAACACTGCGGAGGTTTCTCAAGACGGAGTTCCGAATGGATTCACACGTCGAACATGGAAGATTGAAGGCTCCATGCCGAGGATGTATCTTCGTTTACAGGTCGTGTTCGATGATTGATGATCAACGATACGTAGAAAACATTTGCCGATGTTTTTACATTAGCAATATCCCTGCGACCTGGAATGACTTTTTCCAATCACCGCACAATCCCTTGTCGCCGGTCTGCGGTCCGGTCCGGACCAAAAGCTGTCATAAGGTCTTTCTTCCAAAAGCAAATGGCTAGCAACTTGGCCATGAGATTCTTTCACTTGCCATTAAAATCGATCCTTGGCCTGGTGTTGTTCGCAGCTCCGCTGCCTGCGATGGTCGATCGCAACGACGACGGCATAAGCGATGTCTGGGCTGCAATGCACCCCACCGCAGGCGCGCCCGACGCAGATCCCGATGGCGACGGCGCAAACAACCGAGTCGAGGCCGTCGCCAACACCGATCCGCTCTCCGCCGCCAGCCGCTTTACTGCCACACATGCCCGCGACGCGGACGGCAACCTCATGCTCCGATGGAATGCCCGGCCGCATAAACTCTACCGAATTGAATCCTCCAGTGATTTAAAAACGTGGACGCCATTGCCCGGTAGATACTCCGGTTCCGACACCGAACTGAGCCCGATCGTTAGCCCCGCTGGTACGGTCACCTCCGCCAAACAGTTCTGGCGCATCGTCGTCGCCGATATCGACACCGATGGCGACGGCTTCTCCGACTGGGAGGAGATCAACCTTGGAACCTCTCTAACCGAGCCGGGTCCAATTCTGGAAGCGTTCGAGCGCATGGAACCCACTTGGCAACCGCTGACGGTGAGCGGGACCGCCGCATCCGGAAACGTGCCCGCCGGTAAACTCGTAGTCAGCACCGCCAACGGTTCGCTCGCCGGCTTCTACCACACCACTCCGTTTTCCGGCCACTTCGAGGTTGAAACCGAGTTCGCGGTAGACGACCAAGTCGCTCTCGCCTTGTTCCGCAAAGGCGCAAATGGCCAGCCCGACCTTGCGAATTTCGTGCTCATTGAGGTCAACACTGTAAACGGCACCGTAGAAGTCAGCGCGCGCGACCGCCAAAACGGCATCGCCGACGTGCTGGACAATTCACTCCTGGCCGCCCGCGAACGTTACCGAGTTCGACTCCTTGGATACCAGGGCAAGGACAACCTTGACTCCTACTCGGTGCCTTACCGCGCCACTGCCAAGAAACTCCGCATCCTGCGCCATGCAGGGGAGAACTTCTTCCATCTCTACTGGGCCGTGCGCGATATCTCCGGCTTCGCTGCCCTTGGGGAAAACAAGACTGGCTGGATGGAGTTGGCTCCCGTGCGGGGCTGGCCTCAGCTTGACGGTGCCTTCTACGCAGCCGTCCTCACCCGCAACGGCACTGCCACCTTCGACAACTTCCGTGCCACCGTCCTACCCCTCGATGACCAAAACGATTCCACTACGGGCTTCAGGGCGATCCGCCGGGAATACACATGGTCCGGATACCGCGGGGATGCCGTCGTGGTTAGCTTTGGCAGCGAACTCGTCGAGGGCGGTGCCGCGCGCAAGTTCGTTTTCGCCGCCCAGAATAACTACGTACCAGTCTGGCACCTGAGCGACTCTCTCGCCTTCACCTACCAATTCGTCGAGCAATGGGACGGCGGCAGCAATGGTTGCTTCGAACCCATGTCCGACCGCAATCTGCGCTTTTCAAACATTCAGATTCTTGAGGACAACGCCGTGCGCAAGGTGGTCCAGTGGGATTATGCCCTCGTCGATCCGAACTACCGCCACGCCGACTTCGGTGTCGGCACACAGATTCCAGAAGTCAGGGAAACTTACACCATTTACCCAGACGGCAACATCCTCCGCCGCATCCGCTTTCTGCCGAAACTCGACACGTCCTACCGTCAGTGGAACGAGCTCCTCGAGCTCATCGTCATCGCCGGTCGCAATACGCTGCCCTCTGAGCATGTCGCCACCCCATCGATGAGCCTGTGGCCCTACTCCTCCGGCCGCGTCACCCACTCCCCGATCGGCCAATACAAGTCCAACCCGATCGAGATCAACGGAACCGGGGAAATCTCCCTCGTCGCCCATTTCAAGTCGGCACCTGATGCCTTCGCCTCTTGGGCCGATCAGTCGTGGAATACCACTTACCCTGGATCTTCGGCACGCCTCTCGGCCAAGATCAGCTGGCACGACATCCAGTGGAACTTCAGCCACTGGCCGATCAACAAGGAAAAGTATTCCGAGTGGTTCAGCACCAGCCAGTCCACACAAAAGATGTGGCGCGAGATTCCCAGCCACGCATCGCTCGCGAACCTCTCCAGCTACGAGTCCTCTTGGAACCAGGACATCATCACCGTCGGCGGCCGAAAAGCACGCGAATGGGTCTCCCTCGTTGGCCTCAACAATCCCTCCAATCCCGATCGTATCGGAAAACGCACCTATTCCTGGCTCTACCCCTATCGTATTAGCAACCTAACACGCTGCAATGCGGGTGCCTACGATGCCGCGACTGCAGCCCACAACCTCACAAACACCAGCATCTCCGCGCTCTCCGACTGCAGCTTCAGGCTCTCCCCCCAAAGCAGCGGCGATAACCAGCTCAATCCCGTCTTCCGCGTCGCTAACTGGAAAGGAGCCGACATCGAAGTGCTGGTAAACAGCCTGCCTCTCAGCGCCTCCGAATTCCGCACGAGCCTCATTGGTACCGACCTACTGGTGTGGATCCGCCGCGACTTCTCCGCCACCGCCACCATCCGCCTGCGCGCCAAGTGATTCCGACGAGCTGATGGGCGAGATTGACGAAAACGGCTATTGCTGATGCCCCGACCGTTCATCCTAGATCCGGGAGTGGAAGATCGTTGAGCCTTGAAACGTTAGCGTCTCGCCGAGTGCCGTCGGTCTAAGCTTGCTTTTTGGTTTTGACCACTACGCCGCTTTCTGTTGATGGGCATTTTGCTGAGCCTTGGCCCAGGCTGCGGGTGTCACATTCTTGATCTGCTGATTGGTCAGTGTTGGCAGCTGGGTGAGGACTTCACGCAGGTAGGTTTGCGGGTCGATGCCGCGGCTGCGGCAGGCTTCGATGAGGGTAAAGAGGATGGCGCTGCGTTGTCCGGCTTCGGCTTCCCCAATAAACAGCCAGTTCTTTTTGCCGATGGCTGTGGGCCGGATGGCGTTCTCAACAGGATTGTTGTCAATCTCCACTCGGCCATCTTTTAGATAGACCAGCAGCATGGGCTACATGGTCAGCGCGTAGTCCATGGCTTTGCCCATGGCACTCTGTGGCAGGTGACGACGACTGAGTTTGAGGCGTGTGATGGCTTTGTGGATGTGGTCTGTGATCATGCGGCTCTGGCTGGCCCTCACGGCCTGGCGCTGGCGTGGTCCGGCTTTGGACTGGCGCAGTTGTTTTTCGATGCGGTAGAGATGCTGGATCTGCAATAGCATCCACCCTGCGTGATGCGGTGTGCTTTCGGCGGCCTCAACGAACTTGCGCCGCGCATGGGCCCAGCACGCGGCCATGGTGATGCGACCTTCGCTGCGATTGACGAAAGATGGATAGGCGGCATAGCCGTCGCATTGCACGGTGCCGCTGAAGTCGGCGGGGATGATGTGGTCCAAACATCGTGCGGCTCGACTGGTGGCCCAGGTGAAGCTGACGTCGGCTCCGGGGCGTTTGCAGGCCCAGAGGTAGCCCTGCTTCGTCTGGCCGTTGCCGGGACTTAAATACTCGACAGGAGTTTGCTTCGGGCTGCCCCACGGCCCTCACCGCTTCGCGGCAGCCTTCGGCTGGCTATCTCGCTCCGCTCGGTTCATCAATCTGCACATACCCTCCGGCCATGACTCCGGTGTGGATGTGCTCATAAATGGGCCTCAACCAATCGGCGGCCAGTCCGAGCCAGCGTGCTATGCTTTGGCGCGGGATGGCGATGTCGTGCCGCGTGGCGTAGATCTGCTCCTGCCGGTAGAGCGGTAGATGATCGCAGTATTTGGCGACAATGATCTGCGCGAGCAGTCCTGGTGCGGCGATGCTGCGCTCTTGCAGTGTATTGAGTGGCGCAATGATGGGCGCTTTGTAGGGCTCATCATGCTTCACATACTTCCGACGGATGATGCGGCGGCGGAAGAACCGCGCGGGTTTATAGTCGAGCTGTTCGGTGATCTCTTCGCCAATAGAGCGCCAGGCTTCAGGATCAGCAACGACCTCATCAGGCTCGATGACTTCATCCACAGCGGGTAGATGCTCTGGCACTCGTGCTTCGCGCGCCTTGCGTGGTTTGAACTTTGCAGTGTCCTTGCCGCGCTTTTCGATCTCAGCCTCCAAGACGCTTGGGCTTGCGCTGGAGGCTGGGTCTTTTTTTGCGTCATCGCCTCCTTGCAAAAGCAGCATAAGCTGGCCGTCATCGAGCTGTTCGCTGCTCTTGCCAAAAATGCGCCGGATGAGCAGGTCGATCTTTTCGCGCAGCAGTTTATTCTCAAAGGTGACCGCTCCGAGCTGATGACGAAGCGACTTCACTTCCTCGGTGAGTCGGGCTTCCAGCGGTGTCATCATGATGGCACGATGAAGAGCAAGAGGTGTACCAACTTGGTGTTATCTTGATGATGAGCGGAGACTTTTTTCAACCCCGCTCATACCATCCGCGTGGCCTGGCTCCATGCATGTCGATGCCATCGGTGAGCAGCGCCAAAGCCTCCGGCGTGAGCTGCAACTTTGTCTGACTAGCCTCCGCCGCACGCGGCCAGTAGAAGGTGCCTTTTTCCAATCGCTTCGTCATCAACCAGAGACCCGTGCCATCAAAGTAAAGCACCTTGAGCCGGGAGCGCCGCTTATTGGTAAACACAAACAAAGCCCCGCTGCGCACGTCCTCCTTGAGTCGCTCACTGACAGCCGCGTGCAGTCCCTCGAAGCCTTTGCGCATGTCGCAAGGCTCCAGCGCCACGAACACTTTTAAACTGCCGGTGAAGCTCAGCATGGCGAAGATCAAGCGAGGGATTGGACAAGCCGCGCCACCAGCACGGCTTGCCGTTCATCGACCACCTCCACAGTCGCACCACCCGGCAGGCGCACGAGCAAAGCCGAGGCGGGTGCAGTCTGCGCCGCCACCTGCATAAAACGCACCGGCGGGTGGACATTAGACTTCCCTGGGCCGCGCTTTTGCGTCAACCCATGGCATTGCAACCAGTTCCAAAAAGTGTTCTTGGAGATACCCGCCATTTTGGCAAAAGCGGAGGCAGAAAGCCCGCTGCGCCGAAACTCGGCAACAGCCTCCGACCGTGCCTCAGCCGTGCTGCGCACACGGCCGCGTGCGTCCCGTTTCAAAATCGTGAGTTGGTTGTCCATAACGTGGGACATCCCTGCTGCCCCGCGTGCCCCGTTCCAACCTCGATCCCATGGTCGTTACTGTGACGTTTACTCTGCCACCGCACTCCACGACGCTTCGCGACTCAAACCACGCTTACCCGCTGCGGCCCCGCCACTTTCCGAAACGCAGCGGAGCAGCGATGCAAGTCCACGAGATCAATCGTGTAAGGCACGCGAAGATGTGAAGGAGGCGCTGTGTCTGGCAGTACGTTGTTCACGCTTCAGCGTGATGGGGAGGAGCCGGGACACGCTGAAGCGTGAACAACGAACGTAGAGGCGATGCCGCAGTGTGAAGCGGGTGTTACGTTTGTGGTAGCATCTTGGGGGTTCACTGCAACGGCTTTTGAGCCCGATGAAACGCCTGAAGAGCATGCTGCAACGGCTGAAGGTAAGGCTGCTGCGGCTGGATG
>CAMBPV010000208.1 GCA_945869695.1 Prosthecobacter debontii
AAAGCGTGGGCCAAGATCGCCGCGCGTCTGGCGGATGCCGAGATCGAATCCCGTCCGCCTGTGCCTGCAGGTCTTCATGCCACGCTGCGTCCTTATCAGGTCGAGGGCTTCCATTTCCTGACCTACCTGACCACGAACAGCATCGGCGGTATTTTGGCGGATGACATGGGCCTGGGTAAAACGCTTCAGTCCATCGCGTGGATCCTTTGGCTGCGAGAAAAGGCGAGCATGCAATTGTTCGAGCCTCAGCCCGAGGGTGAGCCGAAACGCCGGGTGCAACCGGTGCTGGTTGTCTGCCCCAAGTCGGTGCTGGACGTGTGGGCGGCGGAGTTATCCAAATGCGCCACGCATCTGAATGTGCAGGTGCTGCATGACCGGGATCAATTGGACATGGATCAACTGCGGAATCAGATCGATGTGCTGGTGCTCAACTACGCGCAGCTTCGAGGCAGCATCGACTCCCTCAACACGCTGACCTGGCTGGCGGTGATCCTCGATGAAGGGCAGCAGATCAAGAACCCCGACTCCAAAGCGGCGAAGGCTGCGCGCCAGATCCGCGCGGAGAATCGTCTCGTGCTCACGGGCACTCCGCTGGAGAATCGACTGCTCGATCTCTGGAGCCTGATGACCTTTGCCTGCCCGGGCGCACTAGGAGACCGGCCGTATTTCCACCGGCACTTTGATCGCCGAAAAGATGAACGCGCCACGCAGCGGCTGTCTGCGCGTCTGCGTCCTTTCATGATCCGCCGCACGAAGGGCCAGGTGGCCAAGGACCTGCCAGCGCGCACGGAGGAGTCCATGCTCTGTGAGATGTCTGGCGTGCAGGCTCAGCTTTATAAAGACGAGCTCGCGCGCGCTCAGCACATGGTCTTGAGCACCTCCGGATTCGATGCGCTGAACAAGCAACGTTTTGCCATCCTCCAGGCTCTGACCCGTCTCCGCCAGATCTGCTGCCACCCTGCTCTGGTGCAGCCGATGGCGACGGATGAAGAAAGCGCGAAGCTGACAGCGACGCTGGAATTGATCGAAGAACTCCACGCCGAGGGGCACAAGGTTCTGCTCTTCAGCCAGTTCGTGACAATGCTGACGCTGATCCGGGATCGACTGGAGAAGATGGAGATCCCCTACCACTGGCTCACGGGTGCGAGCAACAACCGCTCGGAGATCGTCAGCGCCTTCCAGGAAGACACGCGTGCTTCTGTGTTTCTTTTGTCACTCAAAGCAGGCGGCAGCGGCTTAAATCTAACCGCCGCGAGCTATGTGATCCTCTACGATCCGTGGTGGAATCCTGCGGTCGAAGCCCAGGCCATCGACCGTGCGCATCGCATCGGGCAGACTCAGCCGGTCATGGCTTACCGCATGCTCACCAAGGGCACGATCGAAGAGAAGATCATGCTTCTTCAGCAGAAGAAGACGATGATGGCCTCGAGTGTGCTCGGCGGTGAAGGCGGCTTCTCCAGCACACTGGAGCGCGAGGACTTCGAGTTCCTCTTCGACATCGAGCCGGAAGATTAGAAGTAATGGGGCCATTTCTGGTCCCTGACTTCGGGGCAGGAATGCCCCGATTACTGGTAGAATTTCTCAATCGCCGCCACGAGTCCCGGAATGGTGGACTGCTTGGCGGTGACATCGACTTTCAGCCCATGTTTCTTCATGGCAGCGGTGGTCACGGGACCGATGCTGGCGGTCTTGATGCCCGCAGGCAAAGGAAGCCCGAGATCCATGAAGCAATCCACTGTCGAAGCACTGGTGAAGGTGATCATGTCTGCACCTTCCTCTTTCAAGCGCGCCAAAACATCGAGGTTATCCTCTTTTTCCGGCACATTGCGGTAGGCGATGGCTTCATCCACGATGGCTCCGAGGCCGGTGAGCTCATTGGCTAAAGTTTCACGCGCGCCGTCTCCTCGCACCCAGAGAACGGTGCAGTGCTCCATGCTTTGATGCTCTTTAAAAGCGCGCACCAGTCCCTCAGCCACGAAGTCTTTTTCAGGCATGAGATCCACAGCCAGGTGCTGTTCTTTGATTTTCTCAGCTGTGCCGGGTCCGATGACGGCGATCCTGACGCCGCCGATGGAGCGGGCGTCGCTGTAGAGCTTGTAGAACATTTTGAAGAATGCGTCGACACCATTTGGGCTGGTGAACACGAGCCAATCGTAGGTGTGCACATCCTGCACCAGCTCCCCAAAGGCCATGCGATTCAGGGGCTCTTCAATGCGGATGGTCGGCAGCTCGATGACATCCGCACCGAGCTCGGTGAGTTGCTTGGCCAGTCCGCCTGCTTGCTGACGTGTGCGGGTGACGACGATGCGACGACCGAAGAGCGGGCGCTCCTCGAACCAATTGATCTTCTTCCGCTCGTTCACGACATTTCCCACCACGGCCACAGCAGGTGCCTTGAAGCCAGTGGCTTTCACTTTTTCAGCAATGTCGCCGAGGGTGCCAATGAGCGTTTTTTGACGACCCATGGTGGCCCAGCGCACGAGGGCGATGGGGGTGTCCGCCGCAGCGCCATGTTTCATGAGCGCACCCGTGATCTCAGCGATGCGCTCGATGCCCATGAGGAAGACTTTGGTGCCATCGGCTGCGGCCAGCTTGGCGTAGTCGAGCGAGCTCTCGGGCTTTGTCGGGTCTTCATGCCCAGTGAAAATCGTGAGCTGTGAGCAGTGATCCCGATGGGTCACGGGAATGCCCGCATAAGCTGGACCCGCAATAGCTGACGTGATGCCTGGCACGATTTCAAAACGCACGCCGGCATCGGCCAGCTCGGCAGCTTCTTCGGCACCGCGACCGAAGAGGACCGGATCACCGCCCTTGAGCCGAGTGACGACCTTCCCCTCGCGGGTGAGTTTCACGATCAGTCCATTGATCTGATCCTGCGGCAGCGTGTGATCGCCTGCCTTTTTACCAACGTAAATTTTCTCAGCACCAGCTTTGGCATGACGCAGCAAAACGGGATTGCAGAGGTAGTCGTAAACGAGAACGTCAGCTGCTTCGATGCAGTCTTTGCCTTTCAGCGTGAGGAGGCCGGGATCACCGGGACCGGTGCCGACGAGATAACAGATGCCTTTGGATTTCATGCCTGTGACTGGATGCGGCGGGCAAGTTCTGCGCCCAGCGCCTTCGGGTTGTGAATGGATTCAGAGTGCTGAAGCTCGATGGGCTGTGCAGCGGGATTTTCTTCGGAGAAAAGGCGGATGGCCATGTGGAGCTCGCCACCGGTGATCCAGGTGCGTGCGCCGACGGGCGTCTGGCATCCGGCGTGCATGGCGCAGAGGAATTCGCGCTCGGCGGTGACTCGCAGTGCCGTCTCGGCGTGATTGAGGGTCTTGATGAGCGTTTGCGTGGCCTCATCCCCCGCGCGGGTCTCGATGGCGATGGCACCCTGCCCTGCGGCGGGGAGAAACTGGTCAGCCTCCAGCACCCAGGCGTGCACCGTTTGGGCCTCGATGTGGATCCGGCTCATGGCTGCATTGATGAGCCCAAGCCGCACGAGGCCAGCCGCCGCGAGCATGACGGCGTCCAGCCCATCGGGGCCGAGCACTTTTTTGATCCGCGTGGGCACATTGCCCCGGATCTCCACGATCTCGATGTCCGGTCGCAGCCACTTGAGCTGCCGAGCGCGGCGCACGCTGCTGGTGCCGACCCGCGCGCCTTTGGGCAGGGATTTCAAATCATGCGGCTCACGGGTGATGAGCACATCCTCCACCGCTGCCCGCTGAAGAAAAGCCGCCAGCGTGAATGAAGCGCCGAGGTCCGAGGGCACGTCCTTGAGGCTGTGCACGGCTGCATCGATCTCACCTGCCTCGAGCGCGATCTCCAGTTCCTTGATGAAAATGCCTTTGTCCGGTGCCGCGTCAGGACCTGAGCCAAAGTCAACGAAGCGCAAGTCGGGCCGCTTGTCCCCCGCTGTCTGGATGATCTTTCGCTCGATGGTCAAATGGGGATGCTGCTCCTGAAGAAGCCGGGTCACCATGCCCGTCTGCGTGAGAGCCAGCTCGCTCCCCCGGGTGCCGAGGATGATAGAAGTTTTGGGCGCGTGAGCCATCAGGTTGGAATTCGGGGAATCAGTTGAACCGCTGATCTTCCACGGTCTGCGCACCGTGGCAAGCAAAGACCCACGCCCGGGAAAGATGAATGCCCGAGGACGGGCCTCCCCGCACCCGAGAATCCTCATTTCCTCCCCTTGCGAAGTCAGGGCAAAGGGTGTTTAATGGTGTTCTCATGAACACTCTTTTATGACCCCACTTTCTTCCAAAATCATCGACCTTCGGGAGGAGCTGAAGCGCAAGTTTCCCGGATCAGTCCCCCTGCCCGCACCCGAGGCAGCGCAGCCGGTAGAAGCCCGCCCTCAGATGCCCGAGGTGATCAAGGGCGGCATCACCGAGATCGTGGGAGACTGGCTCAGCTCGGGTGTCGGTCTGGTGCAGGCGTTTCTCATCGAGGAAAACGCCCGCCGCGGCCAATGGATGGGCCTCGTGGATGGGCGGGATGCCTTCGACCCCTGGTCCATCGCGCCGGAGGCCCTGAGTAAGCTGCTCTGGGTCCGCTGCCACGAGGTGAAGCAGGCCGTCCGCGCGGCCGATCTCCTGCTGCGGGATGGCAATCTGGAGACGGTGCTACTCGATCTCCAGCCCCACAGCGCACGGGATGTTTTTTCCGTGCCGTCCAGCTCCTGGCATCGGCTGCGGATGCTGGCGGAGAAAAGCGGCGTGGCGCTCTGCGTCTCCACGCCCTGCGCCACCGTGCCCTGTGCCGCCTCCCGACTGCTGCTGCAGCACCGTTTTCAAATCGGAGATCAAGACGAGCCGCGCCCCGAACTGCTGGCCACTCTCATGCACGGCGTGGCACGGCAGTCCCGCAGCGCCAACAGCCTGCGTCTGGCAGCCACCGCCCCCTGAGCCTCCCTTCTCATGCATGCCGCCCTTTGGATCCCGAGGTTCCACCTCCAGGCCCTGCTACGGCAGCGTCCCCCTCCACGCAGGCCCGAGCTGGCAGTGCTGGACCAGACGGAGAGCGCCCAAAAGAGCTCGCCCTCTGACGATGCGCGCCTCATCTGCGTCAGCGAGGCGGCCGAGAAACAGGGCGTCTTCACCGGCATGACCGCCACTCAGGCCCAGGCGCGGTGTGAGCACCTCCAACTCGTGTATCGGGAAAAAACAGCCGAGGAAGCCGTGCAGGACCTGCTGCAGGAGTGTGCCCTGAGCTGGACGCCGGACTTCGAGTCCACCTCGCCCGACCTCTGCATCCTGGATCTCTCCCGCGCCGGACGCATCAGCGGCGGCGCCGATGCCTGCGGACGCGGCATCCTCAGTCACCTCAAGGCACAGCAGCTCGAAGGCCGCCTCGGTTTTGCCCCGCATGTGGACCTCGCTACGCTGGCCGCTTTTGCAGCCGATCCCCTGCTCATCATCAGCGATCACCAGTCGGATGAAAAAAGCGTCCTGCACCAGCTGCCCATGCGCACCCTGCGGCCCTCACCCGGCACGAGCGCCATCCTGCAAGCCTGGGGCATCGAGACGCTCGGCCACTTTTTGAAACTCCCGCGGCAGGACATCGCCACCCGGCTGGGCAGCGAGGGCCTCCTGCTCTGGGACCTCGCAGCGGGAAATCGCGAGCGCCTCCTGCGCCTCATCCGGCCCACCATTGGCTACCGCGAGGAGCACGACCTCGAGCATCCCGTCGAGTGCCTGGAGCCCCTGCTCTTTCTCCTGCGCGGCATGTTGGACCGGCTCTGCATCCGCCTCTCCGACGCCTGGCTCGTCGCCGCCGCTTTGCTGCTCACGCTTCGTTTCACCGATGATCAGCGCCACCACCGCGAGTTGCGAATCGCCGAGCCCACGCGTGATGCCGAGGTGCTCTTCCGCGTACTCCACAGTCATCTCGACGGGCTCACCGCCAGTGCACCCATCACTCACATCACCCTTGAGATCCGACCCATCCGCGCCGCCAGCAGCCAGACCCTGCTTTTTGAAAAAAGCCTGCGGGATCCCAATCGCTTCGCCGAGACGCTCTCCCAGATCGAGGCCATCCTCGGCCCCGGCAGCGTGGGTCGCGCCGTGCTCATCCCCCGGCATCGGCCCGATTCCTTTCGCATCGCCGGATTCTTGGAGCCACGGGAAAAAGACCTTCGTCTCTCCGCCGTTCCCCTTCCCCAGCACGGGCTGCCCTTGCGCCGCTTCCGCCCCGCCAAAGCCGTGCGCATCCTTTGCAGCCAAGGCATCCCCATCGTGCTCCATGCTGACAAAAAAGCAGTGCCCCTCACCCAAGCCACCGGCCCCTGTCTCCTCTCCGGCGACTGGTGGGACACCCAGCCCTGGAAGCATGAAGTGTGGGATGCCGCCGATGCCGACGGCACCCTCTACCGCCTCATCTGCCAAGGTAAACTCTGGAGCCTTGATGGGATTTATGGATGAAACCCACCTACAGTGAGCTTCACGCTCGGAGCGCTTTTAGCTTCTTGCGGGGGTCCTCTTCACCGGAGGAGTTGGTGACGCGTGCGGCGGAGTTGGGCATGGGGCACATTGCGCTGACGGATCGCGGAGGTGTGCAGGGCTCGGCGCGGGCTCATGCGAAGGCGCGTGAGCTCGGGCTGCGAGCCATCGTGGGCTCGGAGCTGACGCTGGAGGATGGCAGCGTGCTGCCGGTGCTGGTGGAGAGCCGGCTCGGCTACCAGAACCTCTGCAGACTCCTGACTCGTTCAAACCTCCGCGCCGC
>CAMBPV010000209.1 GCA_945869695.1 Prosthecobacter debontii
CTCGGGGCTTCGGTGAGCATGTCCTCAAGAGCAGCCCCCGCGGGGATCATCGGGAAGACGTTCTCATACTTGATGCACTCAGCTTCGATGATGCAAGGTCCTTCATTGTAATCGAGAGCCTGCTGGAGCACGCGCTCGACATCTGCCGGACGACGGATGTGCCAGCCTTTGATGCCGTAGGACTCGCCGAGCTTCACAAAGTCAGGGTTACCGATGAGGTCCACCCCGCTTTCACGATTCTCGAAGAAAAGCTCCTGCCACTGGCGGACCATGCCGAGGTAACTGTTGTTCAAGATGAGGATCTTGATAGGCAGTTTGTGGATCGCGGCGGTGGCGAGCTCAAACAGGGTCATTTGGAAACCGCCGTCGCCGGAAATGGAGACGACCAACTTATCCGGGTAGGCGAGCTGAGCACCGATAGCCGCCGGGAAACCAAAGCCCATCGTGCCGGCACCGCCGGAGCTGAGCCAATGATAGCTCTCGTCGTTCTTGTAGAACTGCGCAGCCCACATCTGGTGCTGACCCACGTCGGTGGAGATGATGGCCTTGCCCTTGCTAAGCACGTACAATTCATCGATGACCTGCTGCATGCGCAGTCCACCCTGCTTTTTGTAGGTAAGCGGGTACTTCTTCTTGTAGCCGTCGAGATGGGCCAGCCAGTCTTCGGTGGGCAGTTTTTCGACCAGCGGCAGAAGGTCGCTGAGCGCAGCCTTGGCATCGCCCTTGATCATCACGTCCACTTTGATCATCTTATTGAACTCAGCCGCGTCGATGTCGATGTGGATGAGCTTGGCATTGCGGCCAAACATGTGGGGCTTACCGATGATCCGGTCATCGAAGCGGGAGCCGACATTGAAAATCAGATCAGCTTCACAGATCGCCTTATTCGCATACGCGGTGCCGTGCATCCCCAGCATGCCAAGAGATAGCGGATGCGTCTCCGGGAAGACACCCTTTCCAAGTAGGGTCGTCGTGACCGGACAGCCGAGGGTTTCTGCCAGCATGATCAGTTCCTTATCAGCACGGGCGATCATGGCTCCCTGACCGGCAAGAATCACGGGACGCTGAGCTTGAGAAAGCAGACGGGCAGCTTCCTTGATTCCGACCTGATCAATCTTGAAGTTTTCCTCAGGATGGTAGCCCGGCAGATCCATTGGCTCGTCGAAGGTGCCAGTGAAGGCCCCTTGGCTGATGTCCTTGGGAATGTCGATCAGCACAGGACCCGGACGACCTGTCGTGGCGATGTGGTAGGCTTCCCTGGCAACCCGAGGCAAGGCATTCGAGCTTTTCACCAGAAAGTTATGCTTCACGACAGGAGCCGTGATGTTGAAAATGTCAGCCTCCTGGAAAGCATCTTTCCCAAGCATCCAAGTCACCTGCTGTCCGCAGAGGATGATCATCGGAACACTGTCCATTTGCGCAGTCATGATACCGGTAACGGTGTTACCAGCCCCGGGACCCGAGGTCACGAGAACGACGGCCGGCTTGCCCGTGGCCCGAGCATAGCCATCGGCCATGTGCACAGCACCCTGCTCATGTCGGACGAGGATGAACTTCATGTCCGTTTTCACGGTCTGAAGAGCGTCGAAGATCGGGATGGCTGCGCCTCCAGAGTAACCGAACACGTACTCGATCCCCAGATCGGCCAGAGTTTTAATGAGCGCCTGCGCGCCGTCCATTTTGATGTGATTCATAGGGTGCCCCTTCAAAAGTTTAACTTAGAGGGCAATATTCACACAGGTCCATCCATTTCTCAACCAAAAAATAGGCTATTTTGGGCCAAATTGCCTATTTTTAACTCTGGACGGATTCAAACTTTGACACTTTTTACCCAAATTCGACCTGAGACGTCTTCAATCCGTCCAAAGTCATCCATCCAGATCAGGCGTCACGTCCACTGCCACCGTCAAACGCTGAACACCGGCCCCGAGGGTGACTCCCCTCAATGGGCTAACGTCTGAAAAATCCCTTCCCCACGCGACGGTGATGTGCCGGGTTGAAGGCAGCGAGTTATTGGTCGGATCCGCGTCGATCCAGCCAAACTGGTCTCCACACCAGACCGAGACCCATGCATGAGAGGCATCTGCTCCCACGAGTCTCGCCTTACCCGGGGGAGGCACCGTCTCCAGATAGCCGCTCACGTAGCGCGCAGGCAGACTCATCGACCGGATGCAGGCCAACATCACCTGAGCAAAATCCTGACAAACTCCCCTTCGTTGAGCGAAGACTTTTTCCACTGGCGTTGCCGCATCCGTCGCTTTTGGGTCAAAAACGAAATCCCGGTTCACCCGATGATTCAGGTCAATGATACAGGACAGGATAGGCCGCCCAGGGGTAAAGGAAGGGGCGGCATAGTCTGCATACACCTGCCCGGTCGGGATCAGACGGGAGGCAAACGTGAACTCACCCGCCGCGGACGCCGGCGTGAGTTTGTAACCCCGGCATGCATCTCTCACGGACTCCCAAGGGGGTGTTGACTCAGGAACTGGAGCCTTGGTGGCCTCGATCTCGACGAGGCTCGATGAAACCACCTCCATTTTCTGATGGGCGCCCTCGAGTTCAAAATAGAGTACCGCATTGCCAAAGTAATCCTCACGCACGGCCCGCTCACTGGGCTTCGGGTGAATGGTGATCTCATGCCAGGGACATACCTGCGAAGGTAAAGAACGCGGCATCAGCCTTGCAATGTAGTGGCAGACCGTGACAGAGCTATCGTAGTTACAGGTCGTGCGGTGGGTGATAAAGTAACGCATGGCACGGTGGCATCATCGGGGTTGGCGGACTGCGTGGCTGAAGTAATGCTCCGTGAAGGACTCAGAGAGCATCTCCGTCGCGGCAAACAAGCGCTCACAAAAAACAGGCAGCGCCTTGAAGGCATCGCGCTCATGCGCGGCGAAGGATTCCAGGTTCAGACCTCTCAGCGTCTCCTTCAAACCGTTTGCCAAAGCTTTCTCCCGCCCCGCAAAACTCGACATCGGATCCACCGGCAGATGCAGAGTCTCCTCGCACAGCGCCTCGATTTGATAGGCCACGGAACGTGGATTCGACTCATTTGAAATCAGCAGGTCCATCACCGGCAACAGGCGGGGTTTGGCAAAATGGAGCCTCCGGTAAGTCATGGAGCTGTCACAGATCTCAAGCAGAGGCCCGAGCACAGCCGAGTCATCCTGCTCGCAGATCTTCGCCGCACCTCCAGCCAGCGTGAGCACGATCATACTACGCTCCAACCGGCGGCCGATCTCCAGAAACCGCCACCCATGCCCGCGGGTCATGTTTTCAAGCTGCATTCCACTAAAAGCCGCGAGATCGAGAATCAAAGTGTCGAGCATTCCCAGAGCATCCGATACAGCCAAACCCTTCCGGCTGATCTGAACATCGCGCTCGATTCGATTAAACAGCCGCCAGGTGTCGTCCGAGAGCCGGTCCCGCGCCGAAGCCGCATTGTAGCGCAATCTCCCCAGCAACTCCCTCACACTACCCTCGCATTTGGGATCGTGCAAAAGAGAGCGGAGATGGGTCAGAAGAGGCCGGTTATCCGGGCTCTGCACCACCTCCGGAGGCACAAGCTTCATCGCCGCCAAAAGCCGCGCACACCCCGTCATCTCCTGCCCCTGCACTTCCGACCCCTCACCCGAGAGGCGATTCCAGATCGTCCTCAGCACGCGACCCGTTTGCTCCAATCGCTCCGCATAACGGCCCAGCCAGAAAAGATGATCCGCCACCCGACTCGGCACCCCGCTCGGTGGACGCTCCGGACGAATCACCAGCGTTTGATTCGAAAGCAGCGTCTTTTGATCCACCTGACCCTCGGCGATCACCCACGTATCCTTGCTAATGCCTCCATTCTGCATCGTCACCACAAACCGACCCGCCTCAGCACTCACTCGGCTCAGTCCCCCGGGCATCACATGGTAGCGATCTTTTGCAGCCAAGGTAAACGACCGCCAAACCATCGAGCGCGGCTGAAGCGTGCCATTGACCAGAGTTGGAGTCGTCGAAAGCGTTAGCACCTCCTGCGCTACCCATGCCTGAGGCTCGGCCCGAACGCGGGCAATGGCTTCCGATCTCTTCTGGGAGTCCAGCTCAGCCAGAAAAATAGGGTCTCTCGCTCCCACTGCAAAGGCAGGCTTCAGCACCCAGCGTTCCGGCGAGGCCAGCACCATCTCCATTTCCCTCTGCTGACCGCACCACCAGGTGGGGGCACAGGGTAACTTCAATTCCTCACCCATCAGGTGTCGGCAGATCCCTGGCAAAAAGGGGAACAAAGCCGGGGTCTCCACCGCACCTGTCCCCAAGCCATTCCCCAAAGCCACATTGCCAGACCTCCAGGCCTCGACCAGGCCCGGAACGCCCAGCCATGTGTCCGCATTCAGTTCGAGCGGATCACAAAACGCCTCATCCACCCGTCGGGCGATCACATCCACCCTCCGCAGACCCTCCAGCGTTTTCAGGTGCACCCGCCGATCACGCACCGTCAGGTCAGCGCCCTCCACCAGCGGAAACCCGAGGTAACGCGCCTTGAAAGCATGCTCAAAATAGGTCTCATTGTAAGGTCCCGGCGTCATCATCACCACCGAAGGCGTCCCTCGACGCGAAGGAGCCAGGCTCCTCAGAGTCTCACGCTCCATGTCATAAAAGCTCGCCAGACGCTGCACCTTCGATGCCTTGAATTCATCCGGGAACACATTGGTCATGATGATCCGGTTCTCCAGGGAGTATCCCTTCCCCGAAGGCGACTGGGTGCGATCCGCCAGCACCGACCAGGAACCACCCGGCAACCGCACCAAATCGCAGCCCGTCAGTAGCAAAAAGTTATCCCCCGGAGGCACCACGCCCTGCACCGCACGGATAAAACTCGGATTCGCATGCAGCACCGCCGGAGGAATCCATCCCTCCTTCAATAACCTCTGCGGACCATAGATATCAGCCAGCATCAGATTGAAGAGTCGAGCCCGCTGCACCAGCCCCTCACTCACCTTTTTAAAATCAGCCGCCCCAATAATCAAAGGAAGCAGATCGAGCGACCAAGGCCGCGTAAAGCCCGTTGCATCCCCATAGACATTATAAGTCACCCCGTGATCCCGCAGCAATCGCTGCACCGTATCCCGCCGCGCATCCAGATCCGTCGTCCCCATCTGCCCCAATGCCCGACCAAACGTCTGCCAATGAGGCCTCAAAGAGCCATCAGGCAGACACATCTCATCGTAGGCGGATGTGGGGCGATAGGGCAGCGCCGGGAGCGGCACCGCAGTGGATTGAACCTGCATGGAGTGTCTTCCCTATCAATTCATCTCAGCCACTGCGCAAGTGCTCCTTCACCTCTTCGAAAAAATCTCTCGATTACGCCTGATTTCTTATCAACTCTCTGGCGCAATCAGGAGATGGAGGACTTCCGCCCGATCCGGGGAAAACGACGCACCGAAAAGCGTTGGCATGAGGGTCGGTTTTGCGATAACTCAAGGTCATGAAAGTGCGACGGCAGTCCCTTCTTCGGTGGTGGGGTTCGGCTCCGTTGGCGGGGCTGATCTTTTGGGTCATGCCGTTTCACTCTCTCCTGTCACTCTTGCAGCTTCGAAGAGTTCTTTTGAGTGCATGAGGGAACTGCTCTGGGGCGGGGCTTTGCCGGATGAACCGAGCGAGAAAGGGCTCGTGGCGAAGCAGTGTCTGCAATCAGGGACGCCTGGGTTCATGGCGCTGAACCTGCTGATCCGCTGTCATGCCTTTGGCCAACGTGAAGGCAAGATCAAACCCAAATCGGGAGTGCCGCATCGGGTGTTATTGATCGACACCTTTGTGGATCCGGCGCATCCGGACTATGCCGATCACCACTGGTTCAATGATGCAGAGCGTAATGGCGCGCCGGGTGTCGATGATGATAAGAACGGTTTCACCAATGACATCTCGGGATGGAAAAGCAAGGAAGCGACTGGAGAGTCGATTTGAAAATCCGATCTTCAAACAAGTCGGCCGAAGATTGGCCGCGAGTGGCGGACTGAGCCTGAATGATTGGAGCTATGGCAAACTGGTAAAGGAGGCCTCTCACGGGACGCATGTGGCCCGCATCGTTTTCACCCAGAGCAAACGACTGGCCGAACTTCATGCTGCTGCCTTTTATGGATACGGCGGTGATAAGGGAGGTTCTCTGGCTCCCCGAATGAAGGACTATCAAAGCTACGTGAAGGTGCTCCGAGATGGCTACGTGTTAGGCCGGACGGGTGTGGGGCGTCGATTCTCGGACTATATCAAGGGCGTGGATTGTGGAGTGGTGCACATGAGTCACAGCGAGCCGCAAAAAGTGTTTAACCGACTGGCCGATCTTATGCGGTCCTAATAACAGAGCTGGGTAGCCAATCCCAAATCCATCGAGACCTACAAAAGCCCGCCAGGCATGGATCTCGGAGGCGATTTAGCCTTGGAGCTTCAGATCGCTTTCGCTGCATCGGATGCGCTTGCTATCGCTGAAAATCCCGATGTTCTTTTTGTGATCGCAGCGGGTAATAAGACTGAATTTCGCTTCCAGGGAGTGGCCGAAAGATTGGGTGAGTGAAAATCAGAAAGGCGGATTTGCCATCTCAAGTCTCGCCGGAGATGCAGGCGGCTGGGCGGTGACGATGTCCCAGATTCCTTCACTATCGATCCAACGCCTCGTCGGCTACGATTTTAATCAGACCCAACTCAAGTCCAACATGGACGAGGGCTTCCG
>CAMBPV010000210.1 GCA_945869695.1 Prosthecobacter debontii
GCGGGGATGCCTAACACCGTCTGGCCGTCCGGGATGTCGCGCATCACTCCGGATTTTGCCCCGACGTTGGATTGACGTCCCAGTTTCAAATGACCCGCGATCCCGGACTGCGAAGCGATCCCGGTGTAGTCACCCAAGTGTGTGCTCCCCGCAAAACCCACCTGCCCCATGATCAGGCAGTGACGCCCCATCTCCACATTGTGGGCCACGTGCACGAGGTTATCGATCTTGGTTCCGGCACCGCATCCGCGTCTCTACCCTTGACCTACAACAAGCATGGGCAGAAATCGAAAATGATCTTCTTGGACTGTTCGGCGGCAAAGATTCCACCTGTCCGCTCGCCGTCACAAGGTCAACGCTTCCACTGCCTGGAGAGCACCTTGCGTAGCTTGTTTTTTACGGTGTCTTCCTCCTCTCCCCTTCTTCGTATCTGCCTCTTGTTCCAATGAAGCGCTAGGGCGCGACCATAGTTTTTGAGAGGGGCGAACTCTCGCAAAACCACGCCTTTTTCCGCGAGACCGTTCGTTCCGATATGCGCCAGCAGACCGGCGCAGGTGCCTTGAACCACCAGTTCACGAATCTGCAGCAGCGAATCGCATTCGATCACCGGCTGGAACGATCCACAGGCATCGACCATGGCTTGCCGAAAGGTCCGGTCGAGCTGCCCGCCTCCGGCATTTGCGGCGAAAGGCAGCTTTTTCCAGAAGGCGGGATCGTCCAGCGATGAGGCGGGCTTGTTCCCCAGCAGTTTTCTGGAGGCACAAAGGACGAACTTCACGACCACCAGAGGCTCACTCGGCAACCCCTCGGGGATGGCGTCCTCACGGACCACGGCAAAGTCGAGCTTTCCGTCACGAACATCTTCGACCAGCTCTCCGCTCCGCCTCGAGGAAAGTTGCAGTGTGACGTTGCCAAGCAACTGACGGATGTCGGCGATGGTGGGAATGACCAGCCACTCCAAAATGCTGGCTCCGGCCCCAATGCTGAAAGTTTTGCTTTGAGAGCTCTGCTCCAGTTGAAAGTCATACAGGTCCTGAAACTGCTCACGAATCAGGTCTGAAAGCCGACGACCTGCCGGTGAAAGCGCTAAGGTTTTCCCTCTGCGAACGGTGAGCTCGGTTTCGAAGTACTCCTCCAGTTCCGCAATCTGGCGGCTGATCTGACTCTGGAGGTTGCCATCGCCAGACGCGGCTTTGGAGATGGAACCTGCATCGGCGAATTCGAGAAAACGGCGGAGCCGGTCGAGTGACAATCCAGAGCGGGAAAAGAGTTCTTTAATCATGACTGTAGAGTCAGTAATACCATTATATCATGGATTATAAAATCCATTTTTTGGGTGATCATGGTGTGTCATGAAAAACAAACACTACGACCTGATCGGCGACATCCACGGCCACCACGACAAACTCACCGCCCTGCTGGCAAGGCTCGGCTTCAAACCCCACGGCGACAGCCACCGCCATCCTGAGGGCAGGAAGGTGATCTTCCTCGGCGACTACATCGACCGGGGTCCGAAGATTCGCGAGGTGCTCCACACCGTGCGTGGAATGGTGGAGGCCGGCGATGCCCTGGCCATCATGGGAAACCATGAGTTCAATGCGGTTGCCTATCACACGGCCGATGGCAAAGGCGGCTGGCTGCGGGAACGGAGCGAGAAAAACACGAGAACTCACGCCGCCACCTTGGCTGCCTTTGCTGACAGGGACGCCGAATGGGCTGAGTGGGTGGGCTGGTTCAAGCGGCTGCCGATGCATCTCGACCTCGGTGCCTTGCGGGCGGTTCATGCCGCCTGGGATGAACGCCACCTTGAAAGGCTGAGTGGCACACCCCTGCTCGATGACGGCTTCCTTCATGCCGCCGCCACCGAGGGCACACCGGAATACGTCGCCGTGGAAATCATGCTGAAGGGACCGGAGATGGAACTGCCCGACGGTGTGTTTTTCGAAGACAAGGAACGCATCAAGCGGAAGAACATCCGGGTTCGCTGGTGGGACCTGAAAGAGGGAACTGCCCTTGGTGACCTGGTGATGCCAGAGCGGATGGTCGAACTCAGGGAGAAAGTCACACCCGAAATGCTGCGTGATCTGCCCAACTATGGTGCGGATGAACCCCCTGTCTTTTTCGGTCACTACTGGCTGCCCGCAGACAGGGAAAAGGCACCCCTGGCCAGGAATCTCGCCAGCCTCGACTACAGCGGCGCTTTTGGTGACAACCCTCTGACCGCCTATCGCTGGGACGGAGAACATGAACTGAGCTCGAATCATTTTGTCACCACTCACCCTCATGAATAAAACCTCATTTGCTTCAGGCGCGACTCAGGCCGAATCCACCAACTCAAATCCAAGAGCGTTCGACCTGATCGGCGACATCCACGGCCAGGCTGGTCTATTGTGTGAACTCCTGGCTAAACTTGGCTACCGCGAGTGTGACGGCGTGTGGCGGCATCCAAACCGAACCGCGATCTTTGTGGGCGACCTCATCGATCGCGGCCCATCGATTCGGGAAACCCTCGCCATTGTTCGCGGCATGGTCACTGCTGGCGCGGCACTGGCCGTCCTCGGTAATCACGAGTTCGATGCCTTGCGCTACCACCTCGACCCGGTGCGGCACTCGCACTTGAGGACTCAGCTGGCGGCGACCCACACACAATTCGCGAACCACGACGCGGAATGGCAATCCTGCCTCGAATGGTTTCGGACGCTTCCCCTTGCCCTCGATCTCGGAGTGATTCGGGTTGTTCATGCCTGTTGGAATGATGCCGCCGTGCAGGGCCTTCGTGTGCTGCCTAACCCGATTGATGATACCGCTCTCCGTTTACTGAACGATCCAAATTCAAATCAAGGGCGCGCTGCGGAACTGCTGCTCAATGGCAT
The DNA here is from genome assembly GCA_945869695.1 of Prosthecobacter debontii. Taxonomy (GTDB): domain Bacteria; phylum Verrucomicrobiota; class Verrucomicrobiia; order Verrucomicrobiales; family Verrucomicrobiaceae; genus JAIBCL01. The sequence goes on from CAMBPV010000210.1 coordinate 2,874, forward strand.
GCGACTCGAGTTGCCGGGTGACCTGTTCGTCATGACCTATCGCGGTGTGCCGATGAATTGGATGCGGGCGAAATGGTGGATTCCGACGGCCGGTCAGTTCTATGACGATCTCGCCTTTCCTGAACTTGATGTGGTTCCCAGGAAGTCAGTCGTCCTTCCCAAGATTGATTCATCGACACCTGCTGGATTGTTCGATGGCTATCCCGCCTCTGCTGCTCCGGTTTTCTTCGGTCACTACTCACTGCCTCGTGATGCCACCCCGCAGCCGCTGGCCTCAAACGCAGCGTGTCTCGACTACAGCGTCTGGAAGGGAGGCCCGCTCGTCGCCTACCGTTGGGACGGCGAACGGGAACTAAGCGCGGACAAATTCATCACCAGCATGGCGGAGTGAACCGCAAAATTTCAAACCCACCCAACACCAAAAGAGAAAAACATGACGACCCCTATGACACCTTTTAACGAGCCACCCCCGCTTGAATCCGCACCGGGAGGCGAATCGGTGGAGACGGAAGCAGACATCGCAGCCCGCGTGCGCAGTCAGATCGCCGCCCTCAAACAACTGATCGAGGCAAGCAACGATCCAGAACAGCAGGCTGAACTCAGGGAAGAGATCAGCAGCATCAGCATGTCCTGGTATTTTGGAAAGATTCTTGGCGAAGTTGATGCGGAGGACCATCCGCCGGATTCAATGCCAGGCCATCCGACCACCACCTCAGGCGGGTGAATCAGGGGAACGACGGGACACCATGCACCCCTCGCGTACGCGCGCGCCTTATTATTTATGTAGGCTTGATTGCGGCCTCGACGACTGCCGGGAGGTGGCCGGCAGACACCGTCAATCGAGCTCCACAAAACCAACTCACAACACGCCAGCCATCCAAACTCATGCCCAATCCCCACACCACCGCCAATCCCTCAGCCGGTGACAAGAACGCCGCCAATGCTCTCCTTGAACTCATCGGCAAGGTGCTCGCCAAACGCATGAACCCGAGAACCGCGTTGGCCAAAGGCGCAGCCGTCGTTGCCATACATTACGGACTCACTCCTCAGCCCGTCGAGCAAATCGGCAGTGAAGACGTCGCCGAGTAAACATCACCACCGATCACCCAACGCCATGATTCGTCCTCAATACCTGCAAACGTGGTTCTCTGGCCAGGGCCTCAATTTACGCCCACAACCTTTTGCGATCATCACCGCGCACAATCCACATGGAGAGTTGCGAAGCTGGTCGCAGAACGGAAGGGCAGATGAAAAGCTCTGGATCCACCTGAAGGAATCGGGTCATGACCCGCAGTGGGTCTTCGCCGGATCGAAAGACTGGTCCTACTTCGAGGAGAGCTGGACAGCCCACAACCTGTCCGTCGCAGAAGCGACCGATACCGGACGCGCATTCAAACAGGACGCCATCTTCTGGGTTCAGGATGGAATGGTCAGCGTGCACGACTGCGAATCTCCCGACCGTGTGGAGGTCGCGCCTTGGGATGAACGGTGCGGCAGTTTCTGGTGGCCAGCCCGGAGCAGCTGCCTCTATGTCATTCATCTGGACGCCGCAGTCTGGGAAAAGAAGTCCTTTGCGGACGCGAATAGTGGATGCAACCAGGAGAAGCCTTGCTTTTACGTCGGCATGACCGCGCTCACCCCCGTGGAGCGCCATGCCCGGCACAAGGTGGGACATCAAGCTTCTGCGTTGGTGAAGAACTTCGGTCTCGGCATCGCCTGGGAGCAGTTCGATCACCTCGAACGCATGAGCCGCGAGGAAGCCGAACGGATGGAGATACAACTTGCGCTGGATCTGCGCCACGCGGGCCACGGCGTCTGGCAGAACTGACCAGAGCCCATGCTCCCAACTTTTTCACTCTGACCGTCAAACCAAACACACCACACCACACCATGAGCAAAGACCTTACATTCCGTTATCACGTGCAACCCAGACCCGAGGGAGAAGCTCTCACCTTCGCGGAGATTGAACAGCGCCTCCTGAAACAATTGCAGGACAAGGACGGCAAATGTGTTCAATCCCTCACGAACCTCGCCATCATCTACTCGCAGAACGGCAGGTATGACGAGGCGATCGGCTGCGTCGAGCGCATGATCGCGCTGACGGATGATCTTGAGAAACACGGGGCGCAATATCTCGCGCTGGGCTCCTTCATGGAGCAGTTGGGCGATTTTCAGGGGGCGGCGAGATTCTACCGTCAGGCTCTTGGGATGGAGCCCTGCCGGAAAGAGACGTGGTATTTCATCCACAACAACCTTGGCTACTCCCTGAACCAGTTGGGTCAGTATGATGAGGCCATCCCATACCTGCGCCACGCCATCACGATTGATCCCGGTCGCTCAAACGCCTACAAGAATCTGGGCCTCGCCATGGAGGCGAAAGGCGAGTTTGCGGAGGCAGCCGAACTCTTCGTCGCAGCCACCCGGGTCAACGCGTCGGATCCGCGTTCGCTCGCCCACCTGGAGCATCTCATGTCCGCCCATCCCGAAGTGCAGGTGGCCCTGCCTGACCTTCCTACTCGTCTGGAGGCGTGTCGAGAGGCCGTGAAAATTGCCCGAGCTGATCAGCCCGATCTGGCCAAGCTCTGGAAGAGTGACCGTAAAAAGCAGAAGAGAAAGTAGGGCAGCGCAATGTGAGGAGGATTCGGCAGCAAAGAAACCCAATTTTATGACCCACGTCAAGCACGCAGAACCGTCCCAAGCACCTGTGCGGCACTACCCACCGCCAATCGAATGGAAGCCACGCGAGGGCTCCAGATCAGATCGAGTTCGCGGGCTAGTGGTCCCGCTTATAGCAGGGGAATCTGCACAAAGGCAGGAGGATGCAATTCGTGTGCTGCTCCGACCGGTAGGATCGCCGCCAGTCCCGCGGATTGCACAGCTCTTGCCACGGAAACCTCTGGTCCGAAAGGTGAAGCGACAGGTCCCGCTCAAGACAGTCATGAGTCCATCACCTTTGAGCACCGCTTCGGCTTCAATGCTCTCTGGAGTATCATCGCCCTGCTGTCTGGGGGTGAATTGTGCGCTCCGCCGTCGCCGTTTTCCTGCTCGCAATTGACACCGTCGGGCTGGCATGGCAGAGTCACTTTGAGTGATGAGTTTCCGTCTCCCCCATCACGCCGGGGAAACCGTGAGCACCGAACTGGGGCTTGTGCTCTAGGTAGCCAAAAGCTACTAAACTGTGTGCCTCAAAAACGGTTGCCGCTCGCCAGCCAGCCAACCACAGCGCAAGCATCACCAGCCCCGCATCTGTCCCAGCTTGATTCAGGATGTAATGTCAGGCGAATCACAAAAAAGAAAAGCGGACCGATCTCGTGTGCCGCTTGCTTAATGCTCTTCTGCCTCAATCTAAATTCGTTCTCGCCACCGCAGGGCAACCTCGCTACAAACCCAGCAGACAAACTCATTCGACATGCATACGGCCTCCAGTTCTGATCAGTTTAACGACGCAAACGCGCACAACGAGAGCAGCGGGATCACGCAGCACACGGCGGACCCGACGAAGTTGCAAAAGGAGCTGTCGATTGCCGAAGAGCGTTTCGGCCTGGAGCATCCCGAAGTCGCAATCCGCCTCAACAACCTCGCGAGCTTTTTGAAGAGTTACCAGCCGTCGCAGGCTGAGTCCATGTTTCGGCGGGCGCTGGCGATTTACGAAAAGCGTTTCGGCCCGACGCATCAAATG
>CAMBPV010000211.1 GCA_945869695.1 Prosthecobacter debontii
ATCGGCGGTGTGGTGAATGCGCTGACGATGGGGCCGCGGTATCGCGCGCCGGTGAGTCCTGCGCCGGTCTCTGGAAAGTCGGGAAAAGGAACGGCGACCGTGACTCCGGTGAGTGGACCGTATGTGAGTGGTGGATCTTCCGTGCGTTATGCCACGGCCGAGAACTCATGGACGGGTCGGGTGGAAGGCAGCGTGAGTGAGGCGGATCGATATGGTCTGCATTTGGGTGTCACGGGCAGCACCTTTGGCGATCTGCGTGCTGCGGGTCAGGGCACGCTGCCCCAGACGGGATATGATGAATTTGGGATCGATGCGAAGCTGGAGGTGTTCCTCAGTGATGACGCCAAGCTCACGCTGGCGCACAATCAATTTCACCAGGACGATGTCTGGCGCACGCACCGCACGATTTATGCCGTGCCTTTCGCCGGGAGCACGGTGGGAAATGAGAGGGAGCACTATTTTGATCAGGACCGCTACCTGACCTACCTTCGCCTCGAGGGAGACTCCGATGGACCGGTGGATCACTACCGCATCACGCTCTCGCATCATCGCCAGAGTGAAGATCTCTTTCGCACCCGGGCCAATGGAAACCGCAGTGTGGATAGCTTCACGGTGGATGCCTGGGGACTGGATCTGGTGCTCGAGAGCAAGACGCCCATCGGCCACCTGACGTATGGCGCGAGCTATTACCTCGACTCCGTGGATTCCTCCACGGTGAGCACCACGGCAGCGGGCGTCTCGAAGCGGGCGATCCAAGGCCCTGTGGGAGATGACTCTCTCTACCATCTGGCCAGTGCTTTTGTGCAGGACGAGATTGCTCTCGGTGGGCGCTTTGACCTCACGCTGGGGGCCCGCTACACTTACGCAGCGGCTGATGTGGGGACCTTTGCCAATCCGGAAACGGGCCGCGCGAGCAGTCTGACGGAGAACTGGCAAGACGTGTCCGGAACTGCCCGACTTCTTTTCCGGGCCGATGAAGCAGGGAAGCTGAAGTTTTTCACCGGTGCATCCCAGAGCTTCCGTGCGCCGAATCTCTCGGATCTGTCCCGCCTCGATACGGCCCGGTCCAATGAGATCGAGACCGCGGCTCCGGGCCTCGATCCCGAGCAGTACCTGACCAGTGAGGTCGGGGTGCGGTGGGATGGTGAGCGCGGCAGCTTCTCGCTGGCCCTTTTCCACACCGACATCCAAGACATGATCGTCCGCACGCCGACGGGCCGGGTGATCGATGGACTCAATGAGGTGACGAAGCTCAATGCGGGCGACGGATACATCCAGGGCATCGAGGTGGGAGGTCGCTGGGAGCTTGTGCGGGGTCTCACGCTGTTTGGTTCCGTGGCGGTGCAAGATGGCGAACTCGAGGGCTTTCCGAACTCCAGCAGGAAGAGTGAAGTGGAGCCTGTCAGCCGCATGCTGCCACTCACGGGACTGGTGGGCCTCCGCTGGGACAGCCCCGAGCGCCGCTTCTGGCTGGAGGGTAACGTCCAACTCGTCGATCGGCAGGATCGCCTGAGCGCTAGTGACATCCGCGACACCCAACGCATTCCCCCGGGAGGAACCCCAGGCTACACCGTCGCGACCGTCCGCGGTGGCTGGCGCGTGAATGAACTCCTCACGCTCACGGCTGCGGTGGAAAACGTCACCGATGAGTCTTATCGCATCCACGGCTCAGGTGTGAACGAGCCCGGAACCAATTTCATCTTCGGCGCGCAGATGAGGTTTTAGTGGAGGTCAGGGTCGTTGAACCGGTCACCTCGATGGTTGGGGGCGACCGTTTTTTTTATGGGGTGCGGATGTGAGTGAGCGGATAAGAAGTCGAATTCATTTGAGCCGCTGCTCAATGTCGCGGACGTTAGCGACAAGATGAGCGTGTTTCTGCGAGAAAAAACGGAGGGTGGTGCGGGCCAGCAGGGGTTCCGACTTCTCTTTGCCTTTGCGTGTCTCATCATTGTTCTGGCCGGGATGAAGGCGGCTGCTGGCATTCTGGTGCCGATCGCTTTTTCGATGTTCCTGGCGGTTCTTTGCTACCCATTGATGGCCTGGCTGACCAAACGGCGTGTGCCTGGCATCATCGCGTTAGGGCTGACGGTATCGCTCAACATTGGCGTGCTGGCGGCCATGTTGAATGCGGCGTTTCATTTGATCGTGCGCTTCCAGAGGGACTTCCGGGAGAATTACGTGCACAAGCTGAGGGAATACGTGAACGAGGCCGGCGTCTGGCTGGAGGCTCAGGGCGTGAAGGGAGCCAAGGCCAGTGCGGAGACGCTTTTTGACTGGAAGACGGTGACGGATTACATCGGGAATCAAGACGTCATGGGCACCGTGGGGAATGCTCTTGGGACCACATTCGGCACGCTAGCTTTCATCGCTGTCGGGATCGGGATGGTGATCATCCTCCTCATTTTCATTTTGATGGAGGCGCAGGGAACCCAGCGTCGGATCATCGCCGTGAAGCTGGCAGGAGGTCCTGACATGAGCTACCTCCTGCACTCGGCCTCGGATGTGCAAAAGTATCTGGGGATCAAAACCATCGTCAGTGCGCTGACGGGGATCATGGCTGGCGGATGGTGCTGGGCGCTGGGCCTCGAGTATCCACTTCTGTGGGCCATCCTCGCCTTTGTTTTTAATTTCATTCCTGCCGTTGGCTCCACGGCGGCGTGCATCCCTGCGGTGGTCGAGGCGCTGGTGACGGGTGGCGTCGGCAGTGCGGTCGCGCTTGGTTTTGGCTACGGGGGTATTAATTTCTTCCTGGATAACTTTGTGCAGCCTGCGCTGCTCGGGCGTCGCTTCGGCATCTCGCCTCTGGTGATCATCATCTCGGTGATTTTTTGGGGATGGATGTGGGGTCCAGTGGGCATGTTTTTGGCGGTGCCGCTGACCATGGTGGTGAAGGTTCTCTTGGATAACAGCGAGGAGTTTCGCTGGCTGTCGGTGGCGATGTCGAAAAAGAAGATCAAGGGTGGCGAAGTGCAACTCTCCGATTTTGACCTGACTCTGGTGGATGACGAGATGCTCGGCGGCGGTGCCAGCACGGAAGCGCCACCGCGCCTCTGAATCTCAACCTGACCCATGTCCCACGAAGCTCTCTCGACCCCAGAACTCCAGCGTTATGCTCGGCAGTTGAGCATTCCGAATTTTGGAGTGGCGGGACAAACCAAGCTCAAGAATGCGCGTGTGCTTTGCATCGGGGCAGGGGGGCTGGGTTCTCCGATCAGCTTGTATCTGGCGGCGGCTGGCGTTGGGCGCATCGGTCTGGTGGATGCGGACACCGTGGACCTCTCCAATTTGCAGCGGCAGATCCTCTACGGGACCGGCGATGTGGGTCGGAGTAAGCTGGAGGCCGCGCGAGAGCGGCTCCTTAGCATCAATCCGCACGTGGAGATCGTGTGTCATCCGGAACGTTTCACAGCTGCCAATGCCCGAGAGATCATGGAGGGCTATGATGTGGTCATTGATGGGACTGATAATTTCCCCACCCGTTACCTGAGCAATGATGTGTGTGTCTGGATGGGGAAGCCAAACATCTACGGCTCGATCCTGCGGTTCGAAGGGCAGGTGAGCGTGTTTGCTCCGCATCTGGGCGGGCCTTGCTACCGCTGCATGGTGCCGCAGCCTCCCGCTCCGGGACTGGTGCCGACCTGTGCGGAAGGTGGGGTGCTCGGAGTGTTGCCGGGCATCGTGGGTTCCATGCAGGCGCTGGAGGCCATCAAGATCATCACGGGAATGGGCGAGCCCTTGATCGGCCGACTTCTGCATGTGGATACGCTTGCCATGCGCTTCCGCACCATTCAACTTCGGCGTGATCCTGAGTGCCCGGTCTGCGGCACTCACCCGAGCCTAACTGAACCCATCGACTATCATCAATTCTGCGGAATGAGCATTCAGCCCCCACCTCCGGTCCCCACTCTCACCGTTCAAGACCTCCGAGAAATTCAGCAATCTCGTGCGCCGCACTTTTTGCTCGATGTGCGTGAGCCCTCTGAGCACGTCGTCGCGCACATCGAAGGTGCGACCCTCATTCCTCTAGGCGAGCTTCCATCACGGATGGGTGAGTTGCCGCTAGGCACGCGCATCCTTGTGCATTGCAAGCTCGGCGGGCGCAGTGCCAAAGCGGTGGCGCTGCTTCAGGAAAATGGTTTTGCCGATGTGTGGAATGTCGCAGGCGGGATCACGGCCTGGTCGAATGAAATTGATTCCGGGGTGCCTATCTACTGATGAGCGCCGATCTCACCTGGCTCGAAAAGTTTCTCCCTTTGTTGCGCTGCCCCGCCACCAAGCAGCCACTGCGTTGGGCTTCCGATGAGGAGAAAGCGCGCTCATCCATTCCCGTTTCCGAAAAAGCACTGGTGACTGCGGATGGAAAGCACCTTTACCCGATCAGTGGTGGGATACCCATTCTCTTGCCGCCTCAAACCTGATGCCTTTGAATGCTCGAGATTTCATGGCGCAGCTGCTCTCTCGCTTGCGAGGAATCCCGTTTCGTTTTCATTGGATCGTCGTGATCCTGATGGCCTTCGTCATCCCGGCATTGACTGCGAAGACGGAGAAGCCCGGTGAGTTTTATCCGTTCTCGAACTTCCCCATGTACTCGCGCTTTGCGCCTGATACCTACTACGTTTATGTCACCGATCTCAACAATGTGGCGCTGCCATCGGGCGGGCTCTTTGGCACGTCGGTCTCAAACGTCAAGAAGGCTTACGATCGCAAGCTGACCAACTTCAAGGCTGAGGCGGGCGGGAAAGGTAAAAAGGCGAATCTGCCTCTGGAGAAGAAAAAAGAAGCAGCGGACGAGGTGCTGCATTGGCTGGCAAAGAATGCGCCCGATGCCGAGAAGGTCCGTGCGCTAGGCGGGCTGCGTTTGCATCAGGTGGACGTGGTGTTCAAAGACGGAAAAGTCAGCAAGTCGGAAACTCAAGTGGGAGAAATCCAGTTCTCGAAATCATGAGTGCGGATAGCTCCAAAGAACCGTGGTGGAAACGCTGGCTCAGTTTTTGGCTGCGTCGGGAGCCCATCCTTCATGATCGATGGGAGTTGGTGCTGATGCGTTTTGTGGTGGCGATCCTTCTCTGGGATGTGCACACCGGCTGGATCGGAGTTTGGGATCAGCCAGCCGAAGCGCTGCAACAAATGGTGATGCTGGACCGCCAGAATGACATCAAGTTTCAAAGTCAGCCGCACCCCAATGGTTTCGGATACTTTGTGGATTTTTCGTTCCTCTCGAATGACGCCCTTGAGGTTCCCCTGCGTGCGGCCACCGGCATTTCCTTGTTGCTCTACTTTCTCGGGGTTCCCGCTGCCTTTAGCCTCGCTCTGCCGGTCTTTTTTGGGATCGGCAGTTCCACGTTGTTGAACTCGCAGGGTGCCATTGGACACATCGCGCAGGGTTTGCATTTGGTGATGCTTTCCATCTGGCTCTCGGGTCTGATGGCATTCTTTTGCCGGTTCAAGAATCGAGCGCTGCCGGGTGGGATGTTGACGTTCGGCCAGCTTGAAATGGATTGGGCCCGGCAGGGATTGATGGCGGCCTACGTCGTGTCCGCCCTCACCAAAATCATGAACTCCAGCGGCGACTGGCTTTCCACAGCGCGCTTCTTCCCGCTTCATCTCGTGAAGAACAATGACATGCAGTTTTATAACAATCTCGATCCCGTCATGCGTGAGCTCGATTGGTTGCCACAAACTCTCATGGAGCACCCGATGGTGTGCATGTTCTTCTTTGGCGCGGCGCTCCCACTGGAGCTCTTCGCCTTTTTGGGGCTTCAGAATCGACGGATCGCCGTGCTCTTCGGTCTGGGCTTGATGGCCTTTCACGAGTCCGTGACCCAGCTCACCCATCTCTCCTTTATCTTCAATAAGCTTCTGCTCCTGGCGCTCTTTGTGAACCCCGTTTGGTGGCTCGTTCAGGCCGTCAAGAGGGGCGTGGGAAAGAAACATTTGGCCTGAATTTGACAAGCGGGTTGCAAATTGGCTGCTCCCGTCCTGCTTCACACGATGAACGAACCGATTTCCCGTCACCTCGAACGCACCGGCGTTGTTGCCGTGATCATGATTGATCGCGCAGATGATGCCGTGCCTCTCGCCCGGGCTTTGTTGGCCGGTGGCGTGGACTGCATTGAGCTGACGCTGCGCACCGACGCTGCGCTTGAATCCCTGAAGCGGATTCGTGGAGAGGCGCCGGAGATGACCGTCGGCGCGGGCACCCTCCTGAGTCCACAGCAGGTGAACGATGCCATGGAAGCTGGGGCAAGCTTCGGCGTGGCACCCGGGATGAATCCGCGAGTCGTCGCAGAGGCAAAACGCATCGGTCTACCCTTCGCTCCCGGCGTGTGCACGCCGACGGATATCGAGCTCGCTATCGAGGCGGGCTGCAAGGTGCTCAAGTTTTTCCCCAGTGAGCCCAGCGGTGGGCTCGCCTATTTGCGAGTGGTCTCCGCGCCCTTCATGCACCTCGGCATCAAGTTCATTCCGCTCGGAGGTGTGGGTCCCGGAAATGCGGCCCAGTATCTGAAGGAGCCGTCGGTTCTTGC
>CAMBPV010000212.1 GCA_945869695.1 Prosthecobacter debontii
TGCGCGGCATGCGGACGCTCGGCAAACACGGCCTCAACTTCGAGCTCACCATGCGCCCTACCGAACTGAGGGACGGCGCGAAGCTCATCAAGGAATGCCCGGACACCCGTTTCGTTCTCGACCACTGTGGCAATGGCGATCCCAAAGCCTTCAATCCAAAGCTCGGCCCCGGTTTAAAGCGAAGCTGCACCCCTGACGAATGGAAGCGCGGCATTGATGCCGTCGCCGCCTCACGTGCCGATGTGATGTGCAAGATCAGCGGCATCGTCGCCTTCGTCCCGCCAGGAAAATGGCAAGCCGAAGACCTCGCGCCTGTCGTGAACCACTGCCTCGATACCTTCGGCCCCGAACGCGTCTTCTTCGGCGGCGACTGGCCGGTGTGCCTCCTCGGCGGCCCCGTGCGTGGCTGGGTGGATGCGTTGAAGCAGATCATTTCCTCACGCCCCACCAGCGAGCAGCGGAGGCTATGGTCGGGCAACGCTACGAAGTTTTACGGATTGAAGGTGTGAGTCACTTCTTCAACGCGCCGAGCACCTGAAGCTCGTGAATGGACCAGAAGGTTCCCCTCACCTCGCCGATCTGGGAAATGCGGATGGATTTGGCATTCGTGGGCTTGGGGAAGAGGTAGTCGATGACGCCAGCTTCGCCGTTGCCTTGGAGCTGGGGCTTCTTCCACTCGGTGCCGTTGGTGGAGAGTTCGATCTTGTATTGGCGGGGGTAGTCGTTGCGGGATTTGCCGGTATCGAGAGTGAGGCCGGTGATGTCCGCGGACTCGGGAAGGTCGATTTGGAACCATATGTCGGGGCTTTGCGACTTGCGGGTGTCCCAGCGGGTGGAGATGTCCCCATCGATGGCTTTGGCGATCTCTTTGTCGTTGTGGCTGGAGGTCAGTTTCCACGCGGCGCGGTTTGGCAAGGGCTGGGGGTAGAGTGCGCGGAGTTCTTCGATGGTCCAAGGCGTCACGCGTTTGCCGAGTTCTTTGCGCAGGGCGGCGACTTCCTTGTGGGTGATAAGCTTGCCGCTGTTGCCAAAGGCTTTGCGGATGTAGCTGGCGACATCGGCAATCCATTGGTCGTTGTTGGTGGCCATGGTGACCATGGCGGCTTCGTAGGTTTTGCCGTCGATGGGACCGGCGAGACCATTGAGCATGACACGCACGATGGCATCGCCTTGCACGGCGGTGCGTGATCCTGAGAGCGGCGGAGCAAGGGTGGCTCCTTCGCGGCCAGCGATGGGCATGCCCGCGCCGTCGAAGCCGTGGCAGGCGAAGCAAAGCGAGCGGAAGATTTCCTGGCCGCGTTCGAGTTGCTTCTTTTCGTCCTTCGTGAAGCTGCCGCTGATCTTCGGAGCCTCGACGAGCAACTGCGCACCGATTTCCTTCACACCGATGCTGGCGGAGGTCATGAGCGTCATTTGTGCCTCGTCTTTCCACTTGGGCCAGTTGAGGTGCTTCGCGGTGTAAAGCGTCTGTAGCACCACGGCCGGGTCTTTGTCGGCCTTGAGAGCTTGGATGTCGGCGATCAAAGCGGTGTCGCCTTTTTTGAGCAGCGATTCAGCGACGCGGATGGCACTGGCGCGGACTTGCGCGTGCTGGTCCTTCATCGCAGCACGGAGAATGTCCGGCGTGATGGCATCGAGGCCTTCCAGCGTCCACAGCGCATGCAAGCGGGCGAGGTGGTTCTCGTGCTTTAGCAGCGCAACGAGCCCCGGGACGACGGACTTGTCTCCTTTAACGATGAGCATGCGCTGCGCGGTATCACGCCAGAAACCGTTCGGATGCGTGAGATGCGCGACGAGTTGCGCGGGCGTTTCGCCGATCATTTTCGGCTGCGGGCCGGGCTTGAAGTCCTTGTGCACCAGACGCCACACGCGACCATGGCCGGCGACGTGCTGCATGCCAGTGGGCTCAATGGCTCCGCGGAGGAAGCTGCCCGGTTTGACCCAGTTGCCTTCCTGAATGATGCCGCGATACGCATCGACGATGTAGAGGCAGCCGTCGGGGCCGGTGGTCATGTTCAGCGGGCGGAAATTCGGATCGCTGCTGCGGATGAACTCGCTCATCTGCTCCTCATACGGATTCGCGACGGTGGTGATGCCGTCTTTGATCTCGACGGTGGCGCGGCGGATCAAACGGCCGACGGGCTCAGGCAGGAAGACGTTGCCATACAGCTCCTTCGGCAGGCGGTCACCGCGATACACGGTCTGTCCGGCACAGCCGGTGAAGTGATTCAAGCGCTTGTCCTCCGGCGAATGGAAACGTCCGGGGCCGCCCTGGAAATCGCCGAGCGCGACGATGGGCCACACGGTGTCGAACTTCTCGCTCTTCTGCTGCTTCACATTGATTGCGGCATAAAGAATGGGCGCTTGGTAGTTCCACAGGCCTTTTTCGCCGCCTGCATTGCTCCACCACATCTTGCCGTAGTCGTCTTGAGCCAAGCCCCACTGACCACCATTCGGCGCGGTGTTTTCTTTGAGCGCCGGCTGCTTCTCGCCAGCCCAGCGCAGGCGGTAGCCGTTGTAGGTGGTGTAGATCCAGTTATCCAGACCCCACACGAGACCGCTGGGCTGGTGCTCCATGTTTCCGCCACGCGGTCCGCCGACATACCAGGGCGCTTGCTCATCGGCCACACCGTCGCCATTCGCATCTCGATGCAGCGTGATGTCATTCGTGTTCGTGATGCCGACGAGCACACGGTCATCCAGCGGCAGCACCATGCGAGGCAGGAGCAGGTTATCGAGATACACGCTATGCTTGTCGAAGACGCCGTCGCTTTTTGTCGATTCATGCAGCGAGATGCGGCTCTTGGGCGTGAGTTCGTCCGTGCCGTCGATGTCCTGCATGTAAGTGCGCATTTCGACGACGTACATTTTGCCATCACCATCAAACGCGATCGCCATCGGCTCCTTGATGAGCGGATCACTCAAAACGAGTTCCAACGAGTAGCCATCCGGCAACCGGATGGTTTTCAGCTCCTCCTCCGGAGTCTTGGCCTGAATGGGGAAGGTATAAGTCGTGTTCGTTTCGGCGAAGGCGGAATTGGCGAGTGCGAGAAGGAAAAGTAGGCGGAGGATCATTTTGAGGCTAGCGAAGTAGATCGTGGCGAGCACTGGAAATCTTCATTTGAAATGCGATCAACCGAGAAATGGCGATTCCTGATTTTTCCGTTCCATTCTGAAATGGGCCTGTGACTTTCGCCTTGCAATCCGATGACCACGCGACAAACTGGCGGCCGCTCAGCCAGAGTCATCTGGCTGCCAAAGGTCGGGCTGTAGTTCAGCCTGGTAGAACGCTTGCATGGGGTGCAAGAGGTCGTGAGTTCGAATCTCGCCAGCCCGACCATTTTACGAAGGTAAAATACGAAGGTACCAACCAAGATCCCGGTTGAGTACTATGTGCATTTGAGGCAATTTTTGCTCACTTTAGCACACGCACTTTAGCACACATTCGCCATGAAGGGACTCTACAAACGAAGGAAGGCCTGGTGGGTCAGATTCACCCCCATGCCCGGTTCCAGTCAGATGCGGCTCCCTCTTGGGACCGAAAATGAGGCTGAGGCGATCGTCAAAGCACGGGAAATCATGTCTCGGGCGACCACCGAAGTCCGTGAACAAATGGAATCCTGCCAGACGGAGATCGACAAATATCTGAAGAGTAAACAAAGGGAGGGCCTTTCGGAGTCGACACTATCCTCAAGGCGCTACATCCTCCAATCGGTTGTCGACTTCCTGGGGGCGGCCACTCCCCGCAGCATCACCCGCTCTGGAATCCAGAAATGGTTTGAGAGCCGCAAGAAGACCAATCCACACACCGCAGTGGCCTATCTCAGGGTCGTACATGTCTGGTTCAAGTGGATGATTGAGCGCGGAAAGATCACCACCGATGTGACCGAGGCGGTCAAGGTCCCCAAACTGCCGATGCGGCAACGGCGTAACTTCCTGACCCATGCCGAGGCACTGCTTCTCCTCGATGAATGCAAAAACGAAGGACTGAAGTTTGCGCTCTACTGCGGTATGCATGCGGGACTCCGAAAGCTCGAGATCATCGAGGCACGGCCTTCGTGGTTCGATCTCGATGCTGGATTGTTGCACGTCCAGGCAACTGCCACGTTCCAGCCCAAGGATCGCGACAACAGGACCATTCCGCTCACCGAGGAGTTTCGTAAATGGCTCGCCGAGTATGGCCTCCGCGACCCATTCATGATCGAGCCCGCTATCGCGCATGGAAGCTACCGCTACCGTTACGATTTTCGCAAGGCATTCGACGGACTGGCAAAACGCTGCGGTTTCGAGTGGCTTACCTTCCACGACCTGCGACGGACATTCGCGAGCCTGCATGTATCGCGGGGCACGTCCATTTACAAAGTGGCGCGGTGGCTTGGAGATGGTGTGGACGTTGTGGAGCAGCACTACGGCCACCTCATTCCACAGGATTCGGAGATCAATTCCGTCTGGGATCCGCCAAAGCCTCCGCCTTCCGGCAAAAAGGGCCGAGCCAAACAATCGGCCTGATCCAGACCCAACCCTCAAGGCCATTCTCTTCGTTGTGCAAGCCTGCCCGCTGGTGAACTCCATCTTCGTTGCGCAACGAAGATCGCGAATCAACCAAGACCATAATCAGACGGTGGCGATCAAGCCATGCGCTTCGAGAGCCGCCTTCATCGCGTTGAACTTCGTGCCCAGATCGTTGAGGGCGGTCATCAGCGCGTTGTAATCGACATTGTCACTTCCGCTCATGGAATGGCTTTCAGCGGCATCGGCCACGCCGGTCTGCTGAGCGCCGAGCACCTTGATGCCGTTCACATAAAGATCGCCACCGGCAATGCCCACGCCCGAATCCTGAATGACTTTGCCGCTGCCGTCGCTGAAGGTCGCGATGTTCCCGTTCGTGGAGCCGCTTGGTCCATTTACGTCACCAGTGCCATTTATCCCGTCGTTGCCTTGAGGCCCCTGCGGTCCCTTGAGCGCAAATGGACCATAGCTTCCATTCTGGGTGACGATGGTCAGGTTGCCGTAACCATCGTCATTGATGCTCGTGATCGGCGTTGCTTCGGGTCCTTGCTCTCCTTGCAGACCTTGCTCTCCCTGCAATCCGTCGTTGCCTACTGGTCCCCTCAAAGCAAACGGACCGTAGCTTGCCTCCATGGTGCTTATCGTGAGATTGCCGCCACCATCGTCCGTGATGCTGGTAATGGGAGTGACGTTTATTCCGTCTATCCCGTTGCTGCCATTCGCTCCATCGTTGCCATTCGCCCCATCGTTGCCGTTTGTCCCGGCCCTCGCGAGTAATCCCCAGTAGCTGCTTCCCTCGTAGGGTGGTTGACCATAGTTGCCATCCGAAAGCGAAATCCATGAACTACCGTTGTAAGCGACGGCATCATCTTTGGCGTAGGTCATGTATGACCACTCACCAAGCCAGTTGATGCCCAAACCCTGCGGTCCTTGTGGCCCCTCAGGTCCTTGAGGACCGTCGTTGCCTGCTGGTCCTTGGGGACCTTGCGGTCCTTGAGGTCCACCGGGATCGCCTTGTGGACCTTGCGGTCCTTGCGCACCATCGGAGCCGTTGTAGCCGTTGGTCCCGGGAGCTCCCTCTGGTCCCTGCGGTCCCTTGAGCGCAAATGGACCAAATGTCCCATCCTGTGTGTAAATAGAAAGGTTGCCGTTACCATCATCGGTGATGCTGGTGATTGGGGTGGCGTTGGTTCCCCTATCTGCCACGGGTGTCCACGATTCTGTTATTTGGGCGGGTGTCGGAGGATAACCGGGATTTAGCGCGTTCCCTGTCCGATAATAAAAACCACCCTCGTAAATCACTGCATTGCCGATGTTGTATGCCGCTCCGTTGTCGTAGGCTCCAACTAGCTCCCAAGGAGGCGGTCCCTGCGGTCCGTCTGGTCCAGTTGCACCAACCCTCGCGAGTGATCCCCAAGCGCTACTGCCCTCGTAAGGCGCGTTGTTGTAGTTTCCGTTCAACAGCGAGATCCACGAACTGCCATTGTAGAACGAAGCTTCATCTTCGGCATAGGTCGTGGATGGCTGCCATTCACCGAGCCAGTTGATGCCCGGACCTGGAGGACCAGCTGGGCCAGTGGCGCCATCAGCACCGGCCGGGCCAGCAGGACCGATGGCACCGTCAAGACCAGGAGCACCAGTTTGACCATCCGCACCAGCAGGACCGCTAGGGCCAACAGGGCCAACGGGACCGACGGCACCATCAAAACCAGCGGGACCACGAGGGCCAACCCCACCCACGGCACCAGGCTGTCCCTCTGGGCCGATCAGTGACTCAAGCCAGGCGCTTTCATTTCCGACGAATCCGTTCTGCACGGCGACCTCGTAGGCCGACGCACCATCTTCGCCTGGAGTCCCCCCACCGCCGGCCACGCCGAGCGTTCTGTCGCTGTCGTTGTGCGTGAACCCGCCCACCTCCGGAGCGCGGTCTTTGAGCCACTCCCAGCTTGCGCTCGCGATC
>CAMBPV010000213.1 GCA_945869695.1 Prosthecobacter debontii
CGCTCATGGGCCGCGAGGATAGGAACTTATGAGAGGAAAGGCAAGCTTGGAGATGGTTGATCGACGCAAATCAGCCTCAACGCCTACTTCCGCGCACGGATCACCGGTGCCAGCCACTTCGCCGTCTCGTCGGCAATGACGTTGTAGCCAGCCAGATTTGGATGGCGGTCACTGGCCCAACCGGGGAGGTGGCCGAGGAGGCCGTCGAGGCGGTTGTCGAGCACAACGACCTTTGGCTCGGTGCCCTCGGGCACAATGTAAGGCGTGGCGAGCGGGCGGAGCTTTTCGGGGATCTTTGATAGCGGAAAGCGGCGGTAGTTGAGGCCATCGGGGTTCTTTTTCAGCTCGGCGAGGTAGCGCGGGGCGATGTCGAAGAGCGTGAGCTTTTCCTCGGTGGCGATCTGCTTGATGAGGACGTTGATGTCCTCGTGCAGGTTGTCGAGCGCATACGGAATGGCCGTCATCGGGATGAGAATGGCCTTCGGGTGGTCTTGGCGCAGGCGAACGAGCAACTCATGAAAATCCTTCGGGAAGGCCGTTTTGAAGTCTTTGATCTTCGCGGCATCATTCAGCCCGTAGCGGATGAAGATGTAATCGGCCTGCGGCTTGGTTTTGACCGCCTTGTCGTAGCGGGTATCGAGCAAGCGGCGGATGAACTCGCCGCTGACGCCTTCGTTGTGCACATCACAGGGCGGCAAATCGCCTTCAGTAGCCAGTTTGACGCGGAGCATGTCTCCAAACTGCGGTTCGTCCGCGGCGTAGCGCTTGGGAAAACTCGCCTCGGTGGTGCTATCGCCCAGCAGGATGATCTGGAGACGCTTTTTGCCCGCCGTGGCCTCGCTGAAGGCAAAAGGTTTACCGCTGATGAGTTGGTCGGAAGTGATCGTGGGGCAGATGAGACGCTCCACATGCTGGGTGAAGAGCTCCGTGCCGCGTGCGTGGCTGACGAAGGGCCAGCGGGCCGGGTTGTACATCGTGTCGGTGAGGTCCCGCATGAGCACGACATGCTTCCCGTTCTTCGCCATCTGCCGCAGGCCAAAGGGGCGCCCGCTCACGCACATATTCAGATGCACGCCCATGAGGATGACGTTGTCGATGTTCCTCGATTCGAGGAGATTCCAAATCTCCACGCCACTGTCGCTGATGGCGTCCTTGGTTTGGTCGATGCGCAGCGTGTCGATCTGTTGGGTCCACGGGGCTTTCGGATTGAGGCCCTTGGCTTCGAGTTCCTTTGCCCAAGCGGCATGCTCGGCGGGATCATCGTCCTCGCCGCCATCGCTTTGGTCCAGCGGATACACCGCCATCTCCTCGGCAGGGATTTGTTTGCACCACTCGCCAATCTTGTCCGGCAAACGCGGCGCGGCTGGGGCCGCCTTCGCTCGTTCGCGGGCGGGTGTTCCCTCGTAAGGCTTCATGCAACTGCTCGGCGCATGAATGATGAGCACGCCGGCGGCACGGGCCTTTTCGAGCACCTCGTTCATTCGCGGAGCCATCTCCACCTCACGAGTGACGGCATTTTTGCAGTGATGCAGATCCCACATGTCACACACGATGATCGCCGAGCGGGAGGGAAGCCATGATTCCTTCACCAACACGGCACGTCCGGCGGAAGAGCGGGATTGAAGAGTCAGCGAAAGCGGAGCTTCAGCGGCCAAGCTGGCGACGGCGAGAAAGAGAAAGGCGAGAAAACGCATGGCAGCCATACGCGTTTCGCTCACGGATTTGCGCAAAGCACCTGCGGCCTGCTACAAAGCCGCCAAGGCCTTCTGGCCCAACTCACCAATGACACCCGTCAGATAAGTCCAGTAGGCCTCTTTCTCGATGGTGTCTCGCACCGTGGCAGCGGGTAGAAAGCGGCGCATCTCCTTCATGAAGTCCTCACGCATCGCAGGCTGAGATTTGAGGGCCGCCGTTCGCTCCTGGAGCAAGGTGGTGAACTCGCTGTGCGTGAGCTGATGGTCGCGGATCTTCAGAGGGATGAGCTTACCAGGAAGCTCGATGCCTTGCTGGGAAAGCCAGGCGATGTCCCAGAGGTCGCGGTTCTTGAGGGGGTTCTCACGGAAAGCGAGCGCGATGACCTTGTCCGCTAAGATCTCCTCGCGGCTCTGGGCTTGAAGAATGAGACCCGAGGTGCCGAGGTCGATGCCGTAAAGATTGCGCAGCATCATTGGGCGTGGGTCGTAGCTGGGGATGGCGCAGATGTCGAGGTGGATGCGCTGCGCGGGCAGATGCTTCTGGCCGGGACGAGTCTCGATGGTCAGCTTCCAGGTGGATACCTTGCTGCCGACTTTGACTGGCTCACTAACACTTACCGGTAGCCCGTAGCGGGTTTGCAGCCGCTCGGTCAGCACGCGGCCGAGTTCTGCGAGATCACTTTGCTGAAAGTCGCTTCCACCCGTGAAGTCGAGGTCTTCACTGAGCCGGGCGGAGCCGTAACACGCCCTCAGGCAAGTCCCGCCAATGAAGGTGAGCCCCGCGAGCAGACCTGCCTCGCTCATCTCACGCAGGATGTCGTGATGCAGCAACTCCTTCTCCACCACCGGTCGCAGTGTCGCGAATTCCGCTCGGGAGCGAAGCGCCTCGTTCACCAGTTGGTCAAACAAGCTCACGTGCCACCTCCTCGTCCACGAGTTCCATGCTGCGCCGCGTCGCCTTCATGTCACGCAGCGCCTGCCGCACCGAGGCCCGCCAAAGATGGCGCTCTGGGTCGTAAGTCAGCTCGTCGCTCACCTCGTCTGGCTTTTGCGCCGTATGCACAAACTCGATGTGGCCATAGTCCCCGCAGTCCACCACATGACTGCGCCCGGAGTTCATGAGGCTGATCCAGTTCATCGGCACCTGCGAGATCACGCCCGCATCACTTAGCACCGACTCCAGGCTCATGTAGTTGAACTCGCCCGCCCGCAACCGAGCCGCCGCATGAAAAAGCACACTGCCCGCCGGATAGTCCGGCACCGGATAAAGGTAAATCCCTCTGCAAACCCGCTTCAGCAGCCCCGCCTTGGTCGCCCGGGAAAGCAACACTGCCAACTGCCCACACCCCGGCACCGCCGCCGCCAAGTCCGAAGGCGCAAACACACAATGCTCCCGGTCCGCGAGCGTGCGGAGAGTTTGATCGAGTTGCCGGAGGGGTTGCATGTCATGACTCTACAAAAGATTGCATAAAGTGCAATGTTTTGTTGTGCGAAGACCCGGCCAACCGTCACTTCGCTGTGGAACCTGCCGGCGAAGGCACCGCCACTTCACAAACTCAATCGCCTCGGTCCCCCAAAGTCAGACGCGTCAGAATCCCCTCATGCGTTCGCGAACTCCCGCGAGAGTCCGCTCCAGGAAGTATCCGGCAGGGCGCACAGGAATGACATCCACCGGCACGAGCACTCCGTTGGCCGAGACAAAGTTTTGCTCAGCCACTCAAGGATGCGGTCATCGAGCTCTGGCAGGCGGACCGAAATGGCTGCTACATCCACAGCAAAGGTGCCCCGCGTGGAAAGGAGCGCGATCCTCAGTTTCAGGGCTACGGAAAGATCACGACGAATGACAAAGGGGAATACCGTTTCCGCACGATCAAGCCGGCTCTCTACACTGGGCGCACGCGGCACTATCACTTTGCGGTGATGCAGAATGGCAAGCGAATGCTCACCACTCAGCTCTACTTTGCCCACGAACCGCAGAACGAGAAGGACGGCATCCTCAGGAGCATTCGAGACGAGGCACAGCGTCTGTCGGTAATCCGCGAGTTCAAGCCGATGAATGAAGGTCTCCAAGCGACGTGGGACATCGTGATCGGCATGACGCCGGAAGATCCTGAGCAACGCCGCAAAGGACCGCCGAAACGGTAGGATGTCCGTTGCGCCGTTCTGTGGACGGAAGCGCTCTGACGCCTGAAAGCTTTTGGCCGTGAGTGCTGTAGTGTGAGCGTGCATTCATGGTTCCTCACAGTCAGGTGGCAGGTTCCGCTGTTGCTTTTAGCAATGGCCGGGGTGGTGCATGCTAAAAAGGAAACGGAACCCAAGCCTGTGCCGTGGTCATTTGCACCCCTTAAAAGAGTGGAGACGCCGGAGGTTAGAGATGGGAGTTGGCCGCAGACTCGGATCGACTTTTTTATTCTCGCCCGGATGGAGGCCGCAGGTTTGAAGCCGGCTCCTCGGGCCGATGATCGAGTCTTGCAAAGGAGACTGGCGTTTGATCTCACCGGACTGCCACCTCAGGAAGCGGAGCCGATCGATTTCAAGTCTTCGATTGTCAGGACACTGGCCAATCCCCAATACGGTGAGCGATGGGCTCGCCACTGGCTCGATCTGGCACGCTACGTGGACCGAACGCCCGACTGGTTAGAGTCCACGAAGTTCTCCTATCTTTATCGAGACTGGGTGGTGAAGGCCTTGAATGATGACATGTCTTATGACCGCTTTGTTCTGCGGCAACTCGCCACCGATCTCCTCCCCGAATGCGGCCCGGAGGATCGTGTGGCGCTGGGCTTCATCGGCCTCAGCCCCACGTATTTCAAGGAACTCCAACTTCCCCCCGAGATCATCAAGAAGACGGTGGCGGATGAGTGGGAAGAGCATGTGGATGCCGTCGGCAGGACATTTCTGGGGCTCACGCTCGCCTGCGCCAGGTGCCACGATCACAAATCTGATCCGATCACTGCAAAGGACTATTATGCGCTGGCAGGCGTCTTTGCCTCCGTGAAACAATCCGAACTGCCCACGATGACGGATGCGCTCTGGAGGCCGGTGGCGAAAGCGCGTGCGGAGGTGGCCGCCTTGGAAAAGACGATCAAAGAGCTGACCAAGAAAAAGCAACCCGTGGTCGAACTTCAGGGGAAAATTGACGCGCTCAAAAAGGGAACTCCCCACTACAACATGCTGATGGCAAATGGTGTCGAAGAGGCGGCGCTGTTTGTGGTGAAGAAAGAAAAAGAGCACGGGACCAAGCTCGATTATCGCATGGGGGAATCGCGAGATTTGGAGCTGATGAAGCGCGGCGATCCAAATGATCTCGGCGAGACGGTGCCTCGGCGTTTTTTGTCTGCTTTTCCCTCCAAGACAGGCCGCCCCCGCGTCTTTACTCAGGGGAGTGGTCGGCTCGAACTGGCAAAGGCGATCGTGGAGGATGCTGCACCTCTCACGGCGCGAGTCATCGTGAATCGTGTCTGGAAGCATCATTTTGGCCGTGGCTTGGTCGATACCACCAGCGAGTTTGGAAATCTGGGCGAGGCTCCGACTCATCCGGAACTTCTCGATGATCTGGCCGGACGTTTTATGGAGCGCGGCTGGTCTCTGAAGTGGCTGCACACGGAAATCTTAAACTCCGCCACCTGGCAACAAAGCAGCCAAGCCACCGAATCGGAGGAGCGTGATCCGGAAAATAAACTCTATGCACGAATGCTCCGTCGCAGGCTGGATTGGGAGGCGTGGCGTGACTCCATCCTGACTGCTACGGCTCAGATCGATCAAACCATGGGAGGACCCGCGATCTCGATCAGCGATCCTAAAAATGTGCGCCGTTCCCTCTACGGAGCATCGGATCGACAGGACATGGATCCCATGCTCCGCATTCACGACGTGCCTGATCCGGGCGCTCACAATCCCTGGCGGACGGAGACGATCACACCTCTTCAAGGGCTCTTCGCGTTGAACTCACCCTTCATTCAGCAGCAGTCTGACATCCTCGGTCGATGGGCCGTGAGTCGTGAGCTGAACGAGCTGTATCAAAAGCTTTTCCGACGGAAACCGAGCGCGCGGGAGCAGGATCTAGCCCGTGCCTTTTTTGATCAAAGGGAAAAGGATGGCGCGGCTTGGTCTCAGTATGCTCAAGCTCTACTGGCAGGGAATGAGATGCTGTTTGTGGATTGAGCGCAAGCGATGGACCTCCGAACCCGTATGCAAAGCATGTCTCGTTTATCAGCGCTCTCCCGCCGTGCATTGCTGACCCAGATGGGTGGCGGTTTGGGAGCATTGGGTCTGGCCTCGACGCTTCAGAGCGGACAGCAGTCCCACTTTGTGCCGAAGGCGAAACGGGTGATCCAGTTGTTCATGAACGGCGGGCCTTTTGGTCCCGATTTTTTTGATCCCAAAACGGCGCTCGTCAAATACGCGGGCCAAAAACCCAATGGCGCTGATCTCCGCACGGAACGTCCCACTGGCGGTCTGCTGGCATCACCCTACCAGTATGGGCGGCATGGTCAGAGCGGGCTGGAGATCAGTGAACTGCTCCCCAATTTGGCGCGACACGCAGATGATCTTTGCGTCCTCAGATCCTGCCACACCGACAATCCGAATCATGGTCCCGCCCTGCTGCTGCTAAACAATGGCACCATGACCGAGAGGGTGCCGAGTATGGGAAGCTGGCTGAGCTACGGCTTGGGCAATGAGAACGCCAATCTGCCGTCGTTCGTTGTTTTATGCCCAGGAAAGCCGGTGAG
>CAMBPV010000214.1 GCA_945869695.1 Prosthecobacter debontii
CTAGAGGAGCGGCTCCATTGGCCCTTCAATTCGGCCTGAGTGTCGTCGAGCACGGTGCCAGGAAGCGTCTTCGGGTCGATGCTCATCGCTCTCTTCGGCTCGGGTTGCAGATCAGCGAGCACCGGTAGATCGAGCACTTGTTTCTGCGCCAGCAGGCGCTCACGCAGCGCTGGATAGGGCAGCTTTTGCACTGTGACGTTTTGTTTGGCGCTCATCGCCGCGGCGATACCTGCGCTTTGGCCGAGAATCATCCACGTCGGCTCCACACGGATCGAGGAGATGCCGACATGTGTGCAGGATAGCGCCACGGGCACGAGCAAGTTCGAGCACTCGGAGGCCTTCGGTGTGATGGCGCGATACGGAATGTGATAAGCATAGCCGTGCTGCCGGCCAGGGACACGCACGGGCATGATGGTGCCTTCATTGATGACAAACTCCGCGGTGCCGACGCGCTGGCAGTCATGCGAGTCGATGGGGAATGACGAAACGACGATAGCGTCGTCCTTTTTTGGCTCTTCCATGATGTCCTTTTGCGAGACGATGTATTCACCGATCATGCGGCGGCCTTCGCGGACATAAAGTTGGGGCGACCAGTGATCGTATTCGGGAAACTCGTCTTTGCAGAGGCCAATCTGCGCATACTCCTCACGGATCGCAGCAGGCACGGCGGGATCGTTGATGAGGAAGTGATGCATCTCCAGCGTGTATTGTTTGTGCGCTTCCCAGATCTTCGCACGCCCCGCCTCATCCGCCTCGCTCCAGCCATTGCAGGCTCCCATCAGGCCCATGGAGAATTGTTTTCCGATGCCATTGTTCGCGTCGAATTTTTTGCCCGGAAGCGGATACAGATCCCACAGCAGATGCGGACGCTTCTCCTGAGCAAAGTAGCGCCGCAAGATCTCGAATCGTGCCGGATCGTAGTTCGCGGGCTTTGGAAAGGGCACGCGGTTCGCCGGGTCTTTGGTGACGCAGAGGCGGAAACTGTAGATCATGACGTTCTTATCACCGGCTTCCTCAGGGCCGGCATCAGGGGTCGTGATGAAAGGCAGCGGCTTTCCTTCAGCATCGAGTCCCGACATCTGCATTTTTTTCTTGGGATACCGCTTTCCAGCCAGTGACTCACCAAACTCCTTCCGCCCCTCGCGACCAATCGTCCAACTCACGCCAGCCGCAGCCATGAGGTCGCCCTCATAGGTGGCGTCGATGAAGACTTTGGCGGTGAATTCGCCCTCGCTGGTGACGAGCTTTGTGATCGCTGCGCCGTCTTTGTTCACGGATTTGAGCCCGCGCTTCGTCAGCACCTTCACGCCCGCTTCATCGAGCATCTCCTTCGTGATCTTGGCGGCGACGTGCGGCTCGTAAGTCCAGTGCGTGTGATCCTTCACGCTCACTTTGTAGGGCAGCACGACACCGCGTTGTTGGTAATCTTTTTCGATACGCGCATGCCATTCTTCAAAGAGTCCCAGCACCGTGCTGCGCACCTTTTGGTTTGAGTCGCTAAAGCAAAGGCCGCCTGTGTTGACGCCACCGATATGAGTCGTGGGCTCCAGCAGGACCACTGAGGCACCCTCCCGCGCCGCAGCAATGGCCGCACAAAATCCACCCGGTGTGGCTCCATAAACGATGACATCCGCCTCCGTGGCGTGCACACTGAATGAGAAGGCAAAAAAAAGAGCGGCGAGTCGTGTCATCGATTCATCAAGTTGTGCAAGCCAGCTTATTGGACATCAATTTGATCGAATGATCGGCAGTTCCTCACACAGGGCCAGCGCCTTCAGTGCCTGACACGTCGCGATGTAGGTGCTGTAGTGGTAGTTCCCGCGATACAGCGAATGCATCCACCAGCGGCCGGAGACACGCTGTTCCTTCTTCAACCATGCCACGGCCGTCTGAATGCGTTCATCCTTCGCCGGGACATCACTCTGCCGCATCAGCACGATGGCGAAGGCGGTCATGTAGGCATCGCTTTCGGGCTTGGCAGCATCGGGGAGGCTGGTGATGAGCTTTTGGACGGTTTCGCTGACTTCAAAGTGCCAGTCGTTCAGCGCGGAGAAGTCGCGCGTGCTCCAGCCGCCGTCGGGGTGCTGTTTGGAGGAGAGCAGCTTGAGCGCAGCATCGCGTTTTTCGGCGGAAACGAGCTCCGGCAGGTAAAAGGCGAGTTGGAGACTCAAGACGCGATCCCAGTCATTTTTCCGCTCGGTGGTGCGAAACCACGTTTTGAGCTTTTCGACCTTTCCGAGCAGTTTTTCGTCCTTGAGGCCCGCAAGCCATCCGGGAGCTGCGGTGATGGTGCGCACGGCTTGCAGCGAGAGTTCGAAGTCGGTCGTGATGTGTGGGATCTCGACCTCGCCATGGCTCACGAAGGCTCCGCTGGCCGCCTGGCGCTCAAACATGTCGCGGATCGATCGCTCGGTGGGCTCGCTCGTTTTGCCCGTGACATGCTTGTCCCACTCCGCGAGGCCCAGCGAGCGCCACACGGCCGAAAAAGCGCCCGGCATGTGCTTGTAGCCGCTCTTCGTGGCCGTCTCCTTCACCTCCTTGATGTCCTTCGGCACGAACTCGATGAAGTCCGCCACGATCTCGTCGCTCGGTTTGCCGAGTTGCGGGATCAACGCCGGCCGCTCGCTGAGATATGGGCCCGTCGTGTGGCAGTTCACACAGCTTTTTTCCCGCACCCAGCACGTCGAACCGTCATCGAGATACTTCACCGCCGCCTTGATCGACTCCGCACCGAATTGCTTCACACGCGGCTCATCCGCGGTGGGGATGCTCACTTTGATGTCGCCCGATTCGTATTGTAATACGAGCTTCGGTTTCGGACCGGGCGTGGTCGCGGCGAAAAGGACCGAAGGGACAAAAAGGACGGCGAGGACGTGTTTCATGCGGCATTCAAACGCTCCGCCAACGCCTCATTTCTCCGCCACACGCGTGATGAACCATTTCACCGTGGCGGCAACTTCATGGAGGTTTCTGAGTGACCAAGGCAGATTCATGGTTTGGAGGCTGGCAGTGAGACTCTGCAACGGTTGATCCTCCTTGCGTCAAGGCGGCTTTCACTCTCACATGGCAACATGATCGCGAGTTTCATCCTTCGTCCGGCATCGGTGACTGACATCCCGGCGCTGGAGCAGCTCATTCCTGCGTCCGTGTTTGCCTTGCAGGCCTCCTATTATTCGACCGCGCAAATGGAGGCCGCACTGGGGCCCGTTTTTGGTGTGGATGCCCAGCTCATTCAGGACGGAACTTACTTCGTCGTCGAACAGGACGGACAAATCGTGGGGTGCGGCGGGTGGAGTCGGAGACGAGCGGTTTTTGGAGGTGACCGCCACAGCCTTGTCGAAGATGACACGCTCGATCCGTCACACGATCCTGCACGCATCCGCGCCTTCTTTGTTCGCCCCGGTTGGGAGCGACGCGGCATCGGGAAGATGATTTTGCTAGCTTGCGAGTCTGCGCTCACTGCCGCCGGATTTCGACGTGCGGTCATGGTGGCGACCCTCGCTGGTGAGCCCCTCTATGCTGCTTCCGGTTACAGCGTGGAGGAACGCTACGAGGTGCCGCTGGCGAATGGATTGACCCTGCCCGTGGTGCGTATGGCGAAGGAGTTTTGATCAAGGGGCGCTGCGACTGATCGCATCACCCACTTGGATGACACCATCGCCCAGAATATCCGAAAGCATGCGCAGTCGCTTTCCGATGCCTACGCGCTCGATCCGCACGGCTCTGGCTGGACTTACCTGCCCTACGGCCCCTTTGAGGCTTTTGATGACTTTCACGCGTGGCTGGAGCAGCAAAGCGGCACGCGCGATCCGCTTTTCTTCGCCATCGTCGATCCTGCGAGCGGCGAAGCCATTGGACTGGCGAGCTACCTGCGCATCTCGCCATCGTGTGGCAGCATCGAGGTCGGTCATCTGCATTTCTCGTCGAAAATGCAACGCACGCCCGCCGCCATCGATAAAGAATGGCCCGCGCTGCATGCAGCGATCGAGCAATGGCTCAGCCCGTTGAATTTCGACGCTGAGGGGCACCAGAGGGTGAGTCTCTCCTCGCTCATGCGGCCTATTTTGAAGTGACGTTGATACGGATTCGGTGTCGTCAGCGTTTTCACTTACCATGAAACGCCTCGCTCTCTTTCTTCTCATTGCCTTCACCGTGCATGCACAGCAGCGTGTCGAAGTCTCGCGGGATTTGTGGATCTCCGCCTACTCGAAGGAGGTGGAGGGAAACAATGGGGGATCGCACCGTCTGAAGCTGAAGGGCATCCAGGAGTTCTTCCTGATCGACTTTGATGCGGAGCCGCTGCGCGGGAAGAAAGTGGTCAAAGCGCAACTGCATGTGCATCTCGCGTCGCCGGAGGCGCCGCTGCGGCGCACGACGGTCTCCACGATCTCGCAGGACTGGGTGGAAGGCACCGGCAGCAGCTACGCGAAGACACCGGGTGCGAGTTCCTTCGTGTGGGCGAAGACGGGCGAGCTACGCTGGGGCAACAACGAGCCGGACATCACCAGCGTCGTCTGCGGGGAAGGCGGATCGCTGTGGGGCTTTGGCGAGGCCTCCGCGCCGGATGCGGAAGGCTGGCAGATCATTCCGATCTCGCCGGAAGTGGCGCAGGCACGGCTCGAAGGCCGTTCGCATGGCTTTTACGTCATCGACGACATCGGCAACGAATACACACGCGATGGCAATGCGGTGAAGTTCACGAATTTCGTGAATCGCTACGTCTCGAGCCGCGAGGACAAACGCATCCACAAGCCCTACTTCACGCTCTGGCTCGAAGACGGCGGGGTGGAGGCACCGAAAGTCGTCAATCCGGTCAATCCGGTCGCCGCAGCCGTCTTACCGCCCATCCCGGCCATTTCGGCCGTGAAGCCAACTTTGCCGTCGAAGGACGTCTTCGGCCGCGAACTGGCTTCGACGCACTTTTTTGCCGCGAAGGGCGAAACGATCGGTTTTTCGGTCGCGGGCAAACCACTCGTCAAAGCGCCTGATTTGGGCGTGAAGCTCTACTCGATGCCGAAAGTCGGCGGAATGCATGATCCGCTCGTGCTCGGAACGGGAGAAGACACCTTCATCGAGCTGCATGTGCCGAAAAATATGCCCGCAGGCTCGCACGGCGGCACGGTGACGGTCAATGGCACGGTGATGCCGTTCACGATCACGGTTTGGAATTTCACGCTGCCGGATCGCCTGTCGTTCTTGCCGCAGATGAACGCCTACGGCCTGCCGGGGCATGCGCGTGACTACTACCGGCTCGCGCACGAGCATCGCGTGGTGCTGAATCAGCTGCCGTATGGCTGGACGGGCAAGGTGGACGAACCCGCGCCAAAGCTCGGCGGCGATGGGAAGTGGGACTGGACGAAGTTCGATGCGGAGTTCGGCCCGCTGCTCGATGGCAGCGCCTTCGCCGATCTGCCGCGCGGCGCGGTGCCGGTGGACGCGTATTACCTGCTGTTGAACGAGAACTGGCCGATGAAGCACGACGAGCACTTCAAAGGCGGCTACTGGATCGAGAGCGCGTTTGATGAGGCCTACTGGACGCAGTTCCGTGCGATGGCGGCGGAGATCGCGAAGCATCTCGAGGCGAAGGGCTGGACCGAGCCGATGTTTGAGTTCTACCTCAACAACAAGGTGTACTTCAAAAAGGACGACTGGCGCAAATGCACCGCAGCATGGATTTTTGACGAACCGGTGCACACGCAGGACTTCTGGGCCATCCGCCATTTCGGGCGCGAGTTCTGGAACGCCGTCGCTCCTTATCCAAAGGTGAATCTTACTTACCGCGCTGACATTTCCCGCCCGCAGTGGCAGCGCGAGTTGCTCGACCACTGTGTGAACGTCGAAGTCGTCAGCGGCGTGCTGCGCACCTACTGGCCTCGCATTCAGCGTCGCGCTGAGGCCTGCGGCAATCTTTACTACATGTATGGCAGCGCGAATGCCATCGGCACACCGAACATCGCCAACGCTGCGTGGTGCGTCGAGGCGTGGTCGCTCGGTGCGGACGGCGTCGTGCCCTGGAACACCATCGGCAAAGACGATGCGTGGCAAACGCCCGACGAACTCTCCGTGCTCTATCCCACCGCGAATGGCCCGGCGCCCAGCCTGCGCCTGAAGACCTTCCGCGCTGGTCAGCAGCTCGTCGAGTATCTCACCCAATACTGCGCCGTCAGCGGCGAGAGCCGCGAAGCTGTCATGGCCGCCGTGCGTGCCATCCCCGGCCTCAGTGCCACCTTGGTGAAGAAGAACGAGGAAGACGCTGGCAAGTCGCAGTTCGGCAAAGACACGCAGCCCGCCTTTGAAGCGCTGCGCCTGCGTCTCGGTGTCTATCTCGATGCCAAAGCACCTGCGCCGAAGGATCGCTGGTTTGACCCACGGCCCGCGCGGCCGGATTTGAAGAAGGCGCGGGAGATCGTG
>CAMBPV010000215.1 GCA_945869695.1 Prosthecobacter debontii
TGGACACGGGATTTAGAAAAAATTAGAACTCAGCCCAAACTCGGAAGGAGACGAAAAGGTCATCTGCCAAGGTAGTGCCGACATTGTAGAGGGGCAGACTCAGATCGATCGAGCCATTGAGGTGACCAAAAAGGCGCAACACACTTCCCGCACCATAACTGGCGAGCTTGTAAGCTTCCTGCTGGTCTGGAAGTGGATCGAGAATCGTCAACCGACCACCGTCCACGAAGGCATAGATCCGCCATTCATTCTTGGGCTCCATTCGATTTTGATCAGGCTTGTTGAACATCCCCAGAAAGTTGGGGCTCCGCAGTTCAAAAGTGCCAAAGTAGCCATTGTCCCCCAAGGCCTCGGACTCGAGATAGCCGCGCACCGTGGAAAGACCGCCACCTGCATACTGCTCACTGTTGATGAGCGGATCCGTAGCCGCCTGCCCTTGGAGCTTGCCATAGGCCTGAAAGCCTCCAGGGAGGTCTTGTGTATGCGAGAGGTCGCCTCTCAAATAAAGGTAACTGCCAAACGAGTTGTACCGTTTGTTATCAAACTCGTAAGGCTCACTGCCCGCACCGCGGAAATGGAAATTGGCGGCTGCGTTGAATTCCGTGAACCTTTTTTCACCCATCCACGAGGCCGAATACGAAGCCGTCACCGGCCAATATTTAATCGGGGTGGAGAACGTGTCGGCTCCAACAACGACATCCTCATCAAACTTCTTGTAGTCGAAACCAAAGCTCATGGAGTGAAAGAACCCCTTCCCTGCTGGAAGCGTTCTGAGGAAACGAATCCCATAAATCTCTCCACGACCCGCTACGGCAGCTCCACCGAGAGTGGAGACATCGCTATCCTGCTTGGTGCCTGAGGCCATGATACTCCAAGGTGAGCCGGGGAAACGAGCCAGATAAAAGGCGGAGTAAACCAAGGCATCTTCCTGCCGCTCGGGAGCGATCTGCATGCTCGCACCGAGGGTGTGGCCCCATTGCCAAAGGTTGTTGTAGGTCACTGACCCGTTGAGTCGGAGGGGCGTGGTATTGGGATTGTATCGGTTATTCAGTTCGATGCTTCCATGCAGAGGAAAGGTGTCCTCCACCGTCAGATCGACATCGATGGTCCCCGGCTCCAGCCCAGCAGCCAGGGACGGCGTCACACGCCGATCCGCCAACTGATTGAGGGCGATGATGTCTTTTTGCACCTCCTCGAAGTTAGGCACCGTTCCGGGGGCCAAAGATGGCACGGCTTTTTTGATGTGACTCGGAAGGAACCAGCGGGCACCATTCACGCGGAGCTGTCCCACCGAGTTCTCGATCACCTTGAGAACCACGATCCCATGCTTCGGGCGCTGGGGCGGCACCTCGACGGCCACGGTTTGGTAGCCCTTGTCTTTGTAGAGCTTCTCAAGGGCAGACCTCGCCTGCTCGACATCGGCCAAGGTGCGCTCGGGTCCGAGGAACGGATAAACGGCGTCGCCGACTTGGTCTGTGGGTAAAATCTTGGCCCCGATGACTCGATACTCGGCGATGTAGATCGTGGGTTCATCGGGTGTTACGGGCTCAGCCAGTGGCTTCAGCGCGGGTAACTTCCGGAAGTCCGGCAGTTCAGAATCAACCTTTTTGGGTGTAGCCGCCACTCCGCTGAGTCCCACGCTCATCGACACGCACAGCATCAGAGCGAAGCAGGCGGAAGTTGGGAATGGGGAGAGTGAAGAGAAACGCATGGCGAAGACTCCGAAAGTCGGCCCCTTAAATTCCACATCTGAAATGACCCTCAACCGAGCTAATGCGACAATTTTGTCACACAACGCTGATTCGGCTCTAACTCGCATTGACGCCTCTGATAAATCTAAATTCAGCGTCAAATTAAGGTGACGGATTCGTCACACGGATTCACAATCGAGACACTTCCCAGATCAGCCGAGTATTCGGGCCATTCCTGGCCCGTGTTAACGTCAACAAGTTCCGCCGACTACTGCCCGGCGGCCGCCCTCTCCAGCGCAGCTCTCCTCACGTCCTCCATTTGCCGCCGCACATAGGCCCGCCCGCCAAAGAACTTTTTGTACTGGTCATCACTGATTTGCTGGGCCGCTTTCCATTTTTCCAAATAAGCAGGGTCCGTCGGGTCTTGATCCGCACCGCCGACAGCTTGCACAAAGTCATTCTGAATTTTTTCCAGTGCCATCTGCTCCGCCGCACTGACGGGGGCCGCCGTTGGAGATGCGCCAGTTTCGTTCGACTCGGAACCCGATTTGGGGGAAGCCGATCCTGAATTGGTAGAGCCCAAAACATGAGAGGCAAAAACGGGGTAAACGGGCGCCGGGGCCTGTGTCTGTTGCACCATGTTCTGGGGGCTGCCTAAATTCGAGGGGGCAATCGCAGCAGGCTGGACATCTTGGGTTCTGGGAGAGTCGAGACGTTTTGCAGGACCGGCGGGTGCCAATAGAGCCGCCAGGGTCTGATCCCTCTCCGCACGCACCTCGAACACGGTTTGCCTTGGCAGCGTGCCAGCACTGACCGCAGAGCTAGGATTCGGGCGCACCTCATTTGGAAGAGCAGGTGCGACTGCTGTCTTTTCTTTCTCGGCGTAAATTTCAGTCAACTCCCCTTTCACGATGTCGTGAATGATGCTCTCGGGACAACCGATCGAGCGGAGGTTGCTGACAAAGGTGGGAAAATCATCGGAGTCAATCTGGCGCCAATGAAAGGTCGTGGGCTCTGAAGCCGCCGTCAAAATCGACGAAGGTGGGACATTCCCCCGCACCCAAAGCGCCAGGCCGATGGCGATCAGAACAAAATTTCCAGCCAACGAAAAGTAAAAGGCTCGGTTCATACGGATTCATCAAACTCCCAACTCACTATCGATCCAAAAAAGAAAACTGGCCCCGGTGAATCCACCGGAGCCAGTTCGATAAACCAAACGAACTTAATCTTTCCAAAAGGGAAGTCAGATCAAGTAACAACTAAGGACCAACAAGGCCACCGTCTTCGGAGCGGGTAACGTTCATCGTGCCGATGTCGATACCAGCTTCAACTGTGGCTCCGAATGGGAGCAACGAACTGCCAAAGGCGCCGACGACGGCGTCACGAGCGGCTACCTGATCGGCGCTGAGCGCACCGGTCTGGTTCAGAACGTGGAGGTAGCCCCAGTCGGTGTACTTGCCATTGCGGACATTGTCCTGCGAGTAGAGGGAACCGTTGTAGGTCAGCTCCTTTGCACCGGCGGCGATGGCGACGGCAGCATCGGCGAGGCCGAGGTGGCTGATGAAGCAAACGCTAACGCCAGAGGTGATGATAGTGTTCGAAGCATCACGAATGTTCACCGAGGTGCTGGTGCAGCCCATGATGGTGGCGATAGCGCTACCGCTGGTGTAGCCACCGTTACCCTGGTTAGTCGGGTCGTTGGCCATGTTGGCTGGCGCTACGGCTTCTTCGACCAAGCTGGGCCAGAGACGGACATCGGAGGCGGTGCCACTGCTGTTGGTTATGCGCCATTGGGTGACAGTTTTGTTGATGCCATAGCGGGTTTCCGCCAGACGGGTCACGCGAGTACCTGAACCTGCGTCACGACCGACGGCATACACCAAATTGGTGTTGGCCGCATTGCCGGTGAACAAGCCCTGCAGTTGCGAACCCTGCACCCAGAGTGCTTCGTGGAGTTGGTCAGTGATGTTGGTGATAGCGGCTGGGGCGCTTTCGCTGGCCACCATCTTGAACGGGATCACACCACCGAGCACATCGTCGAGTGCGGCAGTCACGGTCGTGGATGCCTGATACACGTCCGAGCAAGCCACCGTCGGGATGACGGAAGTCTTCGGGGCTGCGCCGACGGCGTAAACGTTGCCAAACGGAGAGGAAGTCGCGGGTGCGAAGGAGGCCGTGGCCGGATCGATCCAGCCAGAGGTGGCCACGCCAGCGCCGACGGTCGTCATACCTGTGACGGAACCGGACCAGTTGCAGTTCACGGTGGTGACACCGGTGATGCCAGCGACGGAACCCTTGAAGCATGCCTTGTTGGCGCTGCCGAGGTTCGGGGAGGTACCTTCCCAAGCGGCCGTCTCGCCAGTCATGGCGTTGAGGATGGCTTGGTGGGTGACGGCGCGGAACGCCGTTGAGCCGGTGATGTTGATGGTCACATCAGCTTGTGTGATGGGAGCCATGGCGAGCGACAAGGCGCTGGCTGCGAAGAGTGCTTTTGTTTTCATTTTGAGTGAATTATCTAGGTATATTAGGTTGGACTGAACGAATTAAGCAAGTTTGACGGAGCGACGACGACGGAAGAGCAAACCCGTAGCGCTGAGACCGAGCAACAAGGCACGGCTAGGCTCAGGAATTGCAGCGAAGGTCGGAGCGACGGAGTAACCGACGACACCATTGTCACCGATGTGGAAGGTACCTTCATAGGAACCGACGCGGAGTGTGCCCGCTGGGCTAGCACCCGTAAGAGTTCCGAGAGAACGGAACAAATCGAGAGCAATACCCGCAGTGCCACCACCAAAGTTACCACGAGTGCCACCACTAGTGGTGAAGGCTGCCCATGTGCTGCCATTGGTGTCATAGGTGGTTGCTGAGTCGGCCAGAAGAGCTGCCTGAGTAGGCAGGTTTGCCGTTCCGGTAGCAATGTCGAACTCACCCTGAACGGTGTTCATGTTGGTGGCACCATTGGTGTGGTTGGTCAAGGAAATGGTCTGACCAGCGACACCCCAAGCGGTTTCCTGAACACCTACTGGATTCTCGGCACGAGAAACGTAGATAGTCTGGCCAGGATCGCCGTTAACAACACCTGCCAGGGTGTTCGTAGCCCGGACGCCGAAAAGGCCCCAAGTCACATCGGACCGATTCTCCCAGCCTGCGAAATTCGCATTCAGGTCGGAAAGGATGGTCACAACGTTGGTGTTATCAGCCGTGGCATCGCGGTAACTGGTCGCGAGACCGAGGTTGACGATCAAGGTTTTTGCTTCAGCATTGCCCCGGATAGCAAGGAGAAGATCCCCCTGTGAGAAAGTGACGACAGCGCTAGCTGGAGTCACCAAGGCCGAACTCGCAAGAGCGAGGAGGGCGATGAACTTAGTCTTTAATTTCATTCAGTTGTATATGTGGTTTGGATTGCCCGGGAATCAGAAGATTGCCCCCGATTCTTTGAGGCGGGCGATTATTAGCGAACTTCCGACCTGAGGGCGAATGGATTGCGGTCACATTATTGTCACATTTCTCAGTGAGATGATTTCGAGTCCCTGTTCGATTCTTGGGTATGAAAGTTGAACCTCCGAAGGTCGCGAATCCCTCCCTCAATAAAGACACCCCGGCACAAGCCAACGGCCAACCCACGGTCATGGGCGGCCTCCTCCGAGGTGCGCGTTCGGTGGTGCTTCGTTCGCTTTTTGTGATCGCCTTGGTGACTCCCGCGCTCGTGCTTTTTGCACGGAAACCCATCATCACGTATGCGAAATCGGTCTGGAACTCACTGCCGAAGGCGAATGGTGAAATCAAGGCGGTCGCGACCACTGACTCCGCACGTCTCATGGAGGCGCTTCAAGAGAATCCTGAGGATCCGACTCTGCTCCGAGAATTCGCTCTGCACCTGAAGGAGCAGGGCGGAGCAGCGTCGGATCGGGTGGCCATTGGCCGGAAGTTGATTCAGCTCCGGAAGGCCACCTCCAATGACCGCGCGGAGTTAGCTCTGGCCTTGGTGGAGCAGGGCGAGCTCAAAGAAGCGCAGTCACTCCTCAGCGCCATGAAACCCAATGAGGCCAAAAGCACGCTGGCGCTGGAAGCTAGCGCAGCGCTGGCTGAGGCCAGTGGCAATCCCGAACTGGGCAATGAACTCAGACGCCAAGCTTGGTCAGCCAACCCGACCGATCCCATGTCGAGACTCAAGCTGGCTCAATTGGGACTGCGCGATTTTTATGAAGAAAATCGGAACCAAGCGCAGAACACTCTTTTTGAGATCGCTCGGGGGAACGGAGATGTCGCTCTCCGCGCATCCGAGGTCATTCTCCAACTTCCGGAGCTAACCCGTGTGCAAAGCGACGAGATGTCGGCCCTGATCGCCAAACATCCCAAGGCGACATCAAGGCATCGTTTTCTTGCGCTCGAAGCTGAGTTGCGCACGCATCCTGATACAAAAGAGGCGCTCATTTCCAAGGCCGTCAAAGAATCACTGAACTCTGGCCCCGACGATTTGACCCTCCTCGCCCTGGCTCTTGATAAAGTAGGTGCTCACGCGGCAGTCCTCCGCGCCATCTCGGATGACAAGGCTCTCTTGAATCGTGATTTGTGCATCCTGTGGGTCAAAGCCCTGACTCAATGTCAAGAGTGGCCAGCTCTCGATGCCTTCTTGACCAGCCGGGATGTCAAACCGCTTTCCAAGGGTCACTTGTCCGTGCTGGAGTCTCTCCTGCTGGCCCA
>CAMBPV010000216.1 GCA_945869695.1 Prosthecobacter debontii
AAGTTTTTCCCCAGTGAGCCCAGCGGTGGGCTCGCCTATTTGCGAGTGGTCTCCGCGCCCTTCATGCACCTCGGCATCAAGTTCATTCCGCTCGGAGGTGTGGGTCCCGGAAATGCGGCCCAGTATCTGAAGGAGCCGTCGGTTCTTGCGCTCGGTGGCTCGTGGCTCGCGCCGAAGGATCTCATTTCCAGAGGCGACTGGACTGCGATCGCTCAACTTGCGCGCGAGGCGAGCGATATCGTCAAGCAAGTCCGCCCCTAGATCCTCTTCTTCTTTTTCCGTTATGTCTCATCCTGCTCCAACCACACCTGACTGCTGGTCCCTCGAATCCTGGTTCTCTGGCTTCGGCAACCCGGATTACACAGACTTCAAAGCCGCGCTCGTGCGCGATGTCGAGGCGCTGAAGACTCAGGCGGCGGCGCTTGGCGGGGAGACAACGGAGATCGTCCGAGTGATCAATGCACTGGAGTCTCTGGGGGATCGCCTCGGCCATCTGTCGGCCTATTTGGGCTGTCTATCGGCCAACGATGCGAATGATGAAGGCGTGAAAGCCGATGAGGCCTGGATCTCCACGCTCGATGCGGAGAACCTCAAACTGATGGCCTCCTTGCGCTCAGCACTGGCGGCCTTGAGTGATGAGGCATTTGATTTGATGCTGGCAGATCCCTCTTTGAAGAATGCAGAACACGCCGTGAAGCGGATGCGTTACGAAGGGCAGCACCAGATGAAGTCGGAGATGGAGGCACTGGCGGCTGATCTCAATGTGAATGGTCTTCATGCCTGGGGCAGACTCTATGAGACGCTGACTGGCAAAATGGAGTTTAAGATGACCTTTCCAGACGGACATGAGGAAACGGTTCCGATGTCGCGTCGTCGAGCCTTGATGTCCGAGCCGGATCGGAAGCTGCGTGAAACGGCTTTTCATGAGGGGCAAAAACCCTGGATGGACCATGCTGTGACCCTTGCGGCAGGCTTGAATGGCATCGCAGGGACGCGGCTGAGCCTCTATGGCAGTCGAGGCATCCCGCACTTTTTGGATACCCCTTTGTTTGATGGAGCGATGAGCCGGAAGTCTCTCGATGCGATGATGGAGGCCATTCACGCAAACATCGAACTGCCAAGGCGTGCCCTGCGGAAGGCGGCGAAGTTTCAGGGGACATCGGCGCTGCATTATTTTGATTTGGAGGCTCCGCAGATCAAGGCGCCCGAGGAAAAGCCGCTCTCATGGGATGTGGCCTGCTCGACGGTGGATCAGGCGTTCAGCTCAGCCTATCCCAAGCTCGGCTCCTACTTTCGTGAAATGCTGGCGCAGCGCTGGATCGAGGCGCAACCGCGCGCGGGCAAGCGCCCGGGTGCATTCTGCACGGGTTCGCAGTTCAAGCGTGAAGAGCGGGTTTACATGACCTTCCATGATACGGTGCATGACATGGTCACTCTGGCGCATGAGGTAGGTCACGCCTGGCATTCGTGCGTGCTGCGGCCAGCCCGCTCTTTTGCGGCCAATTACCCGATGACGCTGGCTGAGACGGCTTCCAACTTCGGGGAGATGATCCTGCTCGATGGACTGATGAGTGATCCGGGTCTCACGCCTGAGGCAAAGGCCTACCTGCTGGATCAGGAGATGCTGCGTGCTCACGCCTACCTGATCAATATCCCCATGCGCTACGAGTTCGAAAAATCCTTCTACACCGAGAGGGCGGCGGGCGAGGTGTCCGTGTCCCGCTTGCAGGAGATGATGACTGAGACCCAGAGGAAGCTGTATGGCGACACGCTCCTGAACGATGGCACCGATCCCATGTTCTGGGCCTACAAGATGCATTTCTTCATCAGCGGCATTTCTTTCTACAATTTTCCTTATGTCTTTGGCTACCTCTTGAGCCAAGCTTTGTTTGCTCGGTTCAAGGCAGAGGGCGCTTCATTCCTGCCGCAATACGAGGCCTTTTTGAGCATGACCGGCAGCGCGACCTGCGAGGAAGTGGTGAAGAAAACCCTGGGTGAGGATCTCACGCAGCCCGAGTTCTGGGCCAGGGGACTAAAGGCCATCGAACCGTCTCTTTTGCAGTATGAATCGCTCGCAATCTAGCGGCCCATTTGCAAAGGCGAAAAACTCGCGCTAGATAGCCAGTCCCATGTCTGAGACCTCCAATCGAATTGATGCCTGTTTTTCCACACTCCGGGAGCGTGGAAAGAAGGCCTTTGTTGCCTACATTTGTGCGGGTGATCCCACGCTCGATGCCACGGTCGATATCGTCCTGGCTTTGGAGAGAGCGGGTGTAGACGTGATCGAACTGGGCCTCCCATTTTCCGATCCTCTCGCAGACGGGATCGTGAATCAATTGGCAGCTGAGCGGGCCTTGCGTGCGGGTGCTACGACGGTCAAAGTCCTGAAGATGATCGAGAGCATCCGGCAGGTCTCTCAGATTCCGCTGGTTCTCTTCACCTACCTCAATCCTGTTTACACTTACGGATACGAAAAGTTTCACTGCGATGCTGCGAAAGCAGGCGCTGACGGCGTGTTGGTCTTAGACCTCCCGCCCGATGAGGCACCCGAGAACCCAGAGCTGAAGCCGACCGCGGAGCTCCGGCACATCCAGCTGATCGCGCCGACATCCTCAGAGGAGAGAATCCGGAAAATTGCAGGCTCTGCCGAGGGCTTCGTGTATTACGTGTCTCGTGAAGGCGTGACCGGTGCGCAGGCCGAGATTGCTACGGGAATCGCAGAGCAGGTGGATTTGATTCACTCGGCCACGAAGGTGCCCGTTTGTGTGGGCTTCGGCATTTCCAGTCCTGATCAAGCCGGTGCCGTGGCCAAAATGGCAGATGGCGTGGTGGTGGGCAGTGCGATCGTGAAACTGGTTCACCAACACGGCAAGGATGCGGATTTGGCCGACCGGGTGGGTGCTTTTGTGAAACCGCTTGTCGATGCGGTGAAGTCTGTGTAATGCCAAGGAGACGAGGATGAGCAAAACACTACATTTTTGGAAGATGAACGGCGCGGGCAATGATTTTGTCATGCTCGATAATCGTGATCTCTCGATCTCCCTAAGCGGAGCGGAGATTGAAGGCCTTTGTGATCGGCATCGCGGAATCGGCGCGGATGGACTCCTGCTCGTGGAGCCAGCGACGAGCGGCGGCGATTTCAAAATGCGGTATTACAATGCCGACGGTGGCGAGGCTGAAATGTGTGGAAATGGTGCCCGCTGTTTCGGTCGCTTTGTGAACCTGCTTCATCAAAACGCTCTTCAGTCCTTCCGTTTTGAGACCTTGGCCGGCATGATTTCCGCCGAGTTTGAAGGTGATCAGGTGCGGATCAACATGAGCACGCCTCATGGCTTGAGTTTGAATCAAACTCTCGACGTGGCAGGTGAAAAGTTGACGGTTCACTCGGTCAATACAGGTGTTCCTCACGCGGTCGTTTTTGTCGATGATCTGGACGGAGTGGATGTCCGGAAACTCGGTGCTGGCTTGCGCTATCACGCAGCCTTCGCTCCTCGCGGGACGAACGCCAATTTCGCAAAGGTCCTGGACACGGGCGGCATCGCCATCCGCACTTATGAGCGCGGCGTCGAAGATGAAACGCTGGCTTGTGGTACGGGCATGGTGGCATGCGGGCTTATTCATCATGAGCTTTCGGGTGCCGCTGCTCCGATCCCGGTGAAGGTGAAGGGCGGAGATACCCTGAAAGTTGGATTTGTAGAGGCTAGTGCCCACGCCTACGAGAACGTTACCCTCTTTGGTCCTGCTGACTTTGTCTTTGAAGGAACCGTTTCCCTTTGATCTGAGACCTGCGCGCTCCCCTTTTTCCATAAAAACCTCCTCTTATGTTTGCCGGATCCCACACTGCCATTGTCACCCCTTTTAAAAACGGTGAGATCGATGAAGAGTCGCTTCATAAGTTGGTCGATTTTCAATTCGAGAACGGCATCACCGGTGTCGTGCCTTGCGGAACGACGGGTGAATCACCCACCCTGGACCACGATGAGCACGTGCGTGTCGTTCGGTTGACCGCTCAGTTTGCGAGAGGTCGTGGAATCGTCATGGCGGGCACCGGTTCAAACTCGACGCGCGAGGCGGTGGAACTCACGAAGGCCGCACAGGATGCGGGAGCGACTGCCATTCTCCAAGTCGCGCCGTATTACAACAAGCCATCACCGGAGGGCCTGCTCGAGCATTTCAAACAAGTGGCGCAGGCTACGACACTGCCAATCATGCTCTACAGCATTCCCGGTCGGTGTGGGATCGAGATCGGCATTGATACGATCGTGAAGCTGAATCAAATCTGCCCGAACATTTGTGCCATTAAGGAGGCCGGTGGAAATCCCGAACGTGTGAGCCAAATGAAGCAAGTGCTCCCAGCTAGCTTCGAGATTTTGTCAGGCGACGATTCTCTGACTCTTCCTTTCATGTCGGTGGGCGGCGTGGGTGTGGTCAGTGTGGCCTCTAACATCATCCCGCGTCAGATTTCGGATCTCGTGAAGCTTGCGCTCAAAGGTGACTACGCTGGTGCCTTGGCGATTCACCAGAAGTATTATCCCCTCCTCGCTGCCTTCCTGAAGCTCTCGACCAACCCGATCCCGATCAAAACGGCCATGACTTTGGCAGGGCACGTGGGTCCGGAGTTGCGCTTGCCGCTCGTTCCCATGGATGCTGCAAAGACAGCGGAGTTGGATAAGACGCTGCGCAGCCTTGGCATCATCTAGGTTCTGGTCGTTGAACGGAGCAAGACTGCGGATCGGTCTGCGTAGGTATCTGAACCTATTTGGATAGTCCCATGCTCAGGATGCCGAGATGTAATTGGAAATCGCTTCGAACGGCTGTGACCGTTTTGGCCTCGCTTCATGCCTGGATGTCGGTGCACGGCGCAGAGGTGCGGCCTGTGAGTTTTGTAAATGACGTCCTGCCTCATCTCACAAAAGCGGGATGTAACATGGGCACCTGCCATTCCAAACCTGAGGGGCAGAACAACTTTAAGCTCTCCGTTTTCGCTTACGATCCAAGGCATGACTACAATGAGATCGTGAAGGACGACCGGGGCCGACGCCTTTTTCTGGCCTCGCCTGAAAACAGCCTCTTGCTGAAGAAGGCCACCGGGGAGGTGCCGCATGAAGGAGGCGCTCGTCTTGCCGTGGGTTCGGAAGGTTATCAAGTCGTGCTTGATTGGATTCGGGCGGGCGTGCCGTTTGGAGAGGCTGATGAGCCTCGCCTCGCCAGTATCACGGTCGATCCGCGCGAGAAGAGTTACACCAAGGGTTCGACTCAAAAGCTCAAGGTCATAGCTCGATTCTCTGATGGCTCTGAGCGCGATGTGACGAGGCTCACAAATTACGGCTCAAACGACAAGGAGACCGCCTCCGTGGATGAATCGGGAGTGGTGAAGGCCGGCACCGTGAGTGGGGAAGGGGTGGTGGTCACCACTTACATGGGAATGGTGGATGTGACCCGGGTCACAATCCCTGCGGACAAAAAACTTCCGGATGATCTTTATGATCAGTTGCCGGTGAACAATGAGATCGATAGTCTCGTCTATGCGCGGCTGAAAAAACTGGGCATCGCTCCATCTGCCACTTGCTCGGATGAGGAGTTCCTGAGGCGTGCCTCGCTGGATTCCATTGGGATTCTGCCCTCGGTCGATCAGGCCAAAAGGTTTCTCGCGGATCATCGTCCCGACAAGAGGGAGAGGCTGATCAATGAACTCCTTGAACACCCCAATTATGCCGATCATTGGGCGGTGCGTTGGGGTGATCTCATCCGTCCAAATCCATCGCGTGTTGGGGTGAAGCCTGTCCTTTTGATCGACGCCTGGTTGCGGGATGCGTTTCGCAGAAACATGCCTTACGACGCCATGGTTCGTGAACTCCTCACGGCCCAGGGCAGCACGCACGAGTTCGGGCCTGCTGCACTATTTCGAGACAAACGAGAGCCGGCTGACGCCAGCGCTTTTGTCAGTCAGATCTTCCTGGGAATCCGCATGGACTGCGCCCGCTGCCATCACCACCCCAACGAAAAATGGACGCAGGAGGACTACTTTCAG
Source organism: Prosthecobacter debontii (assembly GCA_945869695.1). GTDB lineage: Bacteria > Verrucomicrobiota > Verrucomicrobiia > Verrucomicrobiales > Verrucomicrobiaceae > JAIBCL01. Next base: position 6,032 of record CAMBPV010000216.1, read on the forward strand.
CTCGCTGCCTTTTTTGGGCAGATGAAGAGAAAAGGGCAGGGGATTTCGGCTCCCATCTCCGGTGAACCTGAGTTTGTCTGGTATGCGCCGGGAGGCCCGGGCGTGGTGCATCCTGTAACCGAAGCCGTCATGACGCCTAAGCCTCCCGACGCCGCTGAGATGCCCTACATCAGTGGGCAGGATCCCCGTCGGGGTCTCGTTGATTGGATGGCCGG
>CAMBPV010000217.1 GCA_945869695.1 Prosthecobacter debontii
CCGGAGCCCCCGCGTTTCCTTTCTCCATCGGCCGCTACTGGTATGGTAACCGCACTGGCGGTCGTGTCCCAACTGGCAGCATCACCGAAAGCGTCACCACGCTTTTCACCGGCGGCCCGGCCATCGCTGAATCGTGGAACGGCGGCCCGGCAGTGAATCCCACCCGTGGTGATGTCACGCTCACCTGGAGCAGTCTCGAAGGCGGCACCTACCAGGTCGAAGCATCGACCAATCTCAGCACCTGGACGCCCATAGCCACGAGCGTCTCCGCTGCTGCGGGCAACACACAAACCACGCTCATCGAAAGCGGTGCGGCCTCGCCTGCTAACAACACGAAGCGCTTTTACAAGCTCACGCGCACAGGCATTGCCACCTTTTCACCTGCCTACACCGGGCAATAGGCTCCTCTCATGAAACGCATCGCATTCACCCTCCTGCTGTGTGCATCCGCACTATCCGCTCAGTCCATCGACCTGCCGTCGTTGTTCAACAAACGTGCGCTCGTCAAGCCCATCACCGAGATGGAAGGCACGCTCAGCGATGGCTCGAAGGCCACGGTTTATAAGATCGTTGTGCGCTCATTGCCTTACGATCACGAAACGGGCCCCTGGGCACCGAAGACGATTCAGGACAAAGGAGGCTACTGGGAGGACACCATCGATAAAAAACTCTATCGCGTGGATGGCGACTACTTGAAGCGGCTCAACTCACGCGGGTGGAGCATGTTTGACGCGGACGGCACGGTGCATCGCACGAAGGATCGCTCGGAGTTCGACAAGGTGGCGCGTGCGGAGCTGGGTGGTTGGACCTTTGAGCAGGCGAAGCAGGACGGCGTGACAAACTCGGTCATTGAGCTGCCGCCGCAGGAGCAGATCGTCACCATTTTCCTGCCAAAGAACCCGAAACCGCTGCCACAGCTCACCCTGCTGAGACAGGCCACGTTTTCGCCGCGTTCAGGCGTGGGCATCAGCACGAATGGGGTGCGCTTTTTCCCGCCGGAGCCGGTGCATCGCATCACCGCGTTTCAAAACATCGCGCCGCTCGATCCGCACGGCGGCCACACCGGCTTCGGGCATGAGTATCACTACCATCGTGCGCCGTCTGTGCTGGCGGATGACAAGTCGGGCAAGATCGTCGGCTTCGCGCTCGATGGCTTCCCCGTGCGTGGCCCCACGGAAGCTGATGGCAAAGCGCCGAAGAACCTCGATGCCGTCAACGGCCACGAGCATGACGGCCTCGGCTACCACTACCATGCGAGCAATAGCTGGCCCTACTTCGTCAGCGGCTTCAAAGGCGCTCTCGGCACCGCCAAGCTGGGCGATGCGAACGTTTGCGATGCCACGCAACAAGGCGGTGGCGGCCCCGGTCGTCGCGGAGGTCCAGGCGCAGCGAAAGGCGGAGCGAAGGGCAAAGGACCGCCCAAAGGCGGACCACCGCCTCCTCGCCCCTTCAATCCTTTCCTATCTGACTTTCCATGAAAACGCTCTGCGCACTCATCGTCGCGGCACTGAGCTTTTCATCGCTGCATGCTGCCCCAAACGTCCTTCTCCTCATCGCCGATGATCTGGGCTGGAACGGCGTCGGCTTTCACTCACGCAGCGTGAGCACACCGAACCTTGACCGCCTGGCCAAGGAAGGCACCGAGCTTCAGCGCTACTACACCTATCCCGTTTGCAGCCCCTCGCGTGCCGCTTTGCTCACAGGCCAGATGCCGCGACGCTTTGGTCTCGCCAATATCATCGGTCCAGGCCAGGAAGGCATCCCCAAAGCCACGATCACGCTGCCAGCGACCTTCAAAGCCGCAGGCTATGAAACCTCGCTCATCGGCAAATGGCACCTCGGCAGCGTTCATCCGCCGCAGGAGCACGGCTTTGATCACTTCTACGGCTTCATGGGTGCGGAGATCGATTATTTCAAGCACACCGGCCAGCGCGGCGAGCGCATCGACTGGCAGCGCGATGGCCGGACGCTCGAAGAAGAAGGCTACTCGACCTATTTGCTCGCCGACGAGGCGATTCGCCAAATCAAGCAGCGGGACACGCGGAAGCCCTTCCTGATGCAAGTCGCCTTCAATGCCCCGCATTTCCCGCTCGCCGCGCCGGACGAACTCGTGTCCAAACATCGAGGCAACCTTTACACGGCGGTGATCGACGCCCTCGATGCCAGCATCGGCCGCATCCTCACCGCGCTCGATACGCAAAAAATGCGCAACGACACCCTCGTCGTCTTTTGCTCTGACAACGGCGCACCGCGACGCAGCAGCAGCAATGAACCACTCAGCTACGGCAAAGAATCGGTCTATGAAGGCGGCATTCGCACGCCCTGCGTCATGCGCTGGCCCGGTAAGCTTCCCGCAGGCACCCTTTCGCAGCAGCCCTTATCGGCGCAGGACCTCTTTCCCACCCTCGCCGCGGCTGCGGGAGTCAATCTGCCCGCCAACTCGAAGCTCGATGGCACCAGCCAATGGCCCGCGCTGCAAACCAGCAAAACCATGCCTCGCGAGCCCTTCCTCATCGCCTCCACCGACACCGCGCTCATCGACGGCGAGTGGAAACTCATCGAATGGACCACCGGCAATCTCTCGCTCTTCAACCTGCGCTCCGACATCGGCGAAACGAAGGACCTCTACGCCAAGGAAGCCGAGCGTGCCCGCCAACTGACCGCCAAGCTGGATGAGTTGAAGAAGTCTTTGCCACCACTGCGAGCCAGCAGCGGCCCCAAAGGAAAAGGTGGAAAAGGTGGACCGAAAGGAAACAGACGACCATGACCAACCGCTTCCGAATGTTGCCTGCCCTCGCTCTGATCGCTGTCTCGCTTTCCATCCAGACGGCATCTGGTGCCGCGCTGGAGCTTACGGTGCGACATACCTTTAATGGAGATCCATTGCTGCTCGACTCGCTGCGTTACCAGAATGCCGCAGGCGAAACGCTGTCGGTCACGCGGCTCAGTTATCTACTCAGCGGCTTTGCCATCGAACGCGATGATGGGGTTTGGGTGGAAGTGCCGGGTCGTGACGCGTGGATGGATGCGGGGAAGCGGCGCACGGTCGTCCGCCTCGACGGAGTGCCGGAGGGGAAGTATCGCGCGCTGCGTTTCCACCTTGGCCCGGATGCGAAGGCGAACACTGCGGACCCGGCGAAGATCCCCGCTGATCATCCGCTCAATCCCAATCTCAACGGCCTTCACTGGAGCTGGCAGACGGGCTACATCTTTCTCGCCATCGAGGGTCACTACCGCACGGGTGCATCGGAACTGAAAGGCTACGCGCACCATCTCGCGCGCAATCCAAACCGCACGCGCATCAGCCTCGCTGCTCCGCTTGATCTCACGCACGACGGCGCGTTGCTGCTCGACTTTGATCTCGGCACACTGCTCAACGCGCCACGTCCGCTCTCGTTTGAAAAGGACGGCGCAGCAACGCACTCGCGCGAAGGCGATCCTGTCGCCGCCGCGCTCGCGGCCAATCTCCCCGGTGCTTTCCGTGTCACGCAGGTCCTCTCCGCCGCGCCTGCGATCAGCCAGCCATCGCCGGTGAAGCCGCTCTACTTGCCGGCAAAGTTCACGCCGTATCGCTTCACGATGAGCGGCACTTTTCCCATGCCCGACTTGCCACGCGACAATCCGCTCATAGAGGAACGTGTCGCGCTCGGCAAGGCGCTGTTCAGCGAGACCGCTCTCTCGCGCGATGGCTCGCTTTCGTGCGCCTCCTGCCACGTCCCGACCATCGCTTTCACCGACTCGCGCCGCTTCAGCCGCGGCGTGCGCGGGCAGAACGGCACGCGCAACTCCATGCCTCTTTTCAACCTCGCTTGGAAGAAGAGCTTTTTCTGGGACGGTCGCGCGCCCTCCCTACGCGCTCAGGCGCTCATGCCCATCGAGGATCACTCTGAGATGGACGAAACGATCGACCGCGTGAGCATGAAACTCACCGCAGACGCCACGTATCCGCCACGTTTTACCGCAGCCTTTGGCACGCCAGACATCACCGCGGAGAAGCTCGGACTGGCGCTGGAACAGTTCCTTCTCACCCTCACAGCCTATGAGGCAAAGTTTGACCTGGCTCTCCGTGGAAAAGAGACACTCACCGACGACGAAAAGCGCGGGTTCGAATTGTTCATGACCGAGTTCGACCCACGCACCGGCCAGCGCGGCGCAGACTGTTTCCACTGCCACGGCGGGCCTCTCTTGAGCGACCACCAGTTTCACAACAACGGCCTCGCCCCGAACGCCGAAGACCCGGGCCGTTTCCGCATCACGAAGACAGAATCCGACCGCAACAAGTTCGCAACGCCAAGCCTGCGCAATATCGCCCGCACCGCCCCCTACATGCACGACGGTCGCTTTGCCACGCTGGAGGAAGTAGTCACCCACTACAGCACCGGCATCCACCGCAGCCCCACGCTCGACCCCAATCTCGCGAAGCACCCCGAAGGCGGCCTGCAACTCAGCGCTGCCGACCAGCGCGCACTCGTCGCTTTCCTCAAAACGCTGAGCAGCGACTAATGCTGTTTCATCTCGCGAAAGAGCCAACCTTATCTCAGATTCACGTCACTTCATCCCCCTAGTTCGACTTATGATACCCCTCATCCCTCCCACGGTAGTCAGCGCGGCGCAAGCCAGCCCCCCAGAAACCATCAGCCTCGTCGTCGAGGAGGGTCTACTCTCGTATGACGAGTATCTGAGGCAGGGCAAGTGAGATCCGTTTTTGAATGCCTGCAAAACCCAATCCAGCGATCCATCCTCACTCTTGATGAAACACCACCTCTTTTTCCTCCTGAGTCTCTTTTGCCTCTGCACCTTCGCGAGAGCCGCGGAGCCAACGCCTCGCTATTTCAGCGCCAAACCGGGGGGCTTGATCAAAGCGAAGGAAAAACTGGCCACTGGTGATGAGTCATTGACCAAGGCCCTCAATAAACTTGTCAAAGATGCCGACAAAGCATTGGCTGAAGCAGCGCCCTCGGTGATGAGCAAAGAGAAGCTCCCACCCAGTGGCGACAAGCATGACTACATGAGCCTCGCGCCCTATTTTTGGCCGAATCCCGACACCAAGGACGGCCTGCCTTATGTGCGGCATGACGGTAAAGCGAATCCCGAGAGCCGTGATCCCAAAGCGAACGACAGCCCTGCTATCAAGGTCATGGGCGACAACGTGGAGACTCTCGCGCTGGCCTACTACTTCACCGGCAATGAAACGTATGCCGAAGGTGCCGCCAAAGTAGCCCGCGTCTGGTTCCTCGATCCTGCCACGCGCATGAATCCGCATCTGAAGTATGCACAGGCCATCATGGGCGTGAATGATGGACGCGGCACCGGCATCCTCGAAGCTCTGCACCTCTCCGTCGCCGCAGATGCGTTGGGTTTGCTCGCTGAATCCAAAGCCTGGCCCAAAGCCGACCAAAAAGCCCTCAAGGAATGGCTGCGCACCTACCACGACTGGCTCATTCAGAGCGAACCCGGCAAAGACGAGCACCGCGCCAAAAACAACCACGGCACCTTCTACGACGTGCAGGCTGTGCGAATCGCGCTCGTGATCGGTCGCATCGACCCCGCCAAGCGCATCCTCGAAGAAGCCAAACAGCGCCGCATCGCCGTGCAAATCGAGCCGGATGGCAAACAGCCGCTGGAACTCGACCGCACCACCTCCTTTAGCTACTCACGCTTCAACCTCTTCGCCCTCACCGAACTCGCCACACTCGGCGAGCACGTCGGAGTCGATCTCTGGAACTTCACCGCCGAAGACGGCCGCAGCATCCGCAAAGCCATCGACTTCATGCTGCCCTACGCCGACGTGCCGCCGAAGCCGTGGACGCTGCCGCAGATCAAAGACAAGCACGAGTCCGAGTTCATGCCCATCTTCCGCCAAGCCACCCTCGCTTACGGAGGCGACGGCTACGAGGCTGTCATCGCCAAGTATGAAGACTCGCCCAGCAAGCGCTTCCAGCTCTTGTTTGTGAAATAGCTCCACTGATCCACTTCATCCCATTCAAATCATTCAAATCATTCAAATCATGCGAACCCTGCTGACCTGCCTCTTGGCTCTCCTTGTTCTTCCTGGCCCCAGTCACGCTGCGACCAAACCCAACATCATCTTCATCCTCGCGGATGATCTCGGCATCGGGAACGTCGGCTGCTACGGAGCCGACAACTACAAGACACCCCACATCGACAAACTCGCCGCTGAGGGCACACGCTTCACCCACTGCTTCACCGCCGCTCTTTGCGG
>CAMBPV010000218.1 GCA_945869695.1 Prosthecobacter debontii
AAACCGAAGCGCCCACCGCCTCACCCCCAAAGCCTGGGCCGCCGAGCAAGCCAAGATCCGCCAAGCGCTCGCCCAAACAGCCGTGGTGCCGATGTAGATCGAGCGCCTGTCAAGGATTGGACTGAGGGGGCTGGGATTAACGGATACCCTCATCCGAAGCCTGCGGACGAAAAAACACGGCAGATGGGACGAGTGCTGCTTGAGGCGATGGGGGTGAAGATCGGGGGGCTTGGGGGGAGGTGAGCTTGAGGTGGAGCCCCCCTCCCGCTCTCCCGCTCGTTGAGTATCGGAGCATCAGCGTCAGACGGTTTTACTGGCGATTCTGGATACGCAAGTTTCTTATTTTCTGGAACCTTTACTGGCCCAAAAGCAAGGCCGAATAACAGCGCTCTGAGCGGTGCTAAAAAGTGGCAAAATAAGTTCATAAAATGGCACGACTAACCCCGCATAAGTCAATGGTTTTAAGCGCTCAATCTGCACTTAAATCGACGGCTTTTGCGGCATCTTGCTGCATACTATCGCGAACTAAAAATCACGTGCTTTGCAGGCCCGTCATGAACCCCAAAACCATCCGCCCTCTATGAACGCCATCCAGATTCTTGCCCCCTACCGTTACGAAGGTCAGTGGGTGTTTGATGACGCCACAACCGGACTTGTTCGTGAGCCTTTTGTAGCCGGTATCGACACCATGATCGACCATTTCGTGAAGGACATTCCCGATGCCCACAAGGGCTTCCGCCTTCTGTTCTCGCCCACACCCTTTCCTGGACACCTGATGAAGCTGGAATGGCGTCGTCCGGAATATGGCGGCAACTGGTATCACTGTCCGCAGCTCGATAGGGAAGGCTGGCTGTGTCCTGCGCTCCTCAAGTATTTCGCTGAAGCGCCGCAGGAACTTTACGCGCAATTCGAGTCCAAAACCAAATGAACGTCATGAAATTGAATGCATCCACCCGCCGATTTTTGAAGGCACTCAAACACGATCCGTCGAGTCGCGGATCGTTCATGTATATCCCCTTCTCCGGACCCTACTGGGAGGACGAGGGTGCGAAAGACCTGCACCCATTGACGCGAGTAGCGAAACATGAGGTGATCGCCCTCTTTGGTTCGAGAATTAAAAAATGGTTGGGCCAGTCGCTCTCAAAAGAAGAACAAGACCTGTGGGATCAATGTCTCGCTGAGTTTCCCGGATGCCCAATTTTCAAGCGGATGGAAGCGACGCCCGAGATCATGAATGACCTGAAAGAATGCGCTGGAGGCACCATGGCATTCTTCGAGAGCTTCGGCGAAGGGACCGAGGTTGATGTGGAAGAAGGAGAATACGGTCTCTTGGAGCTCACGAGGCACCCGAAGCCAGCCGAGCCTAAAGAGTGACGACCGAGCGTGGCTACTTCGAGCGATCAGCCTGCTTTTGATATTCACTTTGCCAACCGGGAATGAAGCCGTGAACATCGGTCATGAATCACCCGGTCCTCAAAGCTCTATTCATCGTCTCGCTCGGTCTCGGCTCTGCTCACTCGGAACCCAGCACCGACTCACAGCAAGGTTTCGTGTCGCTCTTCAATGGGAAGGATCTAAATGGCTGGACCACGAAACAGCCCGATCATCACGATTGGAGCGTCGTGGATGGTGTCATTGACTGCAATCCCCAGGGCGATGATAAGGGCGACCGGAACCTATGGAGCACGAAGGAATACGGCGACTTCGAGCTGTGGGTTGACTGGCGCATCAAGGAGAGTCCTTTCGTGAACAAGAAGGCGCGGATCATTTTGCCCGATAGTAGTTTCAAGAAGGACGATTCTGGCAACCTGATCGTCGTCACTGCACCGAATACTGACTCAGGTGTTTTCCTTCGAGGACAGCATAAATCACAGGTAAACATCTGGTGCTGGCCGGTCGGCTCTGGCGAGGTGTGGGGCTATCGGACCGATCCATCCTTTGATGCGAAGGTTCATGCTGGTGTGACGCCGAAGGTGAAAGCGGACAAGCCGATCGGAGAGTGGAACACGTTTCATATCGTGATGAAAGGCGACAGGCTGACAGTGACCCTCAACGACAAGCTCATCATCGACGACGCCCAGCTACCCGGAGTTCCACGAAAGGGACCGCTGGCGTTACAGCTTCATCCCGAGAGGAGGAACGGAGAATGGGGTGCCTCGCTGGTTCAATTTCGAAACATCCGGATTAAGGAACTGACGAGCGTGAAATAAGTTCTGATCACACACGGGAGTGGCGCTGCTTCTTGCGATACGGCCGAGACTCGTAGCCACGACTCTCAGCGCAGATCACATCGAAAAATGCCAAGGCGACAAAGATGAGGAAGGAAACGATTCCAAGTGCGAGACCTAATATGTTCATGCTCTGTTTGACCCCTTTACCTTCCCGGGGTTCATCTTGTCTTTGCCCCATTTCAAAATCCGCTCTGGAAATTCATCGCTCAAACCACAGATCCTCAGGTCGGCTATCGCTACACAGAGACACCAATGCCTGATGGAGGCAGATTCAACGTCATCAAATTCACGGTGAAATAGAGCGTTGAGTCAGTTTTTAATTATCGTCAAGGAGGCACCGCGAACCTCATTGTTCCGCTTCGCACCATTGGATCCAGGCCAGAAGCGGCACATGATACCGCAATTCATGCTTGGAATGATGATGGCTTTCCTCCCCATGATGAGCAATAATCACCACCATGAAAACACTGAGCCCATTTGTTCTCGTTGCTGTGCTGGTGAGTTCCCTGACCGGGTGTCTTTTCAAGGAACCTGTGTTTGAGCGAGGATTCTCGAAGATTGATCCAGATCTTAACGGTGTGTGGGCAAGCGAAGGGGAGAATGGGGATCCCCGGGAAATGGAATTCGCCGTGTGTGCATCTCTCGATGATGATCGCTATGTCTTGAATCACCCCTCCGCTGAAAAAGGCTCCCTCTTCTATGAGGCACAATTGTTAAAGGTCCAAGGCCACACACTCCTGCAATTGAGACTGCTTGCCTCATTCAATGACGGTCTGCCAAAGGCCGATGCTGAGCGCTACACGCTGCTGTGGATCGAGAAAGACCCAACGGGACCGGGGATGAAGGTTCGCTCCCTCGGCGGTGATGGCGTCAAAGACAAAGGACCCGCCGAAGTAAAGCGACTCCTTGAGGCCCCCGGGACGGACTGGGGCAACCTGTTTGGTGAAGCTTTGGTCTTCCGGAGACTGAAGGATAAATGATCGATTCCGCAGGTCCGTGTAGTCACCTTATCCCACTTCTTTTCGTGGCAGAGGAGTTCAAGACGGAGTTTGAGAACGCGAGGATGGTTTTTTGATTCCGCCGGCAAATCCTCCAGAGTCTCCCGGGCATCAAAGCCTGTGGACGTAAAAACCGGCAGATGAAACGAGTGCTGCTGGAGGCGATGGGGGTGAAGATCGGGAGGTTTGAGGAGAGGTGAACGCAGACATTGATTGTCCAGCCTTGGCCGCTTTGACGGACGAAGATTTTCACTCAAATTGAGAATTCTTACCAAAGAGTGAAAAAGCTGGTTTTCAGTGAGAATATGCTCGCTTTTTTACTAGAAAACTCTATTTTTACCAGGAAGTGAAAATAATACAATCCAGTAAAAGCGCAATTATCCGCCACGAAAGCGAGTTGGCACTCCACTTCCGGGAGTTCCTGCCCGAGGATCCTGATTTACGCTGGCATCTACCACCGGGCACTGGCGATCAACGCTTGGAACATGTTGATTTGGAGCTCGATAGCCAAAGGATTGCGTTCCACCCCGTCTATGAACTCAAGCCAAGCCTCCCTTGGCTGGAATCGTTGAAGCCGACGCAAGGCACGCCAGTGCTACTCGTCACCCCAGAGTTGTCCAACCGCATGCTGGAAGCCTGCAAGCAGCATCGCATCGCCACCATTGACCTCAATGGTCGCGCATGGCTGCGCGCGCCGGGCTTGCTGGTGGATCGCCGCCCACTGCCCGGTCGCTCGTTCAGTTACGAACTGGAGCCGCGAAACATCTTCGTTGGCAAGAGCGCCAGAATCGTCCGCTGCCTGCTCACCAACCGCGAGCGCACGTGGACGCAGGCTGAGATCGTCTTGCACACCAAAGCCAGCTCTGGCCTGGTGTCGCGTATCGTCCAGCACCTCATCAGCCAAGGTTTCGCCGAGAAGATCAGCGCCCGCGAGTTCCGTCTGCGCGATCTTCTCGCATTACTAGATGAGTGGGTCGAATCCGATCACTTCGCGAAACGCACCCGCACGACACTTTACGCTGGCTTCATTGGATCACCCGTCGAACTGGCCAATCGCCTGCAAGACTGGGCGCATCGCGAAGCCGTTCCCATCGCCTTCACCCAATGGATTGCGGCTTGGTCGCGTCATCCCTTCACCGAGCCTGTGCTCTGTTCAGCCTATGTCCCCCGGCTGCCCGAGGCAGCGACCCTCGATTCACTTGGCCTCCGCCAGGTATCCGAAGGAGGAAAACTCTGGCTGCACATACCCGACGACGAAGGACTCCTGGATGAAACACAAACCCAGTCTGGACTGACGCTAACGACCGACGCGCAAATTTACCTCGACCTCCAGCGCACGGGTCTGCGCGGCCCCGAAGCCGCCGCCGCGCTCCGAGAATCGAACCGCTTTTGCAGGCCATGAAATACGAGACCTACGGCGAGTATGACCCGCACCATGCCGCCCTCGCGGAAGCCGCCTTCCTCACCGTGTGGGCCGGGCTTGGCCGGTGGCACGGCGACCTTGTGCTCATCGGCGGGCTCGTGCCGAAGTATCTCTGCGGTGACCTCACCACGCCACGCTCCCTCCCGCGTCCGGCCACGCTCGATGTGGATCTCGGCATCGCACTCGCCACTGATTCCGGCCAATACGGCAGCCTTCTCTGGGAACTGCGGGGCCAGGGCTTCAAGGCAAACGCCACGCAGCCAACCCGCCTCGAGAAAGCCATCGGTGACATCACCGTCCCCGTGGATTTCCTCGTCGAGCACGCCCCCCATACCACGGGTGTCGCACAGGTCGAGGACATCACCGCCAGCATCATGCCCGGCGTGGATCGCGCCCTTGCCACCGCACGACAGGTCGCCATCGCTGGCGTGGACCTGCATGGCGCGGAGCAAAGGCTCACTGCCCGCGTCTGCGAAGTCGGTCCCTTCCTCGCACTCAAACTCCGTGCCTTCTGCGGCCGCCAGCAGCCCAAGGACGCCTTCGACATCCTCTACACCATCCTGCATTACGATGGCGGCACCGACGTCGCCATCAATGCGTTCGCGGAGGAAGTTCGACTCGGCAATCCCGCCTGCACGGATGCCTTGCTCACGCTACGCGAGCATTTCGCCAATGAAACCTCACCCGGCCCGGTCAAAGCCAGTCACTTCGTGCTCGGATCCGCTGCGCCCGGAGAATCAGCAGACACCCGTTTCATCCGCATGACCATTCGTCAGGACATGGTGGACGCAGCCTCACGCCTGCTCAAGTCAGCCACTGCGTGAATGCCAGCATACCAGTTTTCTGTGCGAGGTTACTTGGAGGACTGCGAGCGAACTGAAATAGATCAAGCATCCTCAAACCACCGCTTCACTGCCTCGGGGCTGAATCGGACGAGGTGACCCAGCTTGCGATAAGGCAGGCCCTGCTCGCGAAGCGTGGTCACGTGCCGAACACTGCATCGAGCGTATCTGGCGACGTCGTCGACGGTCCAAAGATTGTTTTCTGCTGGGGGTTCAACTTGAGAAGGAGTGGTGAGTGGAGAAGGGGCAGACGAGCTATTCATGGCAACCCGCTACACGTGTCAACCGGTGAGCGCAGACAGAGAGCGCCTTATGCCGAAGCAGTCAGTTCGTTGCGCAACGAAGTTGCCCTCAGCACGCGCATGACAACGCATGACGCCACCGGCGCACCTCTGGTATTGCACCTTCATCTTGCACCCGCAAAATTCGCAACCGTCTTTTTCTCGACGGATCTGCTGGGCACAAGATTTTTGATCTGTGATGCGCCCGTGATCTGCGCCTCCGGTTTCGTGAACTACCCGCACCCCAGGGCTTACGCATGAAATGAACAACTGATTATGGCAGTTCAATCAAAACCGATGGATAAGGCTTGTTGGCAAGGGAATGGGGGCAAAGGAATTTAGAAATCCTGACTGAGTCTGATTCAAATCATTCCATTGCCCCCATTCCTTTGC
>CAMBPV010000219.1 GCA_945869695.1 Prosthecobacter debontii
GGCGAATCGTGCGTGATGTCGGTGCAAGCCGGGTGGATCGTCACGAATTCTCCACTGGGGACCGGCTTGGCAGTCGGCGTCTCGGCGGAGTGAAGGAAAACCAACGGCGCAAGCAGCAGGGCGGTAATGAGTTTGATGCTGTGCTTCATGCGTCGCGTGTGAGCTAAAGCGAAATTATGGCTGTCGCAGCCAATCCAATGTGATGCGGCGGATGCGCAGGCGATTGAGCGCGCCGACCTTGCTGTCGCCGGCGCAGTAGCCGATGAGCATGGCATCGCCGATGAAGTGAATGGCGGTGTAGTGGTAAAGGCCGTCGGGATCGCTTTCGATGAGCTTGCGCTGCGGCCAGGTTTTGCCGCCATCGGTGGAAAGGGCGGCGATGAAGGGATTGCGTTTTTTTGGAGGGAAGGGGAACATGCCAGAGTGGTCATTGTAGATGGCGAGAAGATCACTGCTGCTGGGCAGGCGCTTGATGCTGGCGGGGCCGTTGGGGGATTTGAGTTCAGTGGGTTCCGGTGGTGAGAATGTCTTCGCGGCATCGGTGGAGCGGAAGCCGTATTGCGCGCCTTGATCGGTGCGGGACCACGAGAAGATCGAGCCGTCGGCGAGTTCGACGACGCCGGGTTCTTGCAGGCCGCTGCCGCTGCGCACGGGCATAGCCCACCAGCTTGAGGATTCGGTCCAGGTGCTGCCTTCGTCATCGGAGTAGAGCCAGGTGGCAATGGCGCGGGCGTCCCACGATTTGCTCGTGTGCGGATCGGTGCCACGTGAGCGATGAAAGGCGAGCGGGACAATGAGGCGGCCTTTGGCGGTCTGGATGACGCGGTCGTTGTTTAGAACGAAGTAGCCTGGGGCTTGCTGGATGAGTTTGGGCTCGGTCCAGGTCTCGCCGTCGTCGGTGGAGAAGCGCATGTGAGGGCGGCAGTCGATCCAACTGTTTTTGATGCAGTAAAACATCGCCAACTTGCCGCTGGCGAGGCGCAACAGCGACACGCTCATCACATTGTTGCCCGCGGTGTTTTCCACGACGGTGACGGGTGGGCTCCACGTGCGGCCCTGATCGTTGGAGTGGATCTTCACGAGGCGTGCGGCGCTCTCATCGGCATTGCCGCCGTAGAACTGCGAGTAGATGAAGATGACGCGGCCCGAGGCTAGCGTGGCAAAGGAGCCTTCGGAGTTGCGCGGGTGTTCTTTGGAAGGCTCGACCTTGAGCGTGAGGAGGCTCTCCGCATGCAGCGAAAGGGCGAGGAGCAGGAAGAGCAGCGTTCTCATGGCAGGGAAGGTATTCACCAAACCGTCCACCCACCATCGACGGCGAGATTTTGACCCGTGATGAAGGTGGAAGCATCGCTGACGAGAAAGGCGACGGCTCCAGCGATCTCGGGCGACTGGCCGACGCGGCCCAGCGGCACCTTTTGGCTCAAGCGCTCGATGAAGGCGGGCTGGTCGCGCTGGATGTTAGGATTGGGGAAGGGACCGGGGCTGATGGCGTTGCAGCGGATGCCGCGCGGGCCGTAGTGCACGGCGAGGTAGCGAGTGAGTTGCTGGATGCCCGCTTTGCCGACGCCGTATTCAACGGGGTTCGGATTCATCGGTGCCTCGTAGATGCTCGGATCGGGCGAAACGGCGCCATACATGCTGGAAAAGAGCACGAGGCTGCCGCTGCCACGGTCCGCCATGGCATTGCCGATGGCACGGGCGAGCGTGAAGGTGGCGGTGAGGTTGCCATGGTTCGCGTGATCGAAATCGGCGGCGGTGAGGTCGTCGAACTTTTTGGCCGTGGAGGCATAGGTCATGACGACGAGGCCATGCGGCACGCCACGAGCCGCGATTTGATCCGCGATGAAGGTTTCGAGCGCCGGGATGGCCGCTGCGTCGAGATCAGCGGGCGTGACGTCGGGAGCAGCCTGGGCCTTTCCGGGTAGATCTGCGCACAAAACAGTGGCGCCGAGTTCAGTCATCAGTTTGACGACTTCCTGCCCGAGATAGCCCGCGCCGCCAATGACCCAGATGTCGCGATTTTGAAGAGAGAAGGGCGTGCTCATGGTTTACCGATTTGAGCGGTGGTGAGGCCACCATCAATGGTGATGATCTCGCCAGTGATGTAGCTGGCGGCAGGCGAACAAAGGAAGGCAACGGCTCCGGCGCAGTCGGAGGGCTGACCCACTTTGCCGAGGAGGATTTTCTTTTCGTAGTGCTTCAGAAGGTCATCGGCGCGTGACTCCATCCAGGTGCCGGTGAGCGGTGTGCGAATGAGGCCAGGAGCGATGCCGTTCACGCGGATACCATGCGGTGCGAGGGAGACCGCGAGCGAACGAATCATCATGACGAGGCCGCCTTTGCTGGTGTCATACGCGACGCTGTCGGCCTCGGCTTGGAAGCCATTCGTGGAGCTGACGATGACGATGCTGCCACCACCACCGAGGGCGATGCGCTTTATGGCAAAGGCTTGTGCGAGGAAGAAAGTGGCGCGCAGATTCAGCGAGATCGTCTGCTCCCACTCGGTGGCCGTCATCTCGAGGAAAGGTGTATCAAAGAAGCTGCCGGCATTGCAGATGAGGGTGTCGAGTGTCGGCTGGAGAGCGAAGGCGGAATCGATGAGCTTTGCTGGAGCCGATGGGACGGATAGGTCACATGGGACGTATGCGGCCAATCCAGGCATGTCCTGCAGGCCATGCCTGACGACGGCTGCACCGCAGTCTTCCAAACCCTGAGCGATGGCGGCACCGATGCCCTGAGATGAGCCGGTGACGAGGGCGGCGTGGCCCTCAAGAGAGAATGCTTTCATCGGGGAGCTTGAGGTAGTTGAGGGTGTTGGTGCAGGCGATGCGGTTCACCACTTCATCACCTGCGGCTTTGAGGGCTTTCATCTCGGCTTCGTAAGTGCTGATGAGCTTCACGACCTTACCGCTGATCTCGGCGGCATAGCTGTAAAAGGGTGAGTCACTGCCCCATAGGAACTTGTCTGGATACGCGGCGGCGAGGTCGGCGATGACACGACCGGGATTCGTGTAGTCGGAATCAAATCGGCGCTCGCGTGGAGCGATGTAGGCGAGGTCATCGACGGCACCGACGCAGTGGATGCAGTGCGCGGAGTTGTCGAACCAAGCGTTTGGAAGAGCCTGGATGCGGTCGAGGCATTCTTTGTCGTAGCGGCAGGAATGGGCGGCGCAGAAGCGGATGTCGGGGTTGGCTTCGGCGATGTCGATGATGTCGTGTGCCTGTGCCCAGAGATCATCTTTGGCGATGCTGCTGTGGATGATGAAAGGCACGTCCCACTCGCGAGCGAGATCGAGGAAAACTTTGCCTTCATGCGCGAGGCGTTTGATGTCGGCCTGGATGATCGTGCTTTGGATCTTGATGCCGTGGAAGCGGTATTCGCTGCGCAGCTTGATGAGCTCGGCAGCCTGCGCATCGGTGCAGCGCATGGGATCGACCATCACGAAGGGCAGGATGCGTTTGCCTTCTTCGGGGAAGAGCTTCTGGCATTCCTCAAGCAAGCGTCGGTTTTCAAAAGCATAAGGCACCGTTTCGAGGCCACCTTTGCCAAAGCCAATGCCGCCACTGCGGAACTGGGTGACATCCATGGCGGCATAGCTAACGAACGGAAACGCGACCCAATGCGTGATGCCGAGTGCGCCGCCCTCCTGCTGCATCTGCGTGAGTTGCTGTGAATAGGGGAAGTCGCCGTGCAGGTAGAAGAGCAAGTCGGCACCGAGGTGGTTGTGGCAATCAATGAGCATGGTGGAGGAGGGCAAATGACGAATGTGGAACTCAGTCGAGCGGGTAAATGGGACGGCGGATGTGCTTGTAAGGCAGCGTTTTGAGGTTGCTGCTGCATGGGCCGGGTGTGTCCACCCAGAACATGCGAGCGGCGATGGGATCGTAGGCACGACGATGCGCAACGGCGGCTTTCACGGCGATGAGGCAGAGCTTCGTGGGCTCGATGCCCTGGCTGCGCCACTGGCCGAGATCGAAGGGCGGGGTCTTGATGCTGGTGAGGAGGACGGTGATGCCCGCGTGGCGCACGACGGCACTCTGCCCCATGTCGAAACGGTCACCACACATGCTGGCGAGGTGGCTTTGTTTGTCTTCGAGCTCGAAGCGACCATCGCTGAGAGAGATGACTTCGACTTCGAGATCGACGGGGCCTGCATCGAGTCGGCTTCCTTTACCGCCGATGCTGAGGGTGACTTTAGAGCCGATGCCTGCCGCACGGGCTTTTTCAGAGGCCACGGGATCGGTGATGCAGATGGCGCTGTTGGCGACTTCATATTCGATGAGGGCGCGCAGGAGGCCGGTGCCATCGCCGGGAGCACCGCCGCCGATGTTGTCGGAGGGTTCGACCAGAACGGTGAGGCCTTCTTTGAATGCAGCGAGCCGAGGCATTACTCCGGCCAGCGGTGGGTCAGTGACGTTGCCGAGTTCACGAAGCTCCTGGGCTTTGTCGGCGAGCTGTTGGAGGCAATTTGAAACCGCTGTGTCATCGATGCCGCTGGCGACAAAGCTGACGCCTGTGTGCTCGGTATCGGCAAAGGAGAATCCGGCAACGACACTCACGGATGTGATGCCAGGACGTGCTTCCATTTCACGAGCCATGCTTTCCAGGGTAAGCATGGGATCATTCGCGGTGGCCGTGCCAGTGGGTGGCCACATGATCGGCGTGACAAGACATTGCTGCTTCGGCAAGATGCCTGTGGTCAGCGCCTCTTGAAGATGCTGCGCGGCGAGGCAGGCGGCTTCACGACCATCGGTGTGTGGGTTTTTGCGATAGCTGACAAGGCAATGCGACAGTGCTGCCATGCGCGGTGTGAAGTTGGCATGAAGGTCGAAGACGCCGAACAGAGGCACGTCGGCGAGGCCGGGCAGAGATCGCAACTGCTGCAAGACCTCGCCTTCCACATCTTGAAGCGACTGTGACGTCATGGCACCATGCAAGACGAGGTAAATGGCATCGACACCATTTTCGAGATGCCGCTTGGAGTGATTCACCAGATCGGCGATGAAGGTTTCAATCACCCCATCTTCGACGATGGCGCTTGGTTGAGCGCGATAATCGACGGTGGGCAGCACTTCCCAGCCGAACTCACGAGCACTGGCGAGGACCCCACCAAGCGGGGAGCTGTCACCCTCACATCGGAGCATCTCTTCACCGCGCAGAATCTGGAAATCGAAGAGGCTCGTGGTTCCATCCAGAAACGTGTGCGTCTCGTGGAACAGGCCGGCGATGAGGACACGCTTCTTCATGACTGGTCAGGCAGCTTTCCAACCGGCGGCGTGTTGGGCGAAGGCGACATCGGCTTTGGCGAGGGCTTCGTCGATGTCCTGCTGGCGATGAGCGAGGCTCACAAACCAGAGACCGCGCTCGATGGCTCGGACGCCTTGTTCGAGGAGGCAGGTGCGCAGATGCGTCCAGCGTGGGGCGTCCTGACGGCGGACGTAGTCGCGGTAGTCGTTGATCGGACCTTCGGTGGCTCCGGGCTTGAGCATGACGGCGTGGAAGGCTGGGCCTGGGCCTTGAGGGCGGAGGGGGATGTCATGTTTATCCGCGAGGGCACGCAGGCCAGTCATGAGTTGCTGGCCGAGGTCGTTGGCGACTTGCGGGTGGCTTTGGCCCAAACCAATGATGTGATCAAGGCACCACTTGCTGGCGGCAAGGCAGAGGGGATTGCCATTCAAAGTGCCAGCGTGGACGACGCTGCCTTCGATGATCTTTTGCATCGCCGAGTTTTTACCGACAAGAGCCGCGAAGGGCACGCCGCCGCCGATGGCTTTGCCGAGGATGGTGAGATCGGGCGTGAAGCCGAGATACTCCTGAGCACCGCCGGGGGCGAAGCGGAAGCCGGTGATGGTTTCATCGGCGATCATCAGCATTCCATCGCGGTCACAAAGCTCGCGGATAGTGGAGATCAGGCCGGGCGTGGGCTCCATGCAACAGGTGTTGCACATGATGGGCTCGAACACGATGGCCGCGATCTGGCCATGATGAGCATCGACGATGCGGCGGAGATGGGCGGGATCATTCCAGCGTGCGACGACAAAGGTGCCGAGCACTTCGGGGATGACGCCCTGACTGGGATGCAAACGTGTGGGAGCTTCATCATCGCCC
>CAMBPV010000220.1 GCA_945869695.1 Prosthecobacter debontii
AGTCGCTCGATCAAGGCGCTTTTTTCCGGGTTGCCCGGGATGATCGCAGTGACGCCGTCATTTTCGGTTTTGGCAGAGGCTTCGTCATCAAGGCGTAGGCCGGCCTCTCTCTTCTTGTCGTCTGGACCGTGGCAGAAGAAGCAGTTCTCCGAGAGGATGGGGCGGATATCGCGAGAGAAATGGATCTCAGCCGCCCGCGTGGCAGCGGGAATAAAGGTGAGACACGCGAGAAGGATAAAAGTAGCTTTTTGAGAGGGCATGAAAGTCAGATTATCTACGCTCCTTCCACCCCTTTTCTTTGTGGCGAGTGCTGTGATTTTGAATCGCAAGAAGCAACAGGAGAGGGGCTGCGCCTTTCTCACATTGCCAATCACGGCTCGCAGGGAATTAGCTAGCGGTGCCCTTAAGTCACCAGAAAGGTGCATTTATTCAGTCCAAAAGGTATGGTCCGAGGCTCACCGTTCCTCTTTCCGGCGAGTCGCTCCCTCGGGCCAGCCGAGGTGTCGCTTCAGGAAATCAAAGGTCCCGATGCCGTTGATCGTATGAGGTCCGTCGAAGTGCTCGACCTCGGTGAGTTGGCCGATCTTGAGCTTGTTATACAAACGGCGGACTTTGGCATACTCATAGTTCACCCACTCATCGGTGCCCACGCCGTCATCATGCCCACGCTCGACCATGAAGGGTCGGGGTGCGATGAGGGCGGCCATCTCGGCGTAGTTAAACGTGCGGCCCATGTTCCACTCCCAGATCTCATACTCACCCGTGGTCACATAACTCATGGGCATGTCGATGCTCACGCACTTGCGCACCCATTCATTGAAGTCGCCACTGCAAATGCTGAGGCAGTAATCCGTCAGCACCGCAGGGGTGCGCATGGCCGATTTTCCGCCGTAGCTCAGGCCGTAAAAAGCGATCTTGTCCGGCTGTGTAAAGGGCTGCGCCTTCAGCCATTCGAGAATGCGTTGGTGCTGGCCGTTGATGACGCTGTAGAGCGTGAGGCCGAGAGGATTGAGCTTCCTCTGAAGCGTGCGGAAGGCATCTTTTCCCCGATAGGGGTTGTGCGGACTGAAAGTGATGAAGCCTTCCTCCGCCAGGCGTAGCGCAAAGGCTTTGTAGGCGGCAAAGGCGCGGGTGCTGGCATCCGTGTTCACGCAGTCCTCAGGCAGGCCTTCCAGACCATGCTGACAGACAATGACCGGACGCTTCTCGCCGGGTTTGAGATCCTTGGGCAAACACAGCCACCCCCACGCAAATACATCCTGCCACACATCCAGCGTGACCTCGTGGATGGCCACTTTGTCTGTCTGACGCACGAGTCGGCTCTTGGCACCCATCGGAAGATCGGGGTCCGGCAATCGGCCGATGACCTCTTTCCAAAAGCGATCACGCTCCGTCACCGTGTGCTTCTCGAACTCCGGGACCGATGACATTGGAAGCCGTTTCCAAAATCCCTCCTGACGCTCCGCCTCGGTGCTCACCAGCAGATGTTGGGTGAAGCTCTCCATTTGCCTTACCATCCGCTCCTGTCGGCTTTCATCCACAGGCAGCGGTCCGAGTGTTTTGTGAGCACCGGCAGCACCGAGTTGGGTAATCAGCGCATTGGCGATCTCTGTCTTGAAAAGGTGTCTGACCACCGCCTCCACGCCATGCTCCTCCGTGCAGACTCGGATGGCGGATTCAGGAGCTAGAGTCCGCGCCCGCTCGACCTCCGCATTTACTGCTTCGAGGCTCGGCATCTCGATCCTCCCCGGGGCCGCGATGTTGCGCTCGCCTTTTTTGGCCACGGGAGGTCCGTTCACTTTGGGAAAACCCAAGTGATGAATCACCAGCGGACGCGGCGCCATGAGGCTGGCGATTTCTGCGTCTCCGAAGTCCCGCAGCAGCCCGAACACGTTCCGGTAAATCGGCTCGGAGGCCAGGCCTTCACGGGGGCCAAAATAACCCCAGACGTAAGCGGAACCGATGCGCACATCCAACGCCGCAGAGTAAAGCGCGATGAGGCCTCCCTCACCCAGGCCAGCCACGAGCACGGGTGATTTTTCAGGCTGAAGGTCAAAGTAATCCACCAGAGCCAGCACCTTTTGCACCTCGTAACCGATGACATGCCTCCCTAGCTCAAAGCTCTGGCGGTAGATCCACTCCCGATGCGGAATGTTGGTGCGGATACCGTATTTGAGATTGGTGCTGCACTCGCTGCTCCGGCTGATAAGCGCGGGGATGATGATCTCACAGCCGCTGTAGGCCAGCATGGCATCCCTCGCCAGATTCTCCGGTTCCGTATCTGCATCCGGGAGATAAATCACTCGGGCCAATGGCTTCTCCTTTGGCTGAATCCAGATGCCCTCGGCCTGCATGCCGTCTAGGACTGGCCAGCGCACCCGCAGGATGCGCGCGCTTGGTGTCTCCGCCAAGAGCGTTGGCGTAAGCGAGTCACCGACAAGCTCGAGCGCACGGATAGGCGCTCGCTTGTCCCCCAGTCCAAGGATGGCCGCTAGTTTTTCAAGCGTTGGTTTCCGAGTCTCCTTTGACGCCTCCGTGAGACGTGTCGCCATCCGATCGATCCCCGCCACCATCGTAGCCGAGAAATCCGCATTGGGGGTGAGTGCTTGGGTGGAGGGCAAAGACTGTCCCCACGAGACGGCGGAGAGGCTGAGGGCAAACAAGATAGGTTTCATGCGACGAGATGCTGGAGGACGCGCCAGACTTTCTAGCGCCTTAACGCTCTGAGCAGTGTGTTTGTTTTCACCCGCATCGCCTCTGCGGACAGGATGCCCTCAATTTGAACTCTCCGAAAAACAGAGGGAAACCGGGGCCGGTGAACTTGGGTAGACCGCGAGCAGATGATTTAGTTTTCGTCGCGGATGAAGGCTAGCCAGTGTTTTAGCTTCTGAGCGGCGGATGATTGGGGCAGAAGTTCCTCATCAAGAAGCAGCGTGACTTCCCAGCCGCGTTGGATCTCGGTGGCCGTGGCGCCGAGAGAGTCCCACCAGGCGCGCATGACGAAATTGGAATCCAGGACATGCCCGACGAAACGTTGGATGCCGAGGGAACGAGCGTGCTCCCAAAGGACGGCGAGTAAGATGGTGCCAACGCCTTGGCCTTGGAACTCGTCCGCCACGGTGAAGGAGACTTCCGCGGCGGTGGGGTCACTGCTGATTCTCCAAAAAGAGGCGCCACCCGCGCCGGGGATGCTGTCTGTCTCAGGAAGCACCATGATCCAGGTGATATGATCGGTTTCCTCAGGTGCGCAGAGTCGATCGATGAAGTCGGGATTTAGGTCGCGGAATCGGGTCCAAAAACGGAAGTAGGTGGACTCGGGTGAAAGACGGTGAAAAGCCTCAATAATGCGCTCACGATCATCCGGCGTGAGTGGCCGCAGCAAGATGGGGGTGCCATCGGGCAAAAAGAGTCTGGGTTTTCCCGTGGGATCAAACGGCATTGAAGCGGTCTTGGATCTCGCGGATCGCCCAATCGGCGTGCTCGGCGATGAGTGGGTTAAGGTCTTCGGCGGTGTTTTTCAAGGCAGGGAGATCGTCAAGCGTGCCGACGTTCCCGAGGACAACGCAGACGTTTCGGAGAAAGGCAGGGCGCTTGATCCGCTTGATGGGCGAGCCTTTGAAAAGCTGACGGAATTCCTCATCGGTGAGGCTCAAAAAGTCGGTGAGTCGGCGGGAGAAAACAGACTGGCGGGCCTGAAAGGTGGCCTCTCGCGAAGCGGTGGCAAAACGATTCCACGGGCAGGCATCCAAGCAGTCATCGCAGCCATAAAGCCGGTTTCCAATGGCGCGTCGGTATTCGATGGGGATGGAGCCTTTGTGCTCGATGGTGAGGTAGGAAACGCACTTCCGGGCATCGAGCCGGTGCGGTGCGGTGATGGCGCGGGTGGGGCAGGCATCGATGCAGCGCGTGCACTTTCCGCAGAGATCGCGTGAGGGTGAGTCGGGCGGGAGTGCGAGCGTGGTGAGGATCTCGGCAAGGAAAAACCAAGTGCCATGCTGGCGATGGATCTGCATGGTGCTCTTTCCATTCCAGCCCAAACCTGCTTCATTGGCGAAGTCTCGCTCCAAAATAGGGCCAGTATCCACATAGGGGCGCTGAATGCCGCCGTAGGTCTCGAGTCGGGCGCTGAGAACTTTCAGCTTAGCCGTGATGAGATCGTGGTAGTCATCATTCCAGGCGTAACGAGCGATGCGGTAGTCGGTATGGGGTGCTGTTTCTCCCTGAAAGTAATTGAGACACAAAACCAGGATGCTTTGAGCGCCACTCAAGACGATGCGGGGATCCGTGCGGCGCTCGATGTCGCGCGCCATCCAGGCCATGTCCCCGTGTTTCCCCTCGGAGATCCACTGCTGATAAAGCTCCCGATGGGCGGCTGGTTCTGCGGCTGTGACGCGACACTCGGCAAAGCCCAGTGACCGAGCGTGTTCGATCAGCTCTGCTTTGATCTCTGCCGGGCTTTTCATAGCCCGCTGAAACGCATCCTCACGGATTCTGCGAGGCCATAGGCGGCTTCATCCTGAGTCAGGTCATCCGTGGCGATTCGAAGATCCGTGAGGGCCTTGTAAATCGGTCGGCGGACATCCATGAGCGATTGAAGTTTTGCTTTGGGATCTCCTTCCCGAAGCAGTGGGCGGTCCCGGCTGCCAGCGGTGCGACGGTGGAGGGTGTCCACGCTGGCGTCCAGCCAGGCGATGAAGCCGAGGTGCCGAAGAAGCGGATGATTTCGGGGTTGAGTGACGATGCCTCCGCCAGTTGCAATGACCCAGCCATCTCGGCTCATCAAACTGCGCAAAACGGCTGACTCCCTCCGCCGAAAACCTTCCTCTCCTTCGCTCTCGAAAATCTGCGGAATGGTCTGTCCCGCTGCCTCGACGATCAATTGATCCGTATCAGCAAACTGAAAACCCAGCTGTGCTGCCACCATGCGGCCCACGGTGGATTTCCCGCATCCCATGAGGCCAATCAAGACGACATTGGGCCGCCGGATGAGACTGCGGGGTGATTCCGTTTCGATCTGAGCAAGGATCGAAGAAACGAGGTCGGGGTCACTCTGAACGGCGTCGAGGTAGCTGGGATAAATCGCCGTCCAACCCGTTGAGTGCAGTTTGGCATTGCTCACGGCTTTGTTTGTCCAACCGCGTTTGCGCTCAGGATTGGGCGGCACCTCGGGCGGCACGGGGAGCCCGAACATGGCGGCTAAAGCTTCAAGGCAGGCGCGCTGAGTGATGGGGGTGTCATCGACCACATTGAATAGACCGACTGAGCCACTTTTAATGAGATGGATGAGAGCCTGTGCGGCATCATCTTTGTGGATTTGATTGAGGATGCGTCCGTTTCCGTCTCCGCCTTCGATTCCGGCTTTTCGCTCCAGGAGATTTTTCAAAACGAAGGAGCGGTCAGGCCCGTAAATGCCTGCGAGCCGTGCGACGAGTCCCTTCTGACTGAGTGCGAAATCTTCAGTCTCGCGCAGAATTTGCCCTGTCTCGCGATCAGGATCCGTGGGGCTGCCTTCGTCCACCACTGAGCCATCCACCTGCGGGTAGACGCTGGTGCTGCTGGTGAAAACGGGCACGGCTCTGGGGAAGGCCGCGATGAGGTTCTTCATGCCTCCGAGGTAAACCCTTCGATAAGCTTCGGCGCCGCCTCTGCCAGAGCTGGCGCAGTGAATCACCGCCGTGACGTCGCTCAAGCTGGGCTCGTTGGCGAGTGCGTTCACGGCTTCCGGATCACTGATGTCGCAGGCTTTGATCGGGTAGGGGACACTCTGTGACAGACGGTCCGCCGACTCGGACGAGTGCGTCAGGCCTATGACGGGCTCTCCCGCGTGATGCAGGAGGTCTGCGATGCGTGTGCCCAAGTATCCACAGCCGGCGATGAGAATCATGATTTAGTTTGCGCGCTTGTTTTGGCTGAACTTGAGCAGGCCCTGGACCACTCCTTCCACATAATCGGAAATGGCGCTGGCGCGGAGTTTTCCGCCGACGAGGGTGCGTCCCTGAAAGTGCCCGAGCAGCAGGCGCTGATAGGTCTCTTGGTGATTCATCACAAAGGGCTCCAGGTAGATGACGGGGCATTGGTAAAGCCGATTGGCGAGGAGATT
>CAMBPV010000221.1 GCA_945869695.1 Prosthecobacter debontii
GGTGGTGTCCTTGAACTCGGCCACTTCGAACTCGCCGGTGGTGTGATCGACATAGGCGAGGCCGAATTTTTTGCCTTCGCGGAACACGGCGGCGAGGTAGTTCGGGCGGTTCGAGTCGAGCAGATTGAGGTCATTGATCGTGCCCGCGCTGAGGATCTGCGACACCGCCCGCTCGACGATCTTGCCCGGAGTCGGCTCCGTGGTCTGCTCGGCGATGGCGACGCGTTTGCCGGCCTTGATGAGCTTCGCGATGTAGCCCTGCGACGAATGATGCGGCACGCCGCACATGGGCACCGCGTTTCTTTTCGTCAGCGCCACATTCAGGATGGGCGAGGCGACCTTCGCGTCCTCGAAGAACAGCTCATAAAAGTCCCCGAGGCGGAAAAACAGCAGCACATCCTCCGGAAGCTCCCGCCGGATGGCGAGGTATTGCTTCATCATGGGAGTGGTGGCGGCGTCGGACATGGGGAGCGTCAAGAAGTCAAGAGGGCGTGGCTGCGGTCAAGGGCGGAGTGTAGAGGAGCGAGAGAAGAGAAACAATCCGCTTGTTCCAAGTGCGGACTCCGACACAGTATCTAACCATCTCCCTACCGACCATGACTCAACAACAACGCGAAGCCCTGTTTGATCTCATCACCCTTGCTCCCTACGCCGACTCGCATCTGACGTTGAGAGAAGAGGAGTTATCCGAGTCCGCCTTCATCGCTGAAGGTTGGGAGTCGGAGCATCCGAAGAGCCTTTTTCTCGATCAGTCCCTGGCCCGGGCACGGGAGGCAGCGGAGACCGATGAAGCGATGTCGATCTATGTGAAAAGGCTAGCAGCTCACTTTCAGGATGAGGCCATCCAACATGAAGCGTATGGCGTGGTGCATGGCATCATTTCACGCGATGGCATCAACAGCCAGGAGAGTAAGTTTTTGAAGATGCTGCAGTCGGCGTTTCCAAAGGTGGTTTAGCCGATCGCATGGATCATCTCTGATGGGAGCGCCGAAGCCAGAATCAGCAGGAGGTCCTGAAGGAGGTGAGCTGCTACAGGCATCGCTTTTCGAAACGGAAAGCCCGCACGCCCCGCCGCCGAAGCGCGCCGAAAAGGGCGGACCCTGCGGCATCGCACGTGTTCAGCTCGAGGGCTCGGCAACGCTGGAGCTGGACTATGCGATCCCCGAAGCACTTCTCGGGAAACTCGCGATTGGCTCCCGCGTGCTGGTGCCGCTGCAAAAGCAGCATGTGCAGGCGGTGGTGATCGCCATGCTCGAAAGCAGTCCGCATGGAAATCGGCTGCGTGAGTTGCTGAAGTTGATCGGCTCACGGCCCATGTTCACACCGGGCATGCTGAAGCTGGCGAGCTGGATCAGCGAGTATTACGTAGTGCCATTGCATCAGGTGCTGCGCTCGATGTTGCCACAGGCGGTGCGGGACAAACCGGAAAGCTTCATCACCGACAGCCACCTGAGTCTGGCCAAAGAATGGACGAAGGAGCAGATGGAAAAAATGCACGCCAAAGCGCCGATGCAGGCGCGCGTGCTGGAGACGCTGAAGTCTCTCGGCGGTGAGGTGACACTGACTCGGCTGCGCCAAGACGTGCCGCGTGCCACCTCGGTGATCAAGCCTCTGCTGGCAGCGGGCTGGATCGTCCGCAGCAGCGTGCGAGTGGAGAGGGATCCCTTTGAAGACGAGGAGTTTTTAGCCTCGAAGCCGCTCGATCTGACGGAGGAACAAGACGCTGTCTTCAAGCGTGTGATGGTGTCGATCCATGACGGAGCCAAAGCTAGGCCCATTCTGCTTCATGGCGTGACGGGCAGCGGCAAGACCGAGGTGTATTTGCAGGCCATCGCTCAAGTGCTGGAGCTGGGAAAAACGGCACTGGTGCTGGTGCCGGAGATCAGCCTGACGCCGCAGACGATTGAGCGCTTCAAGGCCCGGTTTTCCGAGCGGAAAGAGCGCATCGCGGTGCTGCACAGTCATTTGAGTGATGGTGAGCGGCATGATGAGTGGTTCAAGATTCATGAGGGCCGCTCGGACATCGTGATCGGCGCACGGAGTGCGATCTTTGCGCCGCTGGAGAATCTCGGCATCATCATTGTGGACGAAGAGCACGAGCCTTCTTATAAGCAGGAGGAAACACCGCGTTATCATGCGAGAGATCTATCGGTGGTGCGGGGGAAGATTGAGAAATGTGCCGTTCTTTTAGGCAGTGCGACCCCGAGTTTGGAGTCGTTTGAAAACGCCAGCCGAGGGAAGTATGAGCTGGTCCGGATGACGAAACGCACGGACCACAAAACGATGCCGCTGATTCGCATCGTGGATTTGCGTTTGGAAAAGCGAAAGGCCAGCGCCACCACGCCAGCGATCTTATCGGAGCGACTGAAGACGGCGATCACGGCGAGGCTTGAGAAGCGCGAGCAGACGATCCTTTTCCTCAATCGGCGCGGCTTCAACACCTCACTCTCCTGCACGGCGTGCGGTGAGGCGGTGCAGTGTCAGGACTGCAGCATCCCGATGACGCTGCACAAGAAAGAGAACCGTCTCGTTTGCCACGTCTGTGGTGCGCGTCGGCTGCCGCCCAACAAGTGCCCCGCGTGTGGTGATCCCTCCATCCGGTTTGGCGGTTTCGGCACCGAGCGCGTGGAACTGGTGATCCGAGAGGTTTTCCCGAAAGCGCGCATTTGCCGGGTGGACACGGACAGCATGACGCGGAAGAACCAACTGCGTGACACGCTGCGGGACTTCCGGGCGCAGAAGATCGATATTCTCATCGGCACGCAAATGATCGCCAAGGGCCTCGATTTTCCGAATGTGACTCTGGTCGGTGTGCTGAATGCGGATCTTGCCTTGCACATGCCGGACTTCCGCGCGGCGGAGCGCACCTTTCAGTTGCTGACTCAGGTGGCGGGCCGCGCGGGCCGTGGCGAGATCAAAGGGGAGGTTTTCATTCAAACGTTCACGCCTCACAGCCCCGCCGTTCAGTTTGCCCGGCACGCCGATTTTGAAGGCTTTGCCCAGCAGGAGCTGGAGCAGCGGAGGCAATTCAACTACCCGCCGCACACGCACGTGGTGCTGATCGGCTGTCGGGGGCCGCATCAGACCCACGCCGAGTTTGCACTGAGCAGCATCGCCAAAAAACTGGCGGTGAATCTGCCGCCGGGGACCGTGCTGGGAGAGCCGACGCCATCACCTTTGGAAAAGGCCCATGGGCAGTATCGCTTTCAGCTCCTGCTGCGCGCGGAAAAAATCCGCGCCCTGTCCCAACACATCCACCGTGTCATTCACGGCATGACCTTTCAGCAAGGCGTCATCATCACTTGGGATGTTGACCCCGTGCAGATGCTCTAGCGGACGTTTTTGATGTGCTTTTCAGGTGCGGCGTCGAACTCGGCTTTGCAGTCCGCGCAGCAGAAAGAGACTTCGCGTTTGTAGGTCACGTTCACCGGGCTGGAGATGGATTTTTTGCTCAACGGGCACTGTCCGGAATGAGCGGCGAGGATGTTGCTGAGGTAGGCCTTCGGGCTGGCGTCGAACTGGGCTTTGCATTTGTTACAGCAGAGGGCGACGGTCTTGCTGAAGGTGCTTTTCTGCGCGGCATCGACTGGCTTTCCCGAGATGGGGCAGGACTTGTTTGCGGTCTCTGCGGCAGACGCAAAACCGGTGATGAAGGTGAAGGCGGCGACGAGTGCGAGGAGGTGCTTCATGATTTTTGGAGGTGGAGTTATCCCGATGAGTTTCAGATAACGATGAATTCAGACGCGAGGTTGCAGTGTAAAATTCAAAGACCTGCGGATCTCAGTCCGGAGAGATCTGCGGCGTTATTTTTTCACCGCCGGGGGTTCCGTGATCAAATCGCGAAGGCTGGATTTTTTCGGAGGCGAGAGGGACAGAGGACTTCCGGAAGTGGGTGAGGGAGCCTCCTTCGGCAGGGTGACGGGCAGAGGTTCGGGCGCTTTGACGGGGACGGACTTCTGACCGACTGCGACGCCGGGGATTGGCTCGTCATCGTAGATCGGGATGGCCTTCGGCACGGCGATTTCCTTCTGCCAGAAGGCCTCTCCCGACCAGTGGGTGAGCACGCCGCCGAGCATCATGGAGCCCGCCAGGAAAACCGCAGCCTTCAGCCAGAGCGGCACATTCTCGGACTCCGGCAGCCACTCGGGTGCCTCGCCCTCGCCTTCCCATTCGTCAGCTTGGGAAAGGCCACCCGGGGTTTGAGTGCCGGTTGACTGGAAGAGAATCTCCGCAAAACCCACCTGCGGTTTTTCGACAGCTCCGTCACCTCCCATCGTGGGCGTGAGGCCGGCAGCGAAAGTTTGCACCGTAGGCTCACCCCGCTTTTTACCCGCTTTGCCCACGGGCACGAGGCGGGAGGGCTTCGCACGCGGAGTGATCTCAGGCTCCGTGCCGATGGGCTTCACGGCATCGTAATGCTGAACGATCTTGGCGAACCGGGCGAGGAAATCAGCACGCGGGGTGAAGCCACCCTCGCGGGCCTTGGTGACCTCTTCATCGAGGAGCTTCATCACGGCTTCTTTTTCGCGACCGAGCGCATCCGCATCCCCTTTGCCAGAAAGGGTCTCAGCGCCGATGAGGAACCGACCGGCGGCCGCCATCCAGCCACCGCTCCACACAGTCTGCGCTGAGATGTCCACCGGCGGCAGTGGGAGCAGGACGCCGGGGTCCGTGCCACGTCCTGACATGGACGCCAGCGAGGGATGAGAGCGGACAGTGACGGAAAAATTGGGCCACTCATTGAGCGGCGACATGAGAAGCCGTGCAGTGCGGGCATCTTCCCGCGCGAATCCGGTGAGCAGGTAGATGTCATCCAACCGCAGTTTCCGGCAGGGCAGCGCGGCTTTTTCAATTTGAGCGAGGGCCGAATCGACACCCGCGAGGAGCAGGTAGGCCTCCTGGACATCGAGGGTCCGACGCTCCCGGAGCAGTTCCGAGAGGCTGACCCCTTCAGCCACTTCCTCGGCCATGCAGGTGATGCCCTCAGACTCATGCACGAGCACCACGGAGATCAGGTTTGCACATTCGCGCTTTTTAGCCTGCTTCAGAAGCTGGCGGTCCACCTCTCCCACCCGCGCACTGCAAACACGGACCGGCGGGACCTGCTCCACCCAAACCTGA
The DNA here is from genome assembly GCA_945869695.1 of Prosthecobacter debontii. GTDB lineage: Bacteria > Verrucomicrobiota > Verrucomicrobiia > Verrucomicrobiales > Verrucomicrobiaceae > JAIBCL01. Next base: position 5,122 of record CAMBPV010000221.1, read on the forward strand.
CGACCCGCGCGAGTCAGGGTGCCGCGCATGGCATAGGGATTCGTGGTGTCCAAACGCTGGCTTTGAATGCGGACGAGATTGACCACACCACGGGCCACTTCCTGGTAACTGGCGAGCAGCGGCGCGACGAGGGCGCGGGGTTTCTGCGCCGTGGGGATTTCTCCCGTGACGTGCTCCGGGGCGAACTTGAGGAGCGCGTTTCTGAGCTCGCGGACGGGACCGGCGAGATTGGGGCCAAGGGCCAAAAGGCAGCCGCCGAGGAGCTCACAGAAATCAGCTGCGGGAAGCAGGGTCTCAGGGGCGGTGGGGCCGCCGCCGGATTGTTCCTGGAGAAACGTTTTCAAGAACTTGCTCTGCCTCTCAAAATTGGACTTCACCAGGCGGTTCCTGGCTCCCTTGCCCGAGGTGGTATCGATCACCCGAAAGTCGGACGCCATGACGAGCACGGCTTGTGGACTGATTTGCACCACCCGGAGACATTCCATGGGTTGATCCATGAGGAAGTCTCCGCGCTCACCGACGGACATGGCGGCTTCCAATGAGCGGCAGGCGATCATCACCGCGAGCCAGACGGGAATGTCCGTCTGCCGCGCCAGGTAGCCACGGAGCGTCTCGCCATCCACATTTCCGGTGATGTAGAAGGCGTTTCCTTCATCCACACCGAAGTCCACCATGCGAGCGAGCAGCGGATGACCGTTCTTTTGGAGCGTCTTGCACGCGATGTCGAAAGCGGCCTGACTGGGCAGCGGATTCAGGAGAACATGGCAGTGGACAAAGTCCAACCGCAGGGTGTCAAAGGCGAGGACGGCCACCTGTTCTGCATTGCGCGTCAGCTCCACGTTGTTCCCGTCAGGGTCCTGAACGATCTGGTATTGCCTAAATTGATTCGGCTCTGACATGGGCGC
>CAMBPV010000222.1 GCA_945869695.1 Prosthecobacter debontii
AAGAGAACACGCAATCCAAACAGAACACGAAACGACTCACCGAGCCCGGACATCAACCGAGTTGAAAGCCCGGAAAAGGCGGCAAAAAAATTTAGCACCTCCGGAAAGGGGGCGTTTTTTCGAAACTTGTTTAAATCAGCGTCTCCCTAACGGTGCGCTTTCGACCACCGCCTCTCCTGAACTTGGCGTCAACTGCTCGGGTGCGAGGAAGCGCTCCGCATGGGTCGCGTAGTAATCGAGAATGTCCGCGCTGAGCATCACCTCACCCACCGACTCCGCGAATAGCTTGCCCATCTCCAACGTCATCGGACGCGCCAATTCCTCCGCGCGCTCACGCATGATGCCAGCCGCCTTTGAGACGATGCCAGCCCGCTCTGCAAAGCTCAGCTTTCGCCAAGCATCGTAACACACCGCCGCAGTGGCGATAGACGTATCAAGTTGCTGATCGGTGTGCTCGACGAAGCTCTCCACAAGCTCGCCGTTGTAGGGATTGATACTTTGGTAGGACATGGTGCGCAGAGTGCCGCGGCACTGTCGGCGTGGCGATGGGGTGAAGTCCTACTTTGTTCACTCCTCAATCATCACTGGCGCCCTAACCGGTTCGATTAGCTGGGGGATCTCGCCGCCCTCATTTTCCCAGCGATCAATGGCGCGCTTTTTGAGGGTATCGGCAGCAGTGGTGAACGAAGAGAAGTTGTGCTCCTTCGGAGCCGCCATGACCCACGCAATAAAGGCGGAGGGCTTGGGTTCAATCCCGTTGGGCACTTGGTGATTTGTCATGGCATTAGAGTATCAGCAGTCAAGACCCGAAGTCGAAATGGGGTGTACTGCTACCTTCGTTCTATGTGCCGGGTTGTGAGTTTTGGGATCACTTTGGGATTGTTAATTGGAGTCTTAGAGAACGTGGAGATACGGATCGGCTTCATCTTCGTCGGGGTGTGGTTGGTTTGTCGACGTTACTTGTTCACAGTTAAGTGGAGGGCGATTTTGAGTTTATCGAGCAAGTGAATTTGGGTACGCTTGGGCAACAAATTCGTTTGATTCGGATATTCGCTCGGTGCTGAGAACGGGTCCACGGATGACAGCGGATCTCCCTCTCATGGCTGCTTATTCTGACGATTCTGAATACAATCTTCGCTCCGCGCACTTCATCGCGAGAGCGGAGAAGTTGTTTCTCCTTCCCAAGGCGACTCTCAGTGCATGGTGGTTAGACGGCCTGATGCTGATCAAGCGGGCTCGAGCCTGGGTGGCGCAGCATCGGATTTCAGCCGTTATTTTTACGGTGTTCTGCGCCGCGACTATTGCGGCACTGATGCCTTATGACCGCATGCTGCTGAAAAGTCTCCGCCAGTGCGCTGTGGGGAGTCATTTTGAACTGTTGAATCGCGCAGCCATCGAGTTGAGTTTTTGGGGGGACTTCCTCGGTTTTAACATGATGGTATTTGTTGGACTCGGGCTGACAGCGCGTTTGAGGAAGTCTCTGTTCTTTCGTCGGCTGCTGATCGCTGCGGTGTTGGGTTCAGTCTTATCCGGAGGATTGGCGAATGTGAGCCGGACGCTGACCGGGCGGTCTCGGCCGAGTGAAAAGAGCGAGATCGGTTTCCACGGTCCCAGTTTGAGCGCTAATCGTCACTCGTTTCCAAGCGCTCATTCGGCGACGACCTTCGGAGCAAGTGTGCCGGTGGCTGTGGCCCTTCCACCTGTGGGTATCCCGATGCTGATTATATCCTCCGGGGTGGCTTGGTCACGGATGCAAAACAATCGGCATCACCCGAGTGATGTTTTTGCCTCGGTTGTCTTGTCGATATCGTTCGGAGTTCCCTTGGGATTGGTGGTGCGTCGAATGCGAAGGGCGGAGCTTCAGGTTCGACGGATGAGGATCACGACCTCGGTCCAGCTTGATCTGGCCCCGTTGAATCCTTCGACCACAATACGTGTCATATCGGGAAACGCACCACATTGGGCGTCCACTTCGGCGGTGCGATCCTTGGCTGGCAAGTGAATCTGTTTTTGCCCGAGAACGGATTCGATCCACCCGTTCAACGCCCATTCGCGGCGCAACAAAACGACACAACAGGGTCCAGGGCGGGCGAGTCGCTTCTTCAATGAAGCCGCAGAAACACCCATTTCCCAGGGATGTTGGGTGTAAAAAACTAGGCTCGGCTCATCGTAGCCCTGAGAAAACAAACGTGCTTCACGAGGTTGCGCTTTGAGTATCTTTGACACTTGCAGAGTCACCGAAGTCTCCCGCACCTGATGACTTAAGTTTAGCAATGCAAGGGCGAACGCCACCATCGCAGTCAGAGGCATCCACCACCTGACTCTTCCGTTTCTCTTCCATGCAAAAAGGGCGGCTCCACCGCCGACCGTAAACATCACCGTCAACAAAACCGCTGCACTGTGGACAAGAGAATTTAACTCCGGCAAGGCAATGGGGATTGCCCATGCGGAAAGAGACACCAAGAAGATCACACCACCGAGAGTCAAAAGACCCCATGAGGCCAATTTCGGCAGTTGCAGCTCTGAGCTCCAGACTAGGGAAAGCAGGACTAGAAAGGCTGGGTAACCAGGCATGACGTAGTGAGGTAGCTGAGTGGCGTAGAATGAAAAAATAATCTGCGGAGCCACGAACCAAGCCGCCAAAAACGCCTTGTCCGCCGACCACTGGGTTCGCAATAACCGCCACACCGGCACCGCGAAGAAGAGCCAGGGGAATAGGCTTAGCCAGGTGGAAAGCAGATAGTATCCGGGAATGAACTTTCGTCCGTTCAGCACTTCGACACCGCGTTTCACGACATGACGGCCTATCCCGATTTCCCAAAACAAACCGTTGGTCTCAATCAATGCCGGAATGCCCCAGGCCGCAACTGGCAGCGTCATGAGAACCAGCCCTCGGAACACACCCAGATGTTTCCATGAGACGGGCTTTTTCCAGAAGACAAATCGCCACAGTATGAGCGTCATCGCCGGCACAAACCAAGCGATGGGACCTTTGGCTAGGAATCCGAAACCGAGTGCCAGCCACAAGGTCCACCACCACCGAGCGCGCGGTTTCTCCAGCGGCATGACCACGAGTTCGATAAGCGACCGACAGGCCAAAGTGACGCATAAAATCATCGGCATATCCGCCACACAAAGCCGACCATGAATCAGCACCTGGGCCGTCGTTAGCCAGAGCAATCCAGCGATGAATCCGGTCCGGGCTGATCCCGACACACGCTGGGCCAGTCCTCGAGTCACTAAGGCGGTCAAAAATACGGCTGCAATTCCGTGCAGCCTCGCGCCCATTTCACCGACTCCAAAGAGCAGATAGTGCAACTGCATCCACCAATAGGTCAGGGGTGGTTTATCAAAGCGGTACTCCCCATTGAAATAGGGAACAGCCCAGCTCCCTCGTTCCATCATTTCAACGGTAGCCTGAGCAAATCGGGGCTCATCTCGATCCATGAGTGGGATGACGTCAGTGCCCGGCAGGTAGAGTAAGGCTGTTAACAAAAGCAGTAGCCATCCGCCATGCTTGAGGCATTGGGATTCCGTCCAAAAGAGTCGATGATCAAACACAGCTTCTCAGTGCCAATACCGACCTTACTTGATAGTAGAAAGCAGTGACGTTTTTGTCACGGAATGCTATAGCCAAGTTGGGTGCGTATCCTCAAAGCAACAGCATCATCACGCACACCAGCCCGTTATTCAGAGCATGAGCGGTCATGGGGGCGATCAGGCTCTGGCGCCACATTCGAAGGAGTGAAAAACCGGCTGCCAAGGCCATGATGGCAGGCACTCCGGCCCAGCCCTGGGGATGGATGACGGCAAAGATGAAGGCGCTTGTCAAAATGCCAATCACCCAGCGCAACCACGCGGATAAACCGGGGAACAAGAGTCCTCGAAACATCAGCTCTTCGGAAACCGGTGCCCAGATAACGGCTAGCATCACAACTCCGATTTTGATCCAGCCATTGCCAGAAAACTCTTCCATGATGGGATGCGTCGGAGGCACGCCGGTAAACTTTGTGATCCAAGATGCGGCCACCATGCCCAGGATAAGCAGGGGAAGTACAGCCATCCAACCCAACACACCAGCTCCCATCTCACGCCAGAGGCCTTGCCCCCGGTGCAATCCGAGGGCTTCTCTCCAGGATGCTTTTTTCATGCCGCGCCAAAGTGGCCACAGGAGACCAAAACCGAGTGCGGAAAAGGCCATGACATAGGCGATCCAGCGAGGGAGTTTAAAAGGGAGAAAAGTGAGCAGCCCCGGCAGCACCAAAAACAATGCCAAGTAGATTGCAAAGCCCTCAATCAAGATGCCGCCGTCTGCTCGACTGACCGGTTTGAGTGTTAGGCGCAGCCGCCCTTCCCGAAATCGAAGGATGGCGAGGATCATCATCACGAGACCTGCGGCGGCGGCCATGAGGCCAATGGCGCTGCCGAAGAGGAGAACCATGGCGGTGCTGATGCTTTGCTCCACGATGGCTTGCCTTTCGGGAGACTTCTCGGGGTAGGATTGCGCCCGTGCCAGCTCAGCCATCCAACCATGGCGCTGGTGCAGTTTTTTCCAGGAATCGTCCGCGCCTTGGCCCCCGGCGGTTTTGAATTCGTTCAGGGTGGCGATGTCGGTTTTCAGATCTGCATTCTTGGTGGCTAGATCGGCCAAGACTGAACTGGATGGCCCTGCATCGGCCATCCAGCCTTTGAGGATCTCGATGCGCAGAGTGTCTTCATCCGTCTGGGAGATATTGGACAAATCCGCGACCATGGTGTCCGTCACGGCAGAGTTCCATTGCCCGGTCATCTGCATCAGCCCTTTGACGCCGACTGCGTAGCGAGCACCCATTTCTAAGATTCGATTGGGCGAGACGTGTTGGGTTTCATCCAGCCTTTCCTCGTCATTGTGTCGGACCACCCAAACGGCGCAGGTGAGGATGGCGATGACTGCCAGCACCAATCCCGCGCGGCCCCATCGGTAACTCGGCGTCACCAGCTCGGTGTTTGGAAGAGGTGGCGGAGTGGCTTCAGGCATCACCTGCCGAGCAAACACGACATTTTGAAAAGGGCACGCGGAATCGCGGCCCTTCGCCTCAGGGCGCAAACTCATCTGCCGCGAGGGCGGCATTGCCGATGATGCCTGCTTCATTGCTGAACTTGGCCGGCACGATCTGGAGCTTTTCCCAAACGACGGTGGAGAGCATGGACTGCACTTTGCGCTTCAGGGGGGCAAAGATCAGGTCGCCAGCCTGGGCCACGCCACCGCCGATGACAAAGGCATCGGGGTTCAGTAGCCAAGCGATGCTGGACAACGCCGTGCCGAGCCAGTCGGCGATTTCATCCCAGATCTGGCGTGCGATGTCATCGCCTGCTTGAGCTGCCGCAGCGATATTTTTTGGGGTGCAATCCGCGAGGTCCTTCACGATACCGGCCTCCGCATATCGAAGCACGGCATGCTCCGCGATCTGTTGGTTACCGGTGTATTTTTCCAGCGAGCCAAGGTTTCCGTAATGACCGGCCTTGCCGTCGTAGTCGATGCTCATCTGACCGATCTCACCAGCGGCGAAACAACTTCCGCGATACATTTTCCCATCGAGCACCAGGCCACCTCCAATGCCGGTGCCCATGGTGAGGGCGACCACATTTTTCAGCCCTCGGCCCGCGCCGTAGCGATACTCGGCATAGCACATGGCGTTGGCATCATTTTCCACGAGTGTGGGCAGGCCGGTCTTTTCGCTCAAGATCGACTTGAGCGGCACATGCTTCCAGCCGGGCACGTTGGTCAGTTCATGGACATAACCGCGCTCGAAGTCCACAAGGCCGGGCACGCCGACGCCGATGGCCATGATCTCTGGGTAGCTCTCCTGCATCTTCGCCACACGGACGGCCATCTCGGAGATGAGTGCCTGCGGTCCGGCGTAGTTGGCGGTCGGGATGGGCTGATCGGTAAAGAGAAGGTCTCCGCCCCGGCAGACGCCAAGTTTGACAGAGGTGCCGCCG
>CAMBPV010000223.1 GCA_945869695.1 Prosthecobacter debontii
CAGTAGCCAGGATTGCGATCTGGTGACCCGATTTCTCCCTTGCAACTCGGAGAATAATGCAAAATCCGCTACGCTCAGCCGCAAACACGCGCTTCTGCGCATCACGCCACAAGGTCGAGTGCAGGCTGAGTCACTGACTTCACATGCTCTAGTGCATGTGGGCACAGCCACTGCTCCCACTGGAGTGCCCTTGCCACTGCAGGAAGGGGAGGTAATCTCGATGGGACCTTCCATGTCCGAGTTTCGACTGTCGTGCAGCCTTCGATACGTATCTCTCGCCCGAAAGTTCCGGATCACCAATTTCGGTGATTCAGCTGCTAGCCGAGTGAAGCTCGCCAAATCATCCGTTGCAGACTGGGGCAGGGCGGAATTTACGTTCCTCAACTCAACACCCTCTTTTTGGAATCTCGTCTGGTTTCATGCCCCCGTTCCTTTTGGCAGCGTCAGCAACGGTAGAATAGGGGTCAATTCGCCCAATCTTGACGCAGCCTTGGGGTACTTTCATCATCATCAAGGTGCTTTTTGGATTGAAAGCTGTGCCCAACGTGACGGTGCTGTAATGCTGAATGGAACTCAGTTGGATGACGGGGATATTGCACCACTGCAGGATGGGTCTGTTCTTGAACTCAACGGGATAAAATTCCAAATTAGTCGAGTGCGATAGATTGGTTGGGCGTGCTATTTGGGACGTTTCCAAAGGGGTTTGTCTGCGCTAGTTTTCTCCAATGGAGAAACGCCGTTTGGAATATCGGTGCGTAGGGGGATGCCCTCGGTTGTCTCTCTTTGAGATTCATCTGAGATCACGAGGCCGAAGGGGCGACGTTCCTCTGCGGACACCGGTGTGTCATCCTCCCTCCAGATTTTGGGGTTTGGCGCTTCAGAAAGGCGTGGCAGGCGCGCTTGCTGAGTCGGCTTGAGTTCGCCATTCTCACGCATTTTTCCGGTGGTTTTTTTCGCGAAAGCCTTTGCTTCGGCGTGACTTACCTTCGCTGGTTGTTCGGTCGTTTGTTTCTTCCTCGAGACCGCTGGTGAATCAGGAACGTCCTCGTCGATCTCGCTCGAATCAACAAGCCGTGCAGTCCGGGCGATCAGTCCGGGTTTGGGAGAACTGGGCCTCACAAAGGCGAGTTGTTTTACCGCTTTCTTCGGTTGATCGATCTTAGTTGAAGTCGTTTCTGCCGAGGTCCTTGAAGCGACACTGGAAGTATTGGGTGTTGAAGTGGCCTCAGGTTTCTCATGATCTGATTGAACCAAGGAGACGTTGGGAATGGGGGCGGAAGATTGTGAAGGATTGGTTTTTTCTGGTGTGACAGGTGTCCAATTTTTGGTGCCAGTTCTCGCGGCAAGTGCTTGTTCGGGCTTTTGAGGGAGGGAATTGGTGTCCGTGGCCGCCATCGTTGGTTGAAGGGTGGGCGTATTCGCTTTCTGGGAATTGGATGTTGGCTGTGGGAGTCCGTTACCGGGACTCGGCAATGGGGTGGTTGGTTCACCTGTTGCTTTTTTGTCAGCTTCATTACCGGCTGCGATCAATGGGATGGTGCTCGGCTGAGGAGTCGGGACGGTGCCATCGCCACGCACGACACTGGATTCAGACTCGGACGTGGATGACCCTAGATCGTTGTTTGCCGCGACTTGGACTGATCCCTCGGGGATGTTCATCCACTCGTCAGAAGGGACTGATTGATCTAAATTCAAATTGGGTGCTGAGCCTGGAATCTGCACCGATTCCTCACTTGCCTTACTTTTTTTGGCTGGCGGTTCTTCACCACTCCCCATCAGAAAGGCGATCAGCATGACCAAGATCAAGGCTCCAGTAGCAGCGACGACGACGAGTTTCCGTTGAGCTGATGAAGAGGATGGGACGGGCGAGAGTTCAGTCATGACAGGCCGGGGACGAGGGTTATTTAGCAACAGTAGTCCTAGAAAGACAAGCGAGTGTGCGTTTTCCGATCTTGCATGAAATGCAGATACCTCCTAGCCTGATCTCCTGATGAAAGCTGAGTCCTCCCGCGAACTCCACCAAGCTCAACACTGGCTGCTGCTCAAGCAGGCATGGAATATTTGGCACTCTGGAAAGCCAATGCCCCACTTGCCCGAGGAAACGAGGATCTATTTTGAGAAATTGTCTTTCTTTCGCTTCAACAGCCTTCTCGCCCTTCCTGAGTTTTCAGGGGTGCCACGTGTGGAAGAGGCAAAGGACGCATGGGCTCATGTGATCCGTTGTTTCACGGCGAAGCGGCCCATTGCCAGTCTTTACCTGTTGGAGGACATCTTCAGTCGTGCGCGCGAGCGAGCCCGGGAGTTGGGCTTGGTCTCGGATAATGATCGGATCGAATTTTATGTGGGAGTGCTGATCAATCAGTTTCAAATGCGAATAGGGGAAGCTGTCACTGCTTATGCTCGCGAGTTTGGGACTCTGAGCATGAGGCAAAAAAAGGTCTCTTTGGATGAGCCTACTACAAACCAAGACCATGAGGGGGAGACGTCTCGACTTGATCGGACACGTGCTCCAGATCAGTGGGGTTCGGAAACGGAAATGGCTGAGGTTGCCGAGATTGGCCCGAAGGTGGCCGAAGGATATTTCCCAGGGATTCGACCCGTGTTTAAGCTGAGTATTTTTCTTCGCAGTCTTCGTCTCCGTCGGTGTGTCACCATCAGTTGTGATCACGCCACGGTTGTTGAATTGGCCGGGGTCAAAAAGGCTGTCTTTGCGGATGGGGCCAAGAAGATATTGGAGCGGGACTTTCCCATGCATGTGAAGGGGCACTCCGAGTGTGAAGACCTGGATGGGACCGCCGTTTACCAAGTCTGCCTAAGCGCCATGATCGCACTTCTGGACCGGACAGATCTATGGTTCTGGTTGGCCTCCTGGTTGCAGGAGGTTGCAGCCGAGAGAAAAGACATTACTCCACAACAGTTCGCAGATCGGGCCAGGGCGTTTTTGGAACTACTGGAGGAGAGCCTTAAGGAGGCCGGAGATCTTTCTTCGGAAAACGCGATTCGAGGCCTCTCTATTCGTTTGAGGGATTCAAAATAGCCTTCACCCAACCTTTCGATGAACCCAAAAAACAATCTTGATCAATGGGCTGCTCAATGGGCCATGCACCAGGCTCTAACTGCTCATCCAGCACCTGAGCCCTTGATTCCGCCTCAGCTCAGTTCCTCGGATCCCGGCTTCTTCACCGTCAGTACCGGAATCAACGCGTCAACTCTTCTCCTTCGTCAATTGGACGCCGCAATCGCGCCGGATGACAGACAGCGTGCACTCGACTCGAGTCTTCATCTTGTAGGCACAGAGACAACGGACATTGAAGTTAAGATTCAACGCGGAGAGATCCGACACCTGAACCCAGATCTGAAGCCCGCTTGGCCGAGAGCAGTGTTTGTCCTTGTCTTGAATGTGGATGAGATGCGTAAACGAGCTCTCGTCATTCCCTTTGGGCCTTTCACGGCACCGGCTTTTGAGTCAGAACTCGCAACTGGCATAGGAGATGAAAGCCTTTCCGTTCTTTGCATTTGGAACGCTCACTGGGTTTCCCTGGATCTGGTAGGGCGCAGTTGGGTCGTTCAGGTAGCCGAAGCGGAACTGTTATCGGACATCGATACCCTCCGGCAGACTCTCGTGAACAAATTGCCAATGCCTCCCGAACTCCAGAGTCGCACGGGTGATTCTCTCCTCGATCCCACCGACCCTAGAAATGAATACATCAGTCAAGAAGAGAACCTCTTTGAGGACTTGAACGAAGACTAGGAATCGCTCGGTGTGGAAGTTCAATGAGTGAAGTCGAGGTTTGATACCATGCTCCGTTTCCCCATAGGTATTGGACTGCTTACCTTCGCAGTGACTCAAGTATTTGCTGATCGGGTCGCACTCGTCATTGGAAATGGCGCATACGAATCGGCACCGTTGCCAAACCCACCCAATGATGCAAAGCTGATCGCCCGAGGCCTCACTTCGGTTGGATTCAAGGTGATCCAAAAGACCAATCTGGGGCGTGAAGCAATGATGACAGCAGTGCGCGAGTTCTCAGAAACTCTGAGGGCGGGCGATGTGGCGCTTTTTTATTACGCGGGACATGGCGCACAAGTGAAAGGAGAGAACCACCTCATTCCCGTGGATGCCCCGATGGGAATGAAGGAATTTGAAGCCGTGCACCGCAACGTATCGGCCAACCTTGTGCTCGGTGCACTGGCGGAAAGTGGCAGCAATCTCAACATCGTCATTCTCGACTGCTGCCGCGACAACCCCTTTGCCCGAAGCTGGCGTAGCGCGAACACCGGTCTGGCGGAGATGAAGGCACCTCAGGAAACCCTCATTGGTTACGCCACCGCGCCCGGTTCCGCCGCCCTGGATGGCGAAGGCAAAAACTCGCCCTACTCCATGGCGCTTGCCGAGGAGATCGTGCGTCCCGGACTTCAATTGGAGGAAGTATTCAAGAATGTTGCCCGTCGTGTTTTCGAAACCACCAAAGGTGCACAGCGGCCATGGATCAGTCTCGATGTGTTGGGTGACTTCACCTTTAGAAGCGGTGCCATTGCTATAAATTCCTCTATTCCCAGCACGGTAACCACGCTTCCATTGCAAAAACAATGGAGGGTTCTTGAGCAGGTCGAGCCGGCTTTTGGAGGATGGCGAATCGAGTGGGATATGTCAGCCAGTCGGGCGGGGGAGCAGGTGGTTTTTGAAGGAAAGAAGATTTTGGTCAATGGCAAGACCCCATCGCGTGGTGAGTTGGCTGCTCGAGTGGAGATTACGATTCCAATGGGCATTTTGAAGTCTGTCGGCACTGCGATAGAAACCAATCACCGGGGTGAAAAGATCATTTCTGACATCGAGTGTTTTTTCAGCCCTACTTGGCTCTCGTTTGAGATGGTTTCCAGGGTGGGCGGAGAAATGGTTTCAAAGATGGTCGGGTCCGTTGCATCTCCCAAAAGGGATCGGTGACTCTGCATTTTTTGATCCCTAAACACTCTCTCGGATACCGAACCGGAATTTCCGAAGCGAGACATCTTGGTTAGTTGGCCACAATGATGCGGGAAAAGAAATTCATCAGGAATTTCTCTCGCCTTATCTGGTCATTTTCCTAAACTCTCTGCTTCTCTCATGCCCACCTTGACTCTGATCTATCTCATCCCTGCCGGTGTCTTTCTTGCCATGGCTTTTCTCTGGTATGTGGGCGGCAAGCTCCCCCGTCCATTTGCCGTGCTGCCCGTTGTTGCGTGTTACGCGGCCACGGCATCACTCCTTTTCTGTGGCGGCATGTGTCACCGTGTGGCGCACGTAAAGTTGAGTGAGCTGGAGATGGATCTAGCGGATCGCTCGGATGCGAAGCGCACGCTCTTGCTCGGCGGTGCCGCACACGGACTTCGCTCCACCGATGATATCGAGATCCCTGGACTTCCCCCAGAGGCCCTGAGACTCCGCTTGGTGGGTGAAAAACTCAGGATCGAGCCCGGGCCTGGGTATCAGCGCGGCATCCTGGTTCGCAGTGGAGGCAAACTCGTTCCACTTGAGGCGGGAGGAATCCCGCGTCTTGTGCCACTGGTCACAGGAGATCAGATCCAAGTCCCACCCACGGAAGGTGGTGAGGTCATCGCCCAATGGCGCTTGGGCAAGGAGCGCATGGAGATGGATGTCACCGCGACGCCTCGCTGGATCGGCGGCGCAGGTGTCGGTATTGCCAAGCTGTCGGCTCTCGCACCTCAGGTTCTGGGATTGAAGGCCGAAGCAGGATACTTGGTCTTGATGAAGGGCCCCGGTTGGTCGGCTGACCTAGGGGTGCTCTTGAATGGACGTCGCCTCAGCTTTGGCAATGCCGCCGAGTTGAGAGAGATGTATCGCCCAGGTATCACCACACTGGCTTTGGTGAAAGCGGAACCGCTGGCAGGCACCATCACGTTCAAGGAGTCATCCCCGCCTTTGCGAGCCACTGCCTCT
>CAMBPV010000224.1 GCA_945869695.1 Prosthecobacter debontii
CGATCGGGGCAGCGCTGACCGATAGAACTGTGAGGAGGCAAAAAAGAAGTGTTTTCATGCGGTTGGATTCAAATATATCAGAACATAGAACGGTGAATGACCAGCCAGAAGTGCGGACATCTTTTGGGATGAATCGGACATCGCCATGCGGTTAAAGAACAGCAGTTCCACGGATGAGGAACCGCCTCCACAGAAGCTGGGCTCCGCTGATCGGAAACGACGTCCATGCTCCAATGCAGATTCGGGACGATGCAGCTCGATTTCCAGATATGAGGCACTCGGGTGGCATCGAAGGGCGGTGTTCAATCGCGAATGAGGGTGTCGGGAACTTCGTTCGTGTCGTTCGGCTTGGGAGGGAAGATTTGGGCCATGTGGTCGGCGGCTTGGGCGATCACTTGAACAAGAGTGGTGGTATAGGCGCCGGCGCGGAAGCCCTGCTGGAGTTGGGTCGCGAGGGTTTGCCAAAAAGCGGGGTCGGTTTTTCCGACGTAGCCTTGGTCGTGGATGATTGCGAATTTCTGCGCTTCGGGGGCGACGAAGATGAGGGCAGCATTCCGCAGGGAGGTGCGATTCATCCCGAGGCGGGCGAAGGCTTTCCAAGCGGCGGTAAGGGTGTCAGTAACGGACTGGCTGGTCACGTAAACGCGGAGCTCGCCACTGGTCTTTTGCTCCAGCGCCTGGATGGCTTGGGCGATGTCGGCATCATGGATTTCAAAGAGGAGCTTTTCGGTTTTCATGGTGTGTTACCAGCCTCCGCTGGCGCCGCCTCCGCCGCTGCTGCCGCCTCCGCCTGAGAAAGAAGAGCCACCCCCGCCTCCCCAAGAGGAGCCACCGCTGCTACTTCCCCAACTGGAGTTGGTGTTCCACCAAGAGGAGGGTTCCCTCGGTAGAGGGTAGGAACCTGAGGGGCCATAAACAACATGGCGTTTGATGCTGCGGAGATCATGAATGAACTTTGAAACCGCCAAAAAAACGATGAAGGCGATGACAAGAAGTAGGATGATGTCTCCTGATGCGTCGCCTTGTTCTGCGATTGTTTTGCCAGTGCCTGTGTATTCCCCCTGACTGGCGGTGATCATGCTGGCGACAGCGTTGGTGAAGCCCGTGGAGTAGTCGCCAGAACGGAAGTGGGGTTTGAGTTCTTCAATGATGCGGAAGCATTCGGCATCGGTGAGACGGGCCTCGAGACCATAGCCGACTTCAATGCGCATTTTGCGATCCTGAATGAAAACGAGGAGAACGGCGCCGTTGTCTTTGTCTTTGAGTCCGATGCCCCAGGACTGGTAAAGACGGTTGGCGTAGTCCTCGATGCTGGAATCGGTCTGCATCTCGGGGTAGATGGCCACGAGGAGCTGGTTCGACGAGTCGCGCTCAAACTGGGCGAGCTGTTCGTTGAGCGCGCTCGCGACGGATTCGGGGACGACTTTGGCAAAGTCGTTGAAGAAGCCTTTGGGGGCTGAGGGGAGGACCTCCGCGGCGAACGCGCTGGTGGTAAGGCAGGCGACGAGCAGGCCGTTAAGGAGGCGGGTCATGCTGAGAGGGGCGCAGGCCGGTTAAGGCTGGGCGGGCTTGGCACCGCCGAAGTTGAAGTCAACCTTAGGGGGCTCTTCGGCACCGGCCTTGGCTTGGAAGTAAGGACGTTCTTTAAATCCAAGCAAGCCAGCATAGAACACTGCGGGGATGCTTTTGATCTTGGTGTTGTAGGTTTGGACGACTTCGTTAAATCGGCCGCGTTCGACGGAAATGCGGTTTTCTGTGCCTTCGAGTTGGGATTGGAGGGCTTGAAAATTGGCGTTGGCTTCGAGGTCGGGGTAGCGCTCGACGACGACCATGAGGCGACCAAGTGCGCCACCAAGAGCACCTTGGGCTTTATCGAATTGCTCGAGTTGGGCGGGATCGGTGGGCGCGTTGTTGAATTGGACTTTGCCAATGGAGGCGCGGGCTTCGGTGATTTCCGTCAGGGTGGATTTTTCGAAGTTGGCAGCACCTTCGACGGTTTTCACCAGATTGGGGATGAGATCGGCTCGGCGTTGGTAGACGTTTTGAACCTGCGCCCATTGGGTGCTGACGGCTTCCTGCGTGGAAACGAGGCCGTTGTAGCCGCTCATGACAGCGACAGCGAGGAGGACTAGGATACCGACAAGGACGAGAAGAGCTTTCATTTTAGGACGCGATTATAGGAGAGGGCGGCGGGGGTTGCGATGATAAATTTGTCAATCTGCCGGGAAACTGCTCCTGAGGGGGCCCAGTCGAATGAACGAAACCGATCGGGTGAGAAAATTAGAATGCCTTTCGTGCGTTCCCATTTTGCGGTTATCTTGGGGCACTTCATTTCCTCTTTCGGAATCAGCCGGACATCAACCACTGCCAAAGTAAAAGATGGCCACAGCCAATATTCGAGATCCATTCATGGAGAACATTTCTCCTGATAGCCATTTTTACCGGTTGTTCGACTACATTCCGGGTGTGTCTTTTTTTGCAAAGGATCGGAGCTTCCGGCTGGTGGCAGCGAACCAGCAATTTGTGGAGCGCTTTGGATTTCAATCGGAGGCCGATGTGATCGGAAAGGATGATTTCGATCTCTTCCCTCCGCAATTGGCCGTTAATTTCAGGCGAGACGATGAGGAAGTCTTCTTCTCAGGAGAGCCTAAACTTCAGATTATTGAGCTGTTCTTTGGCAGGCAAGGCATCCCAGATTGGTTCATCACGAATAAGCTCCCCGTGCGCGACAAAGCCGGGCAAGTCATCGGAGTCATGGGCACGGTGCAGAGTTACGAAGGGAGGAAAGAGGCTCTCCAATCTTACCTCTCCATCGACAAAGCGGTCGCCTATATCCGCCAGCATTTTAGAGAGCGAATCACGGTGGAACATCTGGCCTCCGTAGCTCACCTTTCCACTCGTCAGCTTCATCGTAAGTTCATCGAATCCTTTGGCCTCAGCCCCCAGTCGTTCATCATGAAACTGCGCATCCAGACGGCCTGTGAGACCCTTCAGGATGGCCGCCAGCCGATTGCCGAGGTGGCCCGCGAATTAGGGTTTTACGATCAGAGCATCTTTACCCAGCATTTTCAGAAACACATGGGGCTCACTCCCTTTCGATATCAGCAGCAGTTTAGACCTGATGGGCGCACCGCCTCGAAGTCGAAAAAATAGTGCAGGCGCGATCTCATTTTCTGGCTATCCTCCCGCGCCTATGATTACAGCAGCCCAGGAAGGAACCGCCATTGACCAAAAGATTCAGGAACTCTGCGAGGCCATCGTGTCTGACATCGAGGTTCAAAATGCACGCGAGCAAGCCGAGTCCTTTTTAGCCGACGAGGATGCCATGTCCCTTTACCGCGACATGGTCACCGCCGGTCGGGCTCTTCACCAAATGCAGCACTCCGGCCAAGAACCTTCAGCCACTGAGGTCCAGCGTTTTACGGACCTCCAGAACTCATGTGAAGCCCATCCTGGCGTCACTGGTTTTATGGAGGCTCAAGACGTGCTCCGCGCCGTCGCTGAACAGGTGAACCGTTACGTCACCAAGTCCCTCGAGATGGGTCGGGTGCCGACCCCTGCCGAAATGGCACCCCAAGGTGGTTGCGGTGAAGGCTGCGGTTGCCATTGATAGTTTAAAGTTTCACTTGCCAAAGGAGTCCCTTGTGGTTCCTTCGCCCTCTCCAAAACCAGACCAATTTGACCGCCTGACAAGGAGTCAGCCACAACCCATGAGCGCAGCAGCACCTACAGCAGATACCAAAGAATTCAAATTGCACGACAAAGACACCGGCAGCGCCGACGTCCAAGTCGCGCTTCTCACTGAACGTATCAATTACCTGACCCAGCACCTCTCAGTGCACGTCAAAGATCATTCCACCCGTCGCGGCCTTCTTCGCATGGTCGCCCGTCGCCGGAAGCTTCTTGATTACCTCAAGTTGACCGCCAACGACCGCTACACGAAGCTCCTCAAGAGCCTCAGCCTCCGCCGCTAGCAATTTCAAACAAAGGGTGATACTTCGGTATCGCCCTTTGTTGCTTTTGGGCAGATCTCCCTCCCCCGACGCCCATCACCTTGTGTGGTCAGGTGCGACTTGGAGGGTCTCCAACCGATGAAGTCCTTGGATTGCCCCATCTTTGCAATCCATTCTCAATCAGCAGCCTAGGCAACTTTTCCCATAAAACAAAACAAAGAAGAAACAAGAAGACATCATGTCCATCCATACCGTAACAGCCAACGTCGGCTCCGGATCCATTGAGATCCAGACCGGCAAACTTGCCAAACTCGCCGACGGCGCCGTAACCGTTCGCCTCGGTGACACCATCGTCATCGTCACTGCCGTCTCCGCCACCAAGATCAAGGAAGGTCTCGACTTCTTCCCGCTCTCCGTGGAATACAAAGAAAAGGCATCCGCCGCAGGCCGCTTCCCTGGTGGCTACTTCAAACGCGAAGGTCGCCCGACTGAAAAAGAAATTCTCACCTGCCGCATGACGGACCGCCCATTGCGTCCGCTCTTCCCCAAAGGCTATTTCTACGAGACTCAGATCGTCGCTCTTTTGTTAAGCGCAGATGGTGAAAACGACTCAGACATCCTCGCGATCAACGGTGCATCCGCCGCACTTTGCGTCTCCGACATCCCGTTCGCAGGCCCGATCGGTGCCGTTCGCATCGGACGCATCGGAGGAAACTTCGTCGCCAACCCAACTCATTCCCAGCGTGAGGAAAGCGACCTCGACCTCGTTTACGTTGGTAATAAGACCGACGTCATCATGATCGAAGGTGCAGCCAATGAGTTGCCTGAAGAAGAATTCATCAAGGCTTTGCATTTTGCCCAGGCTGCCATCCAACCGATCGTGTCGGCTCAGGTCGAACTGGCCGCCGCAGTTGGCAAGACCAAGCGCGTGATGCCCCTCATGAGCGCCAAGGATGAACTCCTCGAAGTGGCTTACGCCATCGCCGGTGACCGCATCGAAGGCGCCCTCTATCAGCCGAGCAAAGTCGCTCGCGGCAAAGCTGTGGGTGCCCTGAAAGACGAAGTCGAAGCAGCCATCAAAGCCAAGTTCCCTGAAGCCAGCGGCTTTGAGATCAGCCAAGCCTTTGATTACCTTCAGAAGAAGGCATTCCGCATCTCCATCCTCGACAAAAAGAATCGTTGTGACGGACGCGGCATCGACCAACTCCGCCAAATCAGCGGCGAAGTCTCCGTCCTGCCTCGCACACACGGCTCTGCACTCTTTGCTCGCGGTGAGACCCAAGCTCTCGCCATCGCCACTCTGGCTCCGGCAGACGAAGCTCAGGAGTTCGACAATTACGCCGGTGGCGAAAACGAAAAACGTTTCATTCTTCACTACAACTTCCCTCCCTTCTCCGTCGGTGAGTGCGGTCGTTTTGGCGGTCAAAACCGTCGTGAAATCGGTCACGGTGCCCTCGCTGAGCGCTCCATCCAGCCAGTGATCCCACCAAAAGAAAAGTTTCCCTACGCCATCCGCATCAGCAGCGAAGTGATGGAATCCAATGGCTCAACCTCAATGGCCTCCGTTTGCTCCGGTGTGATGGCCCTCCTCGATGCAGGTGTGCCCCTCAAGCGCCCCGTGGCCGGCATCTCCGTCGGACTCGTCTCTGAGTTCGAAGGCGATAACATGACCCGCTACCTTACCATGCTGGACATCCTGGGTTCTGAAGACCACTTCGGCGATATGGACTTCAAACTTTGCGGCACCAGCGAAGGCGTGACCGGATACCAGCTCGACCTGAAGCTCCCCGGTATCCCCCTCCGCATTCTTGAGGAAGCCGTTGCGAAGGCCAAAATCGGCCGCACCGACATCCTCGGCGTCATGGCCTCCTCCATCAGCGTGCCGGGCCCCCTCAGCAAGCACGCTCCTCGCATTGAGATCCTCAAGATCAACCCTGAGAAGATCGG
>CAMBPV010000225.1 GCA_945869695.1 Prosthecobacter debontii
ACCTTTCTCTTCACCATCGCCGGTCACGGGCAGCAGCTCTTCCGCGACTACTTTTTTCATGGCAACTTTTCCGCCATCGGAGAAAAAATAGCGGGCACGATCCTCGCCATCATCTGCCCCGACCTCGGGCTTTTTGACATCGTCGAGAATGTGATCAACGGCATCTACCCCCAGATGACAGACCTCGGCTACCTCGGCGGCATGGGCTTGCTTTATGTGACCGGCTACCTGATCACCGCCCATCTGATTTTTGTGGAGAAGGAGCTTTGATGCGACCATGAAAGGAACCTCCAAAGCCATCGCTCTGCTGATCGCTCTCGGACTCATCAAGCTTCCACTCGAGGAGCGGACGACCCGCAGGCTTCAGGATCATCGGCTCCTCAGTCGTCCCATTGATCTCAGTTTTCGCGAGAACCTCGGCCAAATGGGATTCGCAGCCTCACTCGGGGGCCTTCGATCCCTCGTGGCCTCCGTGACCTACCTCCAGGCCTACAGTGCCTTTGAAAATGTGGACTGGGGAAAAGTGGATAGCCTCTTTCAACTCACCACGCGGCTCCAGCCTGGCTACGAAAAGTACTGGGAGGAAGGAGCCTGGCACATGGCCTACAATGCAGCCTCGGGTTATCTCTACCACTCGAAAAAACCCCGCGCCATCCGCCACCAACTCACGCGGGATCACATCCAGCGTGGCATTGATATCCTCGAGGAAGGGCTCAAGTTTTCACCCCACAGCGGCATCCTCTGGGCCAAGCTGGGTGAGATTTACTCACGCCGGGGCCTTAATTCACTCGATGAAACCTTCGATACGCTCGATGCTCAAAAAGCCGGCGATTGCTTCCTCCGCGCGGCTGAAAACGGAGCGCTCCAGGTCTATGAGCGCCTCGGAGCCTATGAACTGGTAAAGACTCATGACGTCCGCTCTCACCGTCGCGCTTACGAAGTGCTCCTGAAAAACTACCGGGAAAACAAGCGGACTCCCGCCTTGATTCACAACATGAAGACGCTGGAGGAACTCCTCAGCATCCCCGCCCCCCAGCGCATCCGCGACGCAGATCCGATGCAGTTCAGCCCTAGGAAACCCGTCCGATGACATTCAATAGACGGCTTCTCATAACAGCTTGATTTATAACATCGCCACCGCAAAAGTGCCCCTCCTGCCGCTTTACCTTCTCTGATGAAATTTGCTATTTTCGGCGACATTCACGCCAACCTCGAAGCCTTCCAGTCTGTCATTGCAGACTCTGAAGAACAAGGTTGCTCGAATTATGTCTGCTTGGGCGACATCGTCGGTTACGCTGCAAATCCATCCGAATGCCTGGAGATCGTCCGCGCCATGAACTGCCCCGTGGTGCGTGGAAATCATGATGAAGGCGCCGCCTCCACCTCGCTTCTCGAGGAGCTCAATCCCCTGGCCCAGCGCGCCCTGCTTTGGACGCGCGAGCAGTTGAATGAAGATCAGCGTCAGTGGCTCCGTGAGCTGCGGCTCGTCCGTCAGGTCCGTGACTTCACCGTCGTGCACGCCACCTTGGACTCACCCGGCAGCTGGGGCTACGTCACCAATCGCTTCGACGCCATGGCCAGCTTCAGCTACCAGTTCACTCAGGTCTGCTTCTACGGCCACACCCACGTCCCCCGCGTCTTTGAAAAAGACGACACCGTCCGGGGTGCCCGGGGTGAGCTCGTGGAGCTCCAGCGCGGCGTGAAGTACTTCGTGAACGTCGGCAGCGTGGGCCAGCCCCGTGACGGCGACTGGCGCGCCTCCTATGCCATCTACGACGTGCAGACTCAGACCATCTGCATCCGCCGCGTCGAGTATGACATTCAGACCGCTCAAAAGAAGATCCTCGCAGCCGGCTTACCCCCGCTGCTTGCAGAACGTCTCTCACTGGGCAAATGACCGTCGAGGCGAATCATCCGGTCGATCTGCGGGACTTCAAAGCCGCCCTCATCGTCAAACCCAGCTCCCTCGGCGACATCGTTCACGCCCTGCCCGCCGTCCGGCTGATCAAGCGCGCCCACCCTCATCTCCGTCTCCGCTGGATCGCCAACAGCGAGTGGACCCCTCTCCTCGAAGGCTGCCCCTTCATCGACGAAGTCATCCCCTTCCAAAGGAAAAAGTTTCGCGGCGTCGCAGGCGGCCTGAAGTCCCTGGCTTGGGCCGCCCGTTGGAACCGCACCCGGCGAGAGACACCTGAGATCGTCCTGGACTTCCAGGGCCTCCTCAGGAGCGCCCTCATCTCCTACAGCCGCGGCTCAGACTGGATCGTCGGACTCGCAGACTCCCGGGAAGGCGCCTCCCATTTTTGTGATCAGATCGTCCCCGTCGATGCCACCGCCCACGCCGTCGATCGTTATCTCCAGATCGCCAAGGCCTTCGGCATCCCCTTCTCCGCTGACGACATCCAGTTCCCCTTACCCGAAGGCACAAAGCCCGCGCCCTTTGAGGCAGCCCCTCCCTTCGTCCTCATCCACCCCTACTCGCGCGGCCAGGGGAAAACGCTCGCGCCCGCCAGCTTGCAAACCCTTTGCGACTGCCTCACCGGCACCCGCGTCATCATCGTCGGCGTCAGCAAAGCACCCGCCTCCCTCAGTGGAAAACACATCACCGACCTCACCAATCAGACAAACCTCAGCGAGCTCATCTGGCTCATGCGTCACGCAAAGGCCTGCGTCAGCGTCGACAGCGGCCCCATGCACATCGCCGCCGCCGTGAATCCGCGCACTCTCGGCATCCACACCTGGAGTGACCCCCGCCGCGTCGGCCCCTACCATCCCCAGGCCTACGTTTGGAAAGCCGGCCGCATCAGCCATCGGCACGAGCTTACCGCCGAAGAATGCCAGACCGATCAGCAGGTCAGCGAGCCCGATTCACGGCGACTCGCCGACTTCATCCTCGGCACCCTCCTCGCCTAGTCTCACGATCCCGACTTCGGATCAAACGCATCCCTCAGGCCATCGCCCAGGAAATTCAGCGCCAGCAGGCTCAGGGACATCAGCACACCCGGAAACGCCAGCAGCCACCACTTGCTGTCCAGCAGATTGATCACCTGCGCCCCATCCCGCAGCAGGGAGCCCCAGCTCGCCGCCGGCTCATCGATCCCCAGTCCCAGGAAGCTCAAAAAAGACTCATCACGGATCACCGCCGGGATCGTCAGCGTCAGGCAGGTCAGCACGATCGTGCTCAAATTCGGCCACAGATGCTTCCACAGGATCGCCCAGCTCCCCTGCCCCATCGCCCGGCTTGCCGTCACAAAAGCCATCTCCTTGATCACCAGCACCTGTCCCCGCACGATCCGCGCCATCGTCAGCCACTGCACCAGCCCCAGAGACAGCACCAGGATCGCGATCCGCGAGTACGGCAGCAATGCACCCGCCAGCCCCTCCACCCACCGCCAGTCATTCTCCTGGCCCCACAGCCGCACCGCATCCAGCGCATCCTTGAAATACCCATCAAAGCCCGACACAAAAATCATCACGATCAGCAGGCTCGGCACCGAGTTCAGCACATCCAGAAAACGCATCATCGCACCATCCACCCGCCCACCCGCATAACCGCTCACCATGCCGTAAGTCCCCCCGATCACCAGACTCACCAGCGCCCCGATCAGGCCCACCCCCAGGCTCACCTGCGCACCCGTCATCAGCCGGTAAAACAAATCATTCCCATTCAGATCCGTCCCCAGCAGGTGAAACCGCGTCCCATCCACCGATCGGCTCAGCGGCGGGAAAAACGAGTCCTCACTCACCTGCTTCACCGCCTCCGGCAGAAAGATCGGCACCAGCACCGCAGCCACCGCCACCGTCACCACAAAGACCAGCGCCGCCATCGCCGCACGATTCGTCTTCAGCACCTCCCATCCACTGGGCGGCGCTCCCTTCCATCGGTTGTCAGACACCTCAGCCATCGATTTTGATTCGCTTATCGAGAAACGTGTACGTCACATCCACGATCAGATTAAAAAACACAATCAGCGCCGCATACACGATCACCGAGCCCGTCAGCAGAAAGCAGTCCGCATTCTGGATCGCATTCACAAACACCCCCCCCACGCCCGAGATATTGAACACACTCTCCACCACAAACGAGCCCGTCAGCACATACGCCGCCATCGGCCCCAGGTACGTCACCACCGGCAGGATCGCCATCTTCATCCCATGCCTCGCCAGCGCCGTCGCCTCATCCAGTCCCTTCGCCTTCGCCGTCCGCATGTGATTCAGAGACATCACATCCAGCAGACTGTTCCGCGTTAACCGCGCCACATACGCCAGAAACGGCAGCGCCAGACAGATCGAGGGCATGATCAGCTGTTGCCACGTCCCAAAACCCCCGATCGGCAGCCACCCCAGCCACAGCCCAAACACCGCCGCCACCAGCGGCCCCGTGATGAACGTCGGCACACTGATCGCCGCCAGCGCAAAAAGCATCGTCACCACATCCACCACCGAGTCCTTCTTCATCGCCGCCACAAAACCCGCCGCCACCCCTCCGATGGAAGCGATCAAAAAAGCGCACGAGCCCAGCAGCAGCGAGTTCGGCAGCTTCTGCCCCAGGATCTCCGCCACCGAGCGGTCCCGGTAGCGCAGTGACACATTCAGATCACCGTGCAGGAAAAGCCGCTTCTGGTACCGCACCAGTTGCCACCATTTGGGGCCATCCAGCTCATACTTCATCTGCTTCTCCAGCTTCGCCTTTTCATCCAGCTTCTCCTTCTCAAAAGGGCCACCCTTTTGAGAGATCGAGAGCAGAAAAGTGAGGGACGCCGCACAAAACAGCACCAAAAAGCTGCTGAAGAGTCGACGCAAAAGAAAGAACACCATGAGAGCCGCCACTTTGCGTTTCACCCGCCCGGATACAAGCTGGAATTAACTCCCCCCATCTCCCAGTTTGACTCGCTCGCGCCTCACGGTTGATTCGCTGCGCTCCCCTTCGGGCTGCCTTTGGCAGTCTATCTCCCTGCGGTCGGTTGGCTCGCCCTTCGGGCTTTGCTTCGCTCAGTCTGTCTAGCAGCCCGCCATGCTGCGCGGCTCCCAGTCTCCAAGTCCCCAAGTCTCTCAGTCTCCAAGCCCCCCCTTGCCCCGCAGTCTCTTCACTTTCGCGTTCTTTGGCAACTCTTTCTCCAAGTCTCCCTGTCCCCAAGTCTCCGAGTCCCCGGCGCAGCCACCTCCCAGGGCACCGAACACCCGCGCCAGCCCAAGGGGAACCGGATGCAGACCCTTCTGCGCCGGGCTTCAAACCGTCGAATTTCTGGAATCTTACAAAATGAAACACCTGACCCCATTCATTTTCGGGCGCCACGTTCACACCACTCCGAACCCAATTTTCCTCAGGTTCTTCCCCTTCTCACCCGAGTGCTCCTTCTTCGCCCGCCGCACCTTCTTGATCTCCCTCTCCAACATCTCCTGCGTCACCTTCCAATTCGCCGGGTCCACATCCACGCTCCCCGCATGAATCGCTGACAGGGATCAACGGAGCCGTTGCACCGTGCAGCCCGATGCCCAGACACAGCAGCGCGATCCCCGCTGCCCAGGCGGAAACGAGATGCACGTCGCGTGTCCTTCGTTCGGCGATCATGCGAAGGTGCATTCGTGTTTTCAGTGCGTCTGCACGTGCGCACTTCTCCAAACGACATGATCATTTGCGGTTTCTGTCCAAAAGATCCGAAATCCGCTTCCAAAGTTTGCGATGCGCGGATGAGTGGCTGTCCCGCCAGCTTCCGCTAGTGCAAGTGGCTGACTCCAATGGCGGCCTCCGTCACGAGATGACGCAGTGGAGATTTGTGACTCGTTTTCGCGCAT
>CAMBPV010000226.1 GCA_945869695.1 Prosthecobacter debontii
TGAGCTTATGAATCGATTCATCCTCCTTTCCACCTTGATTCTCACTGCCGTGTTTTTGCCCGCCTGCAAGCGCCAGCCGCCCACGCCGTATGGTCAGCTCGAATGGAAGGACGAGAGCTTCTACTTGAAGGGCCAGCTCTTCAACGGCACCGCCGAGGACAAACATCCGAATGGCCAACCCCGTGCCGAGTATCCCATGAAGAACGGCAAGCCCCACGGCATCGTCCGTGAGTGGTGGGACAACGGCCAACCCTCCGCTGAGACCCACTTCGAAAATGGCCAACGCCACGGTAGCAATCGCTACTGGAACCGAGAGGGCAAGCTGCTCAAAGAGCAGGTCTATGACCACGACAAATCCGTGAGCGAGAAAGTGTATCCGACGCAAGCCGCAGAAGCGAAGAAGTGAGCCTGTATTTTGACAAGATTGGGACGAGTCCATCATTTCAGGATTAACAAATAGCAACTGTGTTCCTGATAACGATTGTCTTCAAAATCGTCTGCCGGCGTCGGAAACGGATGCTTGGCTGATGATGCCTCCGCTCGGGCCGGTCTTCACGTTGGCACGGAGCTAGAGGTAACAGCAGATACGAATGAGCGGAAACATCCGCGCTCCGGTGCCAGTACTTTTACCACATGCCAGACACCCGCCACACACCAGCTGCCACTCGTCGTGTCGTGCTCGCCAGCTTCATCGGCACCACCATCGAGTGGTACGATTTCTTCCTCTACGTCACCGCCTCAGCGCTTGTGTTTGGAAAGCTCTTCTTCACACAAATGGACCCGCTGGCGGCCACGATGGCAGCCTTTGCGACCAATGCGGTCGGCTTCTTCGCGCGACCGCTCGGTGGCATCGTCTTCGGTCACTTTGGCGATAAACTGGGGCGCAAGTCCATGCTCGTCACCACGCTGATGATGATGGGCCTTGCCACCTTCGGCATCGGCTTGCTGCCGACGTATGATCAAGCAGGTATTCTCGCGCCCATCCTGCTCGTCACGCTGCGCTTCATTCAAGGACTCGGCGTCGGCGGCGAGTGGGGAGGCGCGGTGCTCATGGCCGTAGAGCATGGCGAAGCCGGTCAGCGCGGCTTTCTTGCCAGTTGGGTTCAGGCAGGCGTGCCCATCGGGCTACTGCTCGCCACTGCTGTCTTCCGCACACTTTCGTCGATCATCCCTGAGGAATCCTTCCTCGTCTGGGGCTGGCGCATTCCGTTCTTGATCGGCATTTTGCTTCTCGGCGTCGGCATGTTCATTCGCCTGCGCATTTTGGAGAGTCCCATCTTCACTGAGGCCAAAAAAACCAATGCCACGACCGAGATGCCCATCTTCGAGGTCATCCGCCGCTATCCGCGCAATGTCCTGCTGGCCATGGGCGCACGCTTTGGTGAAAACGCCTTTTTCTACATCATCACCGCCTTCGTGCTCACCTACGCCACTCAGCAGGCGGGCTTCACCAAAGATCAGGTGCTCCAGGCCGTGCTTATCGGCTCCGGCGTGCAGTTCTTTGTTATTCCCTTCTTCGGTTGGCTCTCGGATCGCATTGGCAGGCGGCCCGTGTACATCGGCGGAGCCATCTTCATCATCCTCTTCGCGTTCCCCTTCTTCTGGCTCATCGACCTCCGCTCCACCACGGCGCTCGCATTCGCCATCACGCTCGGCCTCATCATCCACAGCGCCATGTATGGACCGCAGGCTGCCTTCTTTTCGGAGCTCTTCGGCACCCGCGTCCGCTACAGCGGTGCTTCACTCGGCTATCAGCTCGCCTCGCCGCTCGCAGGCGGACTCGCCCCGCTCATCGCGACTGCATTGCTCGCCAACTCCGGCGGCAAACCCTGGCCGGTCGCACTCTATCTCATCGGCATGGCCGGGATCACCATCATCTCCGTCTGGCTCGCTGAGGAGACGAGAGAGAAGTCATTGGAAGAGTAATCAAACTCTCTCAATCGCCATCGCGATGCCCATGCCGCCGCCGATGCACAGGCTGGCGATGCCGCGCTTGTAGTTCTTGTCTTCCATCAGGTGCAGCAGCGTCACCAGCACGCGCGCACCACTGGCACCGAGGGGATGGCCGAGCGCGATGGCACCGCCGCGTTGATTGAGCTTCTTTAAATCGAGGTTCAGCTCCTTGGCGCAGCCAAGCGTTTGCACGGCGAAGGCTTCGTTGATCTCCACGGCATCCACATCTTCGAGATTCCAGCCTGCTTTGGCCAAAACAGCCTGAATGGCTCCTACAGGCCCCAGACCCATCAGAGCGGGATCACAGCCGACGGCGGCGGTGGCGACGATTTTTGCTCGCGGTGTCATGCCCGCCGTTTCGGGGCCCAAAATGACCAAGGCGGCCCCGTCGTTGATGCCGGAGGCATTTCCGGCCGTTACAGTGCCGTCTTTGCGAAACGCAGGTTTCAGCTTCGCGAGCGATTCGGTCGTCGTGTCAGCCCGCGCATGTTCATCCGTGCTCACATCGGCCACGGTGATGATTTCACGACTGAAATCTGCCTCGCTCACGCGCTTCTGGCTCAACGCGGCGAACTCGTCCTGCTGTGCGCGTGTGATGCCGTGCTTGTCGGCGATGCGCTCCGCCGTCTCGCCCATGCCGATGTGCAGCAGCGGATCGCTGAGACCATCGACGAACATGGCGTCCTGCATCGCCGATTCCCCGAGCTTTTTTCCCCACCGCAGATCGGTGACGTAATGCGGCGCGCGACTCATCACCTCGACACCGCCCGCGAGCACAAATTCGCTTTCGCCGCTCGTGATGGCATCCGCGCCGAGCGCCACGGCCTTCAACGATGATCCGCAGGCCATGTTCACGGTGAAGGCAGGCACTTCCTGCGGCAGCCCGAGCTTCAAACAAACCTGCCGCGCCACGTTCATACCGCTGCCCGCTTGCAGCACCTGCCCGAGGATGACCTGATCAATCTTCACATCGAGCTTCATGCCCCTTCCGAGCGAATTGGTGAGTTCCGCCGCCGTCAGCGATTTGAATCCGCCGCCGAACTTGCCAACGGCGGTGCGCTTGGCTTCGTAGATATAGACAGGTCTCATAGGATTGGTTGGAACTCCATTTGATCGAGCACATCGCGCTGCAAATCCAGGCCGGGTGTGATCTCGATGAGCTTCAAACCCTTCGTGGTCAGCTCAAAGACCGCGCGCTCCGTCACATAAAGCACCTGCTGGCCGCTGGCGACGGCTGACGGGCCGTGGAAGCACACATGCTGGATGCGCTTTACAAATTTGGCGTTCTCCTTCGCGCGGAAAGTGCAGCAGAAGACAAGGCGGCGCGCGCTTTGCGCGATGTTCACGAAACCACCGACGCCCGCGAAGCGTCCGGCGAAGCTGGCGACGTTGACACTACCTTCCGCATCGACTTCGACCGCTCCGAGCACCGCGATGTCGAGTCCGCCGCCATCGTAGAAGTCGAATTGTGCGGGTTGGTCGATGACGGCCTCAGGGAAGTAGCTACAGCCGAAATTGAGACCCGATGCAGGCACGCCGCCGGTCGGCCCACTCTCCACGGTGAGCGTGAAATCATTCAAGCGGCCCGTTTCGGCGGCGACCATTGCCACAGCCTCCGGGAGGCCGATGCCGAGGTTCACGATGTCACCGGAACGAATCTCCTTCAGCGCACGCGCGCCGATGACTTTGCGCTCAGATTCCGGCATGATCGGCAGTTCAAAACCGTCGGCATTGCTAACGACGAAGTCTTCGTTAAACACCTCACCAAACGTTTGATCATGCATCACACCGCCGCTGGTGACGATGTAGTCGATCAAGATGCCGGGCACGCGCACGGACTTTGGGTCGATCATTTGATCCACAACGCTCTCCACTTGAGCGATGACGATGCCTCCGTGGTTTTTTGCCGCTTGGGCCATGGGCAGGACTTCACTGATCAATCCCTCACATTCCATGCTCAGATTCCCGCGCGCATCCGCATACGTCGCGCGGATGAGGGCCACATGGATCGGCACCGGCTTGTAGCGCAGCCAGTTTTGGCCATCCAACTCGACGCGCTCTACCAGCGGTTCCGTGGTTCGCGCATTGAGCCTCCCGCCGCCGTGAATCGGGTCGATAAATGTGTTCATGCCGACTTGAGTGAACAACCCCGGCCGCTTGGCCGCGATCTCGCGCGTCAGCACGCTCAGCACACCCTGCGGGAGATTGTAAGCCTCGACTTCATTCGCCAGCGCGAGAGCGCCGAGCTTTGGCGCCAGGTTCCAATGCCCGCCGATGATGCGTTTGAGCAATCCCGCATGCGCGAGGTGATTCAAACCACGCTCGGCTCGGTCTCCCTGGCCAGCGCAGTAATAGAGCGTGAGATCACGCGGCGTGCCCGTTTCCAAAAACCGCCGCTCCAGAGCCGACGTGAGCATCTCCGGATGTCCCGCGCCCACAAAGCCGCCCACGGCGACTGTCGATCCACTAGGGATGGCTGCAATCGCTTCGTCAGCGGTGGCGATGAGTGCAGGGGTGCGCATGCAACTCAACCTCTCCAGCCACCATTGATCTCAATCGTCTGCCCCGTGACGTAACTCGCCAGTGGCGAGCAAAGAAACAGCACGACGCTGGCGACTTCCTCTGTCGTTCCGAAGCGATTAAGCGGAACATTCTTGAGCATCTCGGCGCGCACGGCCTCGGGGATCGTCGCGGCCATGCTGGTATCGATCACACCGGGGGCGATGGCGTTGGCGCGGATGTTTTTGCGAGCGGCCTCGCGGCTGAGCACGCGCATCATGGCCTGCACGCCGGATTTGGCGGCGGCGTAGTTTGCCTGGCCGAAAAAGCCCTGAATCGCCGCGATGCTGCCGAAGCTGACGATGGCACCGCCTTCGCGCATGATCTCCAACGCATGTTTGCAGCAGTAAAACACGCCGCTGAGGTTTACGTCGATGACGGCGTCCCATTCCTCGTAGCTCATCTTCGAAATGGTGCGGTCCTTGATGATGGCGGCGTTGTTCACCAGATAATCGAGGCCGCCGTGTCTGGCCTGCACCTCCGCGATCATCGTTCTGACCTGCTCTGGGTCCGCGACGTCGGCCGCCGCGATGCTGGAGCTGTCGGTGCGGATCAAATTCAATTCATCCGCAATGGCCTGTGCGTCCGCCGTGGTGCGCGGCGTGCCGAGGTGGTTGATGACGACACTGGCTCCCGCGCGGTGAAAGGTTCGGGCGACTTGCGCGCCGATGCCTTGGGAGGCTCCGGTGATGAGGGCAATTTTGCCTCTAAGGTCGATGGCGATGCTCATGGAATCAGGGTTCGGTGATTCCAGTGGATAAGTCCGCGAAACTCAACTCCGCGCGTTCGGGAGCTAGACAGATCGCAATTATTGGATGTCGCTGTTGAAGCCCCGGTTTGCTCAAGATGGAGACCATAGGCGAGAGTTTATGAGGTAGCTGAAAAACAAGCAAGCATTCTCACCGAAGTCGGTGCGTGCACGCAGGGCCTCATCAAAGGAGACACCGTAGCCCATGGAGCCACGCTCAGTGAAAGAAAACCTGGAAGGCTACATCCGCATAATGTGCGGGTGGCATGCCCGCCGACGAGGTAAGGCGTCGGAGCGTATCGGGCAGCATGGACTCAATCCAGACGAGCGACCGCCTGCGCGGGACTACTTGTTCAAGGCGTCGACACGGGCTTTTTCGGCGGTGGCAGCAGCGTCGGCCTTTTCTTTGTTCGCGTCGAGTTGTGCCTGGGCGGACTTGTTTGCGGCTTCGATGTTCGCCTTGGTGATCTCGGCGTTGGCATCTGCCTGTTGGGTGGCGGATTTAGCGGCGTCATTGACGGCATCTTTCCG
>CAMBPV010000227.1 GCA_945869695.1 Prosthecobacter debontii
CGCCGACAAATACGACGGTCAACAATGAAACGAGCAATTTCCGCTACCTGCTGACCAATGGTAGCCTGTCGGCTCCTATCGCCCGCGATCTGGACTTCACGGCCGCCGCTAACGTTCCATCGAATGTTCTCGGCGAACAAAAAGCCTTCCAAGACTTCCTCGTCGCCCGTCACCCCAGCCTCGGCACCGCCTACAGCGTCGCCGACACCGCCGTGGCATTCGACACCCGCATCCAACAGCTCGCCTTCCGCAGTGACACCGCTCTGAGTGGTCCGGCTACATTTGCAGCTTGGCTCGCTCAAAACGGCTTTAGTGGGACAGCGGGTGGCGATACGGACTTTGACGGAGTTCCTGACTCACTTGAGTACTTCTTCAATACCAATCCGAACAACGGTGGCGATCGTGATAACCTGCCAACCGTGACCATGAATGGTGCTGACCTCGAATTCCGCTTCACCTACCTCAACACCACGGTCTTTACTGGCTTCCTCCAGTGCTCAGAAGACCTCGTCGCTTGGGCCAACGCGATTCCCGGCGTCGACTATGAAGTCATCACCGAAACTGTGAACGGCGTGGAGACCGCCGTGCGCTTCCGCATCTTCTGCAATCCGCTGCCGACCACGCAGGGCCCGTTCACCTACCTCACGCCATTCACCGCAGCCGTAGGACGCGGTGCCATCGATCAGCTCACCATCACCAATCATGGCATGGTCGGCGCAGGTCGCCTCTCGGGTGATTCCTACGACAGCTTCGGCGAAACGATGGGTGCCGCCTCCGGTCTTTCCATCACCGGCTGGAGTTACAATGCGGGCACGGGTCAGTTCAACGGCACCTTCAATGTGCTGCCGGATCGCGGCTACAACAGCGGCACCATCTTCTCCAACTACGCCGCCCGTGTGCATCAGACGCCGTTCACCTTCACGCCTTATTACGGCGCGGGTCCGGTGGCACAGACCCAAATCGTGCCGACCTATGGCAGCACGACGAAGTTCACCTATCTCGACGGTGTCACGACCAAGTTCACCACCGGGCTCAACACAACAGGCGTGAGCACGATCTTCGGCCAGAGCGTCGGCACCGTGACGGCTGCCAACGGGCCTGGTGGCGCTCAGGAAAGCCTCCTTAGTTTCGACGCTGAAGCCATCCACGTCTTCCCCGACGGCTCCGGCTTCGTCTCGGATGAATACGGTACCTACATCTGCCGCTTCAACAGCTCGAAGCAGTTCACCCGCATCATCCAGCTTCCGGTCGCCGCCCAGCCGCACAAGCCGGTCGGCACGTTGAACTTCGACTCTGCGACCGCACCGCTCAACGGACGCCGCAACAACCAAGGTCTCGAGGGTATGGCCGTCTCGCCTGATAACAGCCGCCTCTTCGCGCTCATGCAAAGCGCCCTCATCCAGGATGGAGGTTCCGCACAAACGCGCTACAACACGCGCCTCTTCGTCTACGACATCGCAGGTGCGAATCTGGAGAACCCAGTCCTCATCGCGGAACATGCCGTGCAGCTCCCCCGCTACGATTTGAACGGCAACGGCTCGGGTCTCGATGCCACTGCCGCTCAGTCCGAGATCGTCGCCCTCAGCAACACGCAGATCCTCATGCTGCCGCGCGACGGAAATGGCCTGGGCAAAGGCACCACGGACCCGATCGTCACCAAGACCGTCGATCTGGTGGACTTCTCCACCGCGACAAACGTGCTCGGTCTCTACGATGCCGAAGGCAATCAAATCAGCCCCTCAGGCACGCTGCGCGCCGCCATCACTCCCGCCAAGAGTACCGTGGTCGTGAACTTGCTCTCAAGCGCTGATCTGGCCAAGTTTGGCTTCAACACCAACACCGCCGCGCCAAACTCATTCACCGTAAATGAGAAGGCGGAAGGCATGGCGCTCGTGCCAGATACCTCAACCGCCAGCACGGAGGACTACTTCCTCTTCATCGCCAATGACAACGACTTCCAGTCCAGCGATGTGCGCATGGTCGATGCCACTGGCACCCTCGTCAGCTACGGCGATGCCCGCGATCGCGGCATCACAAACGATGCGGTCTTCACCGCCTGGCGCATCACCATCTGCCCGAACAACAAGAAGTTCTTGCGGATTGAGGTGGATACCACACCTTAATTCAAACCCAGTTTTGAATCCAAAGGCCATACACCCCTTGACTTATTGCTTATGAAAATCAGCGGCGCTGATTCCGTCTTGATACGACACCAAGTTGACCATGCGTGCGATCGTCTCTATTGCATGCATCAGGTCAGCTTGGTGAATCATGCTCGTCAGCGAGGATGTGACGAGCACGAGGCATGGGATCTGGTGCAAGACTTGTTTCTACGGATGTTCCGCCGGAAACTCATCCTTCCACTCGCGGCTAAATCTCCCGACATCCAACGGGCCTTCCTCCTTCGGACACTGAAGTGGATGGTGAACAATCACCACCGACATAAAATAGCCGAGAAACGTTTCAACGGTGCCTCACCCGAGTCGCTCAATGAAATGCACGATCAAGGTGTCGAGATCCCTCATTCCGAAACGCCGGATTATGAGATCGATAAAGCTTGGGCACTCTCCTTGGTCGATCGTTGCCTGGTGAGGCTACGAGCCTGTGTGAAGCCCACCACATGGGAAAGCTTCGAGGAATCAATCACGGGCCGAAAAGAACCCAGGGACACCCAACAGTCCACGTCAGCGCATCGTGTGGCGACTCATCGCGCCAAGACTCGATTGAAACAATTCATCCTCTCGGAAGTCGGACCAGGCACTAACATCCAAGAGGCTCGTCGCATTCTCTTCCAAGCAGTCAGCCCGCGCCTCTAGGTAGCGAGCGTTTGACTCACCCCCTACGTGATGGAGTGACGATTAAGTCACTTCCGCGTTACATGACTTATAGCAACGAATGAGTTGCCTTAACCCAGGTGCGCTTGGCTGATTTCGAAGAGATGTAGGTGGCTCGAATATTCGAAGCCATGAAAAAGACCCCATTCACGCTCCTTGCCTCTTTGATGACTGCGTCCGGCCTTTTGGCGGACAAGACACCGCACGTGCTCTCCGGCGGTACGTTTTCACAAAACTGGTCCAATGCAGGCCTGATTACGGCGAATGACAACTGGAGCGGTGTGCCGAGCATCACGGGCTACCTCGGCGACCTTTTTCCGTCAACTTCTACGACCGGCGTGGATCCACGGACCATCCTGACATCCAATGGCGTGGTTGATGTGATCGCCAATCAGACTGCCCCAAATACGAACACGGCAGGTGGCGTCGCCGAGTTTGCTATCACGAACCCCGTCGTCGCCCTTCAAGGATCAGGCACGGCGGATGCGCCCTACCTTTCCATCTTTCTCAACACAACGGGAGTTCCTGCCGTAACGGTCTCCTACAAGCTGCGTGACATTGATGGCAGCGCTGACAATGCCGCTCAACAGGTGGCGCTACAATACCGCATCGGCAGCACGGGAGACTTCACGGATGTGCCAGCCGGTTACGTTGCTGATGCCTCCTCGGGTCCTAATCTCGCCACGCTGGAGACAACCATGAATGTCACCCTGCCTGGTGCCGTCGTGGGGCAGGCGCTCATCGAGGTGCGCATCATCACCACCAACGCCGCCGGCAGTGATGAATGGATCGGCATTGATGACATCGTGGTCTCGGCCAGCGATGCCATCGCGCCTCTGGCCAGCACTTTTTCCCCTTTGGACAATGCCGCGAGCGTGCCAGTGACCTCGACGCCGACGATCACCTTCAATGAGAACGTGCAAAAAGGCACCGGCAACATCCTCATCAAGCGCAGCAGCGACAACACGACCTTTGAGAGCATCAACGTAACCTCCACGCAGGTCACGGTGGCAGGCGCGGCGGTGACGATCACCCCTTCGGCGAACTTCGCAAACTCAACGGGCTACTACATCGAGATTCCGGCAGGAGCTCTTGAGGACACCTCTGGCAATGACTACGCAGGCATCAGCGGTGCCACGGCGTGGAACTTCACCACCATCGCCCCTTCGGTGCTGCCAAACGTCTCCGAGACATTCGTCACGGGCTGGCGCGTCAATCCCACCGGCGCTAGCCAGGTGACCGAATTTTATGCTGAGGGTAGCGGTCAGGGCACATTCGCCCGCTACGACTTGGGTGTGTTTAATTTCACGAAACTCGACTTTGGACTCAGTGGTGCCTCGCAAGTCACCGGGATCAATACGGCAGAGTTCACCCTTCGGCAAAACAATCGCACCTTTAGCGTGGGCACGCAGTTTGAGTTCTTCCTCACCACGGATGCGCCCACGGGGAAGACCTTCAATCCAGCTACGGCCAACGGCATTGATGCCGCGCAGTTCACCAACGCCCCGATCTCGCTCGGCCAGTTCAGCTACACACCGACGGCCACCGATCCTACCTTCCATACCTTCACCCTCTCCCTCAGCCCGACGGCCAATGCAACGCTCGCAGCCCGCATCAATACGGGTGAGGACTTCAGCCTCATCATCGCGGCGGTGAATGCGCCTGATGCCATCACCTTCTCCGGCAAAGGAAACACCTTCGATCCTGGCGATCCCGCTTTGAAGCTCACCGTGAACGAGACGACCGGTGTGGATACCACCGCGCCGACAGTGATCTTTTACACGCCTGCGGATGGCAGCGGCGGTCTGCCGATCGCTTCGAATCTGCGCATCAATTTCAATGAGATCGTGCAAAAGGGCACGAGCGGCACGATCACGATTCTCCGCAGCAGTGACAATTCGGTCTTCGAGACCATCCCAGTCACCAGCAGCCAGATCACGGTGAATCTCGGCACGGTCACGATTGATCCCACGGCCTCGCTAGAGTCCGCCGTGGGTTATTATGTGCAAATCAGCGCAGGAGCCATCGAGGACACTTCGGGCAATGATTTCGCCGGCATCGCCGATGCGACGACGTGGAACTTCAACACCGCGCAGCCGCCGATCACGAACCTGGGGCCGTTCGCTGCTTCGCAGAATGCGCCTGCGGGCACGGTGGTGGGTCAGCTCAACACGAACATCAATGGCAAGGAAGGCATCAAATACAGCATCCTCGGCGGCAGCGGTGCCACGGCGATGATGAAGGCCGTTCCTGGCAATGGCTATCTCGTGACGCCCATCTTCACCATCGGCGATACGATCAACGGCGCCACCGGCGCACTCAATTCGACTTCGGCGGGCAATTTCTCGCCCGTGGGCACGCTCGACGGTCTCGGTGCCTTTTCGCTGAATGCAAACACCGTGCGTGTCTTCAGCAATCACGAGATCGAAATCCCCGCCACAGGCAGCGGCGGCTATCCTTACACCTTGGCGAACGGAACGGTGATCACCAAAGGCGGCGCTCGCATCAGCTATTGGGACATTGATAAAACGACCCGGCGTGTCGTTGACGGCGGTCTCGCCATCGCCCGCATGTATGACCGCACGGGCACGGTGGTCACCAGCACGGCGCAGCTTGAGCTGGGCGGCCTCGACCGCACCTGCTCGTCGGCGCTTTTTGAGCCGAATCTCTGGGGCGCAGGCCGTGGTCTTGTGGATCGCACTTACATCATGGGTGAGGAGACCTCGACGGCCTTCGGTCATCCTCATGGCGGCACCATGTGGGCGCTCGATACCTCGAACGGCGATCTCTGGGCGCTGCCAGACTTTGGCCGTGGCTCGTGGGAAAATGCCGCGCTGATCGATACCGGCACCACCACGCATGTGGCCTTCCTGATGGGCGATGATGCGCCTGCAAGGCCTCTCTATCTTTACGTCGGC
>CAMBPV010000228.1 GCA_945869695.1 Prosthecobacter debontii
AAGAAGGATGCTGACATTGTCACCGTTTTTGAGGCCGTCGGTAAACATGCGAACTGCCTGATCAACGACAAAGACCTCATCGACATCGAAGAGAACTCCATTCCCGGTGAAGGAAGCTGCGGCGGGATGTACACGGCCAACACCATGGCCAGCGCCATCGAAGCCCTGGGCATGTCTTTGCCCAATTCCGGCGCTCAATCAGCCGTGGGTGATGACAAGTTGATCGACTGCTTTGATGCCGGAGCTGCTGTGATGAACATGATCAAGAAGGGCATCACTCCGCGGGACATCATGACGAAGGAGGCTTTTGAAAATGCCATCACGCTCATCATCACTCTCGGCGGTAGCACAAACGCGGTGCTCCACCTCATCGCCATGGCCCACGCGGCGAATGTGAAACTGGGGATCGATGACTTTACCCGCATCGGCAAAAAAACGCCGGTGCTCGGAGACCTGAAACCGAGCGGGAAATACTTCATGAACGATCTCGTGAAAATCGGTGGCACCGTCCCTCTCATGCGCATGCTGATCGCCGAGGGCCTGATGCATGGTGATTGCCTCACGGTTACTGGTAAGACGATGAAGGAGAACATGAAGAACTCCAAGATCGTCTATCCGAAGGGTCAGACCATCATCCGCCCTCTCAGTGATCCGATCAAAAAGGACAGCCACCTCGTCATCTTCAAAGGCAACCTTTGCCCCGAAGGAGCGGTGGGCAAGATCAGCGGCAAAGAAGGGCTCAAATTTGATGGCAAGGCCATCGTCTTTGAATCCGAGGAAACCGCGCTTCAGGCCATTCTGAATGACAAGGTCAAGAAGGGTCATGTGATCGTCGTGCGCATGGAAGGCCCGAAAGGCGGCCCGGGGATGCGCGAGATGCTCTCACCGACCTCCGCCATCATGGGCAAGGGTCTCGGCAAAGATGTGGCCTTCATCACCGATGGTCGTTTCAGCGGAGGCAGCCACGGCTTCGTGGTCGGTCACGTCACTCCAGAAGCTTTTGTGGGTGGTCCGATCGCCGTCATCAAGAATGGCGACCCAATCACCATCGATGCCGAGAAGCGCCAGATCAACCTCGGCATTCCAGCCAAGGAGCTCAAGGCCCGTCTCGCCAAGTGGAAGCAGCCGAAGCCGCGCTACACGCGCGGTGTGCTGGCCAAGTACGCGAAGCTATGCACCAGCGCCAGTCTCGGTGCGGTGACGGATCTGGGGTTGTAGTTGGACCGGAAAGGTGGGCGATTTGGAGCGCGCGGTTGCCGAGGGACCGGCAACCCTACCTTTCTGTGGCCACCTTGCCTGCGCCTACAAAACCGCGTTTGGCGGTCTCGATGAAGGTGGTGAAGTGCTCGACTTCAGCGGTCATCGGTTTTGATCGAATCTCGGCAATGGCTTGGGTGGTGTTCAGGCCCTTGCGGTAGAGCGTGCGGTAGGCGGAGTAGACGGCTTTGACCTGGTCCTCGGAATAGCCGTGGCGTTTGAGACCTGTCTCGTTCAGCCCTCGTGCACGGCCGGGGTTTCCGTCCGCGGTGGTGAAGGGCGGGATGTCTTGCACGATCTTGGCGCAGCCACCGATAAAAGCGTGCTGGCCGATGCGGCAGAACTGATGCACCGCGCTGAGACCGCCGAGGATCACGTGGTCTTCGACGGTGACATGTCCTGCGAGGGTTCCGTTGTTGGAGAAAATGCAGTGGTTGCCGACGATGCAGTCGTGCGCGATGTGCGTGTAAGCGAGGAAGTTATTGTGACTCCCGACGATGGTTTTTTCTCCCTGCACGGTCGCGCGATTCACGGTGCAAAACTCACGGAAGGTGTTGTCGTCTCCGATCTCGAGATAGGTCGGCTCAGCGGAGTATTTGAGATCCTGAGATTGCTGGCCAATGCACGCATAGGAGAAGAAACGGTTCTTCTTCCCGATGCGAGTGGGACCCAAAATCGTGACGTGATGCTGAATCCAGGTGTCATCACCGATTTCCACGTCCGGGCCGATGATGGTGTAGGGGCCAATGTGCACTCCTGCTCCGATTCGGGCGGCAGGATCAATGATGGCGGTCGGATGGATCATTCGATGGACTTCGGAGGGTGCGATGGGATCAGCGATCGACCAGGCTGAACATGAGATCGGCCTCGGAGACCACCTGACCATTCACCACACAACGACCTCGGGCCGTGCCGATGCTGCGTTTCATCTTCAGCACTTCAGTTTCGATGAAAAGGATATCACCCGGGAGCACGGGCTTCCGCCATTTGACGTTGTCAGCGCTCATGAAGTAGCCAAGCTTGCCTTGGTTCTCGGGGCGTCGGAGCATGGCGATGCTGGCCACCTGGGCCATGGCTTCGAGCTGGAGGACGCCGGGCATGATGGGGTGACCTGGGAAATGGCCTTGGAAATACGGCTCGTTGATGGTCACACACTTCACGCCCGTGGCTTTGTTTTCGCCTTCGAATCCGACGATGCGGTCCACCATGAGGAAGGGATAACGATGAGGCAGGATGCTCATCAGCTCATTGATGTCCAGCACCGCTTCTCCCGTGGGAATGTTCAGGCGCGGCACCATGGCGAGCATGTTGCTGTATTGCTTGGTGATCTCACGAGCCAACTCGGTATTCGGCCCGTGCCCCGGACGGATGGCGATGACGTGGCCGAGAATCCGTTTTCCAGAAAGCATGAGGTCTCCCACGAGATCGAGGATCTTGTGGCGGACGAATTCATCGGCGAAACGCAGCGGCTGTTTTGAAAGCAAGGTCTCTCCACGGATGACGACGGCGGCTTCCAAAGTGCCGCCTTTGATCAGGCCCTTCTGGAGAAGGGGAGCGATGTCCTCGTAGTAAACAAAAGTGCGAGCTGGAGCGATCTCTTTCTCGTAAATCTCGGGCGTGATTTCGGTCGAGTAATACTGCGTGTGTCGTCCCTCTGGGCCGACGTTGGTGCAGGAGATGCGGAACTTTTTGTCGGGAACGATGTGGAGGATGGTGCCATCCCGCGTTTCCTGATAAATGGGCTCGCGCACCACGAAGACTCTACGGGCTTCCTTTTGCTCTTGGAGGCCCGCTTTTTTGATCAGCTCCACGTAGGGCAGGGCGCTGCCGTCCACGATCGGCGGCTCATTGGCATCCATCTCGATGATGGCATTGTCCACGCCCATGCCGGTGAGGGCGGAGATGATGTGCTCCACCGTGTGCACATTGACACCGCCTTCGGAAATGGTGGTGGCGCGCTCGACTTTTTGCACCTTCTCCGCGAGGGCCGGGATGAAGGGTTTGTCGTCGAGATCGATCCGGCGGAATTTGAAGCCGAAGTTCTCGGGAGCGGGCTGGAGGGTGAGGGTGACCTGCTCACCGGTGTGCAGGGAGGTGCCCGTTAAGGAGGCGGGAGTTGCCACGGTGTGTTGGCGGTCTGAGGTGGCGGACATAGACGTGGTTGTTAGCCTTGCAGGTAGGGTGGGTCAAAGAGAAATTGGACGCGCGGATGCGCTCTCAGCGCTTCTGCACCACGGCGGGGATTTTCTTCCATCGGCCCTGCGTGAACTCACGGGCGCTGAAGAGCCAAACAACCACCTTTTTCTTCTTCCAAAAGTCAGGCTCTTTGACCGTGCGGCGGGCGATGTCGATGCGCGGACCTTCGCCGCCGGATGCTTGGGTGGAGATTTCTTCGACGGGCAGGCTGAGGTCTGTGGTCAGGTGGTCGATGAATCCACCGCAGGTCGTGTGCATGGATGCGCCGCGCCTGAACACTTGGCAGTGACTGTCTCCCATGACGAGCAAAGGTGCGTGTTCGGCAGATTCCACCGGTTTGACTTCGGTGCCGTCGGGATTGGAGGCTATTCCGGAGCGGGTCAAAGGTAGCTTTTCCTTCGGCATCGAGGCTTTTTCAGCATCCGTGAGGAGATCTCCGTGAAACTCCAGTGTCTCCGGTTTGAGTTTCACCCGATCTCGGAGTTGGTCCGCGGCCCAGTCGGTGCGGCCCTGGTATTTGGCCGCGACGAGTTGGGCGGCCAACTCAGCACCGGCGGGTGACCAATGGGAGTCGGTGGCGCAATACAGCATCTGGTCGGGAGCGGCCTTTTTGGCAGCGAGGAAGGCGGATTCAAGATCCAGCACCTGCACGCCGCCCGATGTCAGTTTCGCATAAAAAGCGGTCATCGTGGGCAAGGGTCCTGGGTTGGCAGCCAGTTTTTCGGGGTAAATGGAGGCCTTTGCTGGCACGGGCACAAGCAGCAGCTCGACCCCAAGGGCCTTCAGCTCCTCGCTGTAACGCACGATTTCGGGGATGGGGTCGGTGTGCTCGACGTTCACTTGAGCGAGATCCGCTGCCGAGAGGTCACCGTGCTGGAGGTGCTTGAGCTCGTTGACGAGGAATCGCCAGGAGGGATCGATGCCCGGCAGGGCAAATGATTTCGAAGCCTCTGCCTGGGCCAATCCGGCCTTGATGGTGGAGGCGAAGTCCTGCGCAGGGGCGAGGGCGTGAGTCAAACACAGGGAGAGAGCAGTCAGGATCGAGCGCATCCTCCATCGGTAGCAGCCAAAAGAGTGCGCTCAAGCGCTTAGGTGCCGCAAAAAGTCTGGTAAGCGCCCGGTGCCAAGGGCGATGGCTCCCGATACCCAGCCTCGTCTGGGCTGTCGTCATAGGGCGAGGCCAAAACCTTGAGAAGTCGATGCATCCCACTGAGATCTTGGCTCTCTGAGGCGGCAGCCAGCGCCTCTTCGACCTTGTGATTGCGGGGAATGACAACGGGATTTCGGCCGCGCATTTTTGAGCGCACCTCTGCGGCCGACTCCGGCTGTCGGCCGAGACGCGCATTCCAGTCCCGATGCCACGACACAAACTCTGCATCCGACGAGAGGGCACTCTCGGGGTTTAGCGTTGCAAAGGTGTTCGTCCAGTCGGACTTCGACTTCAGCATCCACTCGAGCAGGGTTTGGATGAGGGCGGTGTCGTCGTCCTCGAGGGTGCTGAGTCCGAGCTTGGCCCTCATGCCAGTCAGCCAGTGCTTTTGAAAATAGATCTGAAACCGGTGCACCGCTTCATTTGCCAGCTCGATGGCCTGTTTTTCGTTATCGTCAAACAAAGGCAACAGCGCTTCGGCGAGCCGCGCCAGGTTCCATTGGGCGATGTGGGGTTGCTTGCCATAAGCATAGCGGCCATGGCGGTCGATGGAGCTGAACACGGTGGAGGGGTCGTAGGCATCCATGAATGCACAGGGGCCATAGTCGATCGTCTCACCACAGATGGACATGTTATCCGTGTTCATCACACCGTGGACAAAGCCGAGGTGCATCCATTGTGCGATGAGGGCGGCCTGCCGCTCCATCACGGATTCAAAAAAAGCGAGATACTTTTGCTCTGCCTCCATGACCTCGGGGTAGTGACGTTGGATGGTGTAATCTGCGAGCGCCTGGAGCTCCGCCTTGCCTCCGTGAGCTGCGGCCCACTCAAAGGTGCCGACTCGGATATGACTGGCGGCCACCCGGGTGAGAACAGCGCCCGGAAGCTGCTCCTGGCGGAACACGGGCTCGCCGGTCGTCACCACGGCAAGGCTCCGCGTCGTGGGAATGCCCAGGGCATGCATGGCCTCACTGATGATGTATTCCCGCAGCATCGGCCCCAGCGCGGCGCGGCCGTCCCCACGGCGCGAGTAAGGGGTCGGACCGGAGCCCTTGAGTTGAATGTCAAACCGCTCCCCGCTCGGTGTGAGGTGCTCTCCCAGAAGGATCGCGCGCCCATCCCCCAAGGTCGTGAA
>CAMBPV010000229.1 GCA_945869695.1 Prosthecobacter debontii
CTGGGTAGCTCTCCTGCATCTTCGCCACACGGACGGCCATCTCGGAGATGAGTGCCTGCGGTCCGGCGTAGTTGGCGGTCGGGATGGGCTGATCGGTAAAGAGAAGGTCTCCGCCCCGGCAGACGCCAAGTTTGACAGAGGTGCCGCCGAAATCGATGCCGATGGAGGTGAGGATAGAGTCTTGCATGAAACGAAGGCCGGAGATTTCCCACCAATCGCCTCCTGCGCAAGGTCAAATGCGAGCCCAATTCCCGACGAGTCGGAGTCCGTGCAAGGTGAGGTCGGGGTCCACGGCCTGGATTTCTACCATGCCGGAGACGATCCACTCCGCATCACCTCCCGTGGACACGACGCGGGCTTCATCACCCTGCGGGAGTTCTTTCCGCAGGGCGTCGAGGATGCCGCGGATCATGCCGCGGTAACCGAAACCCGCTCCAGCAAGAATGGCGCCCTCCGTGGATTGGCCGATGGCCGTGGTGGGCTCGTGCAAATGCACGCGTGGCAGCAGGGCGGTGCGCTCGTGGAGGTAATCCGTCATGAGCCGCAGCCCGGGCGCGATGACGCCACCGATGTAGCAATTGTCCTCTGATAAGATGTCGAAGGTCACCGCCGTGCCAAAGTCGAGCACGATGCCCGGTTTTCCCGGAGTCACATGCATGGCGCTGAGGGCGATGGCATTGGCGAGACGGTCGGGACCGATGGACTCAGGCTTCGGGTAACGAATGCCGATGGGCATGGGCGTATCATGTCGCAGAACAGTCAGACTCCCGCCAAATGCACCGGAGAGGGAGGGAATGACACGAGGCACGACACTGCAAGCCACCACGCGATCAAAGCTCCAGCCGCGCACGGCTTCCTGCAATGTCTCGGGCGTGATCTCAGCCGTCGGGAGGTCCCGGTGCTCATGGATCGTATCCGCTGAGGCGAGGCCTAGTTTAGCCCGGCCATTGCCCACGTCGATGAGGAGGTAATCTGCCATGGGGGATCAGGGGGTCCAGTTCGTATCGGTGAAAGAGCGCGGCTCTTTGTTTTTGAGCTTTTCCAAATCAAACGGAGCAGCCGATTTGACATCCAGTTTTTCACCCTGCACGTCGAGAATCAGCGCTCCTTGCAAGTCAGACTTCTCCAGCCAGTAGCGCAGCCGCACATCCTGCGAGCTACTGGCCGCGATCTCGGGCTGAGGCTCGAACGGAAGAAAAAAGGGCGGCACTTCTTTTCCTGCACTCGTCAACAACCGCACCTGCGGTGGCCGGAGGGTGAGTTTTCTCGGCTCTTGGTTTTGAAATCTGAATTCCAAATCAAGCCGGGCATTTCCGTGATCCCGCTCGAGCGTACAGCGCTGCACGCGGTTTTCGACCGATTCGGCTCCTGACTGAATCTGCGGGGCCAAATCATAAACGTCGCCGTTTGAGCTACCGGAAAGGACCCAGACGGCCCCACCCGCTGCGAGCAGGAGGAGCAAAATGACTTCGATGCGTTTGAAAAGATTCACGAGCAGGTCCCCAAGGTGGCACAGGTTCCGGTCAGGTCATCTGGAATAACCCTTGCGTTCCGGCCGAACTCCCGCACTTTACCGACCCTTTTCTCCCCGGCTTTTTGGCCGGACTGGAAAAGAAGGGACCGGTATCAGCCCCCTGGAGTGGGAGGCCATGCCGTTTAACCAGATCACTCCACAACCCAAACATCATCACACATGAGCGCAGCTACTCTCTCGGAAATGATCGCCGGATCTTTCCGCGTGCTCTCCGAAGGATCCATCGTCAAAGGCCGGATCCTTGAAATCAAACCTCAGATCGTTCTCGTCGATATCGGCTACAAGTCCGAAGGCGCGATCCCATCCAACGAATTTGAAGACGAAGACATCCAGGTGGGTGACGAAGTCGAAGTTCTCCTCGAGCGTCTCGAAAACGACGAAGGCATGGTGGTCCTCTCCAAGGAGAAGGCAGCCCATCGCCAAAACTGGGACAAGATCTATAAGGTCTTCCAAGACGGTGGTCTTGTGAAGGGCAAAGTGAAGTCCGTCGTTAAAGGTGGACTCATGGTCAACGTCGGCGTCGAGGCCTTCCTGCCCGGCAGCCAGATCGACATCATCCCGCCGAAGGATCTCAACGAATACGTCGGCAAGGTTTTCGAATTCAAGATCGTCAAGATCAACGACGACCGGAAGAACATCGTTCTCTCCCGCCGCGAGGTGATCGAGGCCGAGCGCGCCGAACAGCGCATGAAGTTCCTCGACGGCGTCAAGCCAGGGGACAAGGTCATCGGTATCGTCAAGAACATCACCGATTTCGGTGTGTTCGTGGACCTCAATGGCATGGACGGACTGCTCCACATCACGGACATGTCCTGGGGCCGCCTCAACCATCCTTCCGAACTGGTCGGCATCGGTCAGCGTCTCGAAGTGCAGATCCTCGAAGTCAACCGCGAGAAAGAGCGTGTTTCCCTCGGCCTCAAGCAGATGGCCAACAACCCTTGGGAAAACATCGAAGCCCGCTACCCAGTGGGTCAGCGCGTGCGCGGCAAGGTCACCAAGCTCG
Organism: Prosthecobacter debontii; assembly: GCA_945869695.1. Classification (GTDB taxonomy): domain Bacteria; phylum Verrucomicrobiota; class Verrucomicrobiia; order Verrucomicrobiales; family Verrucomicrobiaceae; genus JAIBCL01. The sequence goes on from CAMBPV010000229.1 coordinate 2,538, forward strand.
TCGCTTACGGTGCCTTCGTCGAAGTCGAAGAAGGTGTCGAAGGTCTCGTGCACGTTTCCGAGCTCAGCTGGATCAAGCGCATCGCGCGTCCGTCCGACGTTCTTACCGTCGGTCAGGATCTTGAAGCCGTGGTTCTGGGCATCAACAAGGAAGAGCGCAAGATCTCCCTCGGCGTGCGTCAGCTCGACACCAACCCATGGGACGACATCGACACCCGCTACCCAGTGGGCACCACGATGAAGCGTCCGATCCGCAACCTCACCGCCTACGGTGCGTTTGTGGAATTGGAAGAAGGCATCGACGGCATGATCCACGTGTCCGACCTCAGCTGGACCCGCAAGATCAATCATCCTTCCGAGCTCCTCAAGAAGGGCCAGGAAGTGGAAGCCACCGTGCTCGGCATCGACAAGGCCAACCAGCGCATCAGCCTCGGCATGAAACAGCTCGAGACCGATCCATGGTCCAAGATCGACGACCGCTTCAAGGTGGGCGACCTCGTCAAAGGCAAGGTCGCGAAGATCGCCAGCTTTGGTGCCTTCATCGAGCTCGAAGACGACATCGACGGTCTGGTGCACATCAGCCAGATCAGCGAAGACCACATTGCCCGCGTCAAAGACAAGCTCAATGTGGGCGACGAAGTCGAAGCCCGCGTCATCAAAGTGGACAAAGTCGAGCGCCGTATCGGTCTCTCCGTCAAAGCGGTGGACTACAACGAAGCCGACCTCAAGCGCGAAAGCCAGGCCTTCGAAAGCCTCCGCCCCAGCACCGACCTCGTCGGACTGGAGCAAGCCTTCAAGTTTGCCAACGAAGAATGGCGCCCCGGCCAGGAGTAATCCTGAACCAAGCCAAACCTCAATCATTCACGAGAGGGACTCCGAAAGGGGTCCCTCTTTTTTGTGGGGCGATCTCGGGAGCTCGGTGCGAACACCGAAATCCAAACGCCGCCATTTCTCAGTAGTGCAATCGTAACTGAGCGATCCAGAGATCGTCATCCGTAACCCGATAGACAAATCGGTGCTCTGAATCAATTCGGCGCGACCAGTAACCCGAGTAAGCGTGCTTCAAAGGTTCGGGCTTTCCGATCCCGTCAAAGGGGCTCCGAATGGTATCCTTCAAAAGCTCATTGATTCGCCGGATGACTTTCTTGTCGGTTGCCTGCCAATATAGGTAGTCTTCCCAAGCCTGGGGAGCGAAAACGAGGTTCATGCCTCCAAGTCAATATCCCTCTGGATTCCACGCCCCGATTCCAATTGCTGAATGGCATCAAGCAGCCTTTTGGCATTCGCAGGATTTCGGGTGAGATGAGCGGTCTCCTCCAAAGCCTCGTAATCTTCAAGCGATAGCATGACCACCGACTGATCGCGGTTTCTGGTGATGATGATCGGAGTGTGATCGGCGCAGACCCGATCCATGGTCGAAGCCAAATTCTCTCGTGCGGCTGTGTAACTAATCGCAGTCATATTGGACAGGATAATGTCCATGTTTGGTTTGTCAATTCGCGTGCCGTGCCATGAACATGGTGATCCACGGCTGTTCCGAAAGCTGACGAGATTGGAGGGTTTCACCTCACAACCTGGTTTTCGTGCGATTTCATCACTCCTCGATATCAAGAATCTCCATCGAAGCCGCAGCACCCGTGAAGACGTCTTTTTGACTTTCACCGTTTATCGGAAGTTCGATTTTTACCGCCTGGACGCTGGTATCATTGAACCCGACAATAATTTTGCCCCCTCGCCAGACTCGCCCTTTTTCAGGTTTTTCCTGGAGCTTGGTATTCCAAACCGGAGGCCAGCTCGGTATCTTAGGATTTTCGAAGACGAGGGGCATCGAAGCTGGGCTTTGGTCGGTAACGCCTTTTGTCATCGCCCAATGGTTTTCTCCGGGTTCCACCGCTTTGGAAAAATCGGGCGCGGTTCCAATCTTCCCATCTGTCTGAAATTTGCTCATCGGGCAGTTAAACAGTCTCTCGTCTTGCAGAATATCTTCTCGAAAGAAAATGCGGAACGCTTGATTCGAAGTTGTGGGCGAGGGCTCCGCTGAGTCGGGATACTTTCCGCCGTGGTCACCTGCGTAAATCTTCAGTGCGCGGCCGATTTCTATGCAGTTTCCAATTGCTGCTGCTTGATTTGCTTTCGGTGCCACCGAATTGAGCGTTGGCACGAGCGCCCCGACTAACGCAACCACCGCAAAAACTACTGCTGTGATTTGAAGCCAGCCCCACCTGCGTTTTTGATAAAGTTTCTCGTTCACCGCTTCATCTAACCCAATCGTGAAGCAGAAGGGAAGCCCTTTGTTAGTTCGGGAGTTCAGGCTTCAACCTAACCAAAATGGGATTGTGATCGGATGACTTTGCCTCGGGGGAAGTGGCTTCGATCACGGCGAACCCGCGAACGTAGAGATGATCCAAGTGCCGCCCGAAGGCGCGGCGGCGCTCATCGGGAAAGGGCTCAACTGGGGTGAGTCCGAGCTGATGAGCGACTTGATCCAACGCCGCGTGCCGTTTTTTGCTCCAGGTGTTGAAATCTCCGCCGAGAATAATCGGCCCCTCATGATCTCTCAACTCCGAGCCAACGGCCTCAAGTTGCTCACGAAAACGGCTCAGCCCAAGTGAAAAATTAATCCCATGCAGGTTGGCGACGGCCAAACGCTGACGACCGATGGGATAGCGGGTCACGATGACGGACTTCGGAATGGGGAAAAGTGGCTCGTCGGTGCGCATCACTCTTCCACTGAGCGGTTGGACTCTCGCTGCGACCAACACACCGCGCACTCGACCGCCCACCGAAAAAGCATCAGCCATCTGCCAAGAGAAACCGGCCTTGGCGAGCTCCTCACGCATCGGTGTATCCATCACCACCTCCTGCAGAAGAAGGAGATCATTTTCTGCCGCATGGCGCGCGAGATCGAGGATCAAGTTTTCGTGCGCCGCCTTGTGGACGTTCCAGGAGAGGATGCCGAATTCACTTTGGCCGAAGGAAGACCCGCCAACCGAGTCACCCACAGGGCCAGAGGTCAGCATCCGATCCTCTTTAGACACGCTGAGGCAAGAGCCCAGCGAGGCTAACCCAACAGAGACAAGTGTAATTCGAAGTAGCTTTGACGCTTTCATGAAACCTTGGGGTTCTCTCCGACCGGAGCGGGGGAAATACA
>CAMBPV010000230.1 GCA_945869695.1 Prosthecobacter debontii
CGCAAAGCTTTTTGGCCTTGCCGGCTCAGCCAGTGATGCCACGCTTGTTGAAACATCCTTTGAGATCTACCCCGGCATCCGTTTTCTCGCGCCTTTGAATGCCGTCAAAAAAACGCTGAAACTTGAGACTGCTCAATACGTCAGATCCAAAGTTGAAACCCCCGGTTTTCCGCAAGATACCCTAAACACCCACACCTTCGGCGGTGTTTTCCCGGGCGGCTTTACTTCAGCGCCCGTCGTGAACCTCATCCTCCATTGCGTTGGCGGGTAAAATCAAACGATGAAAAAGTTCATCCCACTTTTTGCCGCACTGGCGATCTCTATCGGCCTGCCGAACTGCGCCACCTAGGGAGGAAGCCTACCCCCGATCTCCTCCATCCCACCCGGAGCCGCGAGCGAGGGAACGTTAGCCAATCATGTGTTGGCGCAGGACGCCTCCCTCGCCGTCCGAAAACTCGCAGGCGGCAACAAGCGCGTCACCAAGTTCGTTATCCAAAAACCTGTTGGAAAACCCGGCAAAAAAGCCTGGCGAGAACTTTGGATTTTTGATCTCGAAGGAAAACCGCAGCGCTTCATGATGACCTTCCGCGAGAATGGCGAGGGATCTGCCGACTTCGACATTCAAAGACAGTGAGGCACTTCGCCCCGGTTTCCATTGAACGAGGGCATCGCTTTCACGAGGGCAGAAATTCGTTCGCCGGTGCTAACTGTTCTTGAGCCTTCGCTTCAGTTTTTTCAGCAGATCCGGATTTCCCTCCAACTCCTCCATGAGAAGAGTTAAGACGGCCAATGTCTGTCGGCTGATGTGATGCTCCATCCCTTCAACATCTTCGTGCACCGTAGCAGCATCCAGACCAAAGGTGGACAGAAGGCGGGTTAATACTTCATGCCGCCGTGCAATCTCCTGGCCAATCTTACGCCCCTCCTGTGTCAAAACGACCCCGCGATAGCGCTCATACACTAGATACCCCTCGGCATCGAGCTTCTGGATCATGTTAGTGACGCTAGCTTGTGAGATACCCAAATTCGCGGCGATATCCACGACTCGGGCATATCCCTTCCCTTCAATGAGATTATGGATCTGCTCCAAGTAATCTTCGATAGCGGGAGAGTGAACGTGGGCAGTGGGCTCTTGGCGCTTGGCTGGCATCGCCCTCATGTTAGCCGGAGTCACCGCCGTGGGAAACCAGATTTTCGGGATCCGCACAACAAACTTAGCCCAAACTAATATTCCTCTTGTTGTCAGGCTCAGGCTGATTAAGTTAGTCGCGGCTAACTTTAATCAGCGATTCAGCCTTGAAACGAAATTTAACTCTTCTCCTCTGTGGTCTCCTAGCCTCCTGCGGCCCTTCTTCAAAACCTGCCAAAGGCGGCCCCAAGAAGGTATTGACTACCTTCACGATTATCCAGGACATGGCGCAGCGCGTGGCAGGAAACGCACTCGTGGTGGATTCGATCACCAAGCCAGGCTCGGAGATTCATGACTATGAACCGACCCCCCTTGACCTCGTAAAGGCGCAGGACGCAGATCTGGTTCTGTGGAACGGATTGGGACTTGAACGCTGGTTCGAGAAATTCCTCCAACAAGTCAACCAAGTCCCCAGCGTCGTTCTCACGGTAGGGATCAAGCCCATCGGGATCGGCGAGGGACCTTACTCGAAAAAACCGAATCCCCATTCGTGGATGTCACCCGCCAATGCGATTGTCTATGTCGAGAATATCAGGAAGGCCCTGATTCATCTCGATCCGGCCCACGAGGCCGAGTTCAATGCCAACGCCGCCAGCTACACGGCCGAACTGCGAGCCGTGGATGGACCTGTGAGAAAAGCACTTCAGAGCATTCCTGCGGAAAAACGTTGGCTGGTGAGCTGTGAGGGAGCTTTTTCTTACCTCATCCAAAATTATGAAATGAGAGAACTCTACCTTTGGCCCGTGAATGCGGATCAGGAGGGCACTCCCCAACAGGTCAGAAAGGTGGTGGAAACCATCCGAGCCAATCAGATCCCCGTCGTTTTCTCTGAGAGCACCATGAGCGACAAAGCCATGCGCCAAGTTGCTAAGGAAACAGGCGCTCGATTTGGCGGCGTTCTTTATGTCGATTCATTGACTGGTCCAGACGGACCCTCACCCACGTATCTCAAAATGCTGCAATACAACGCCGACACCATCGTGAAAGCGTTCACCCAGCCCTGATATGCCCGAGCGATTGTCCATTGAAGTCACCGATGTCACCGCGGTCTATGCAAACGGCCACATCGCCCTCCGCAATGCATCCTTCAAACTCGGCCCCGGGACGATCTGTGCACTCGTCGGTGTCAATGGAAGTGGTAAAAGCACGCTCTTTAAGACCATCATGGGCTTCGTCCGTCCAGCCAAAGGCACCGTCCGCATCGCGGGTGGAACGGTCGAAGAAGCCCGCCGTCAAAAGATCGTGGCATACGTCCCACAGACTGAAGAGGTGGATTGGTCTTTTCCGGTCAGCGTGTGGGATGTCGTGATGATGGGCAGATACGGCCACATGAATTTTCTGCGCATTCCTCGCGCAGAGGACAGGAGGATTGTCAGTGAAAGCCTTGATCGGGTCGGCATGACTGAGTTTAAGGAGCGTCAGATTGGCGAGCTTTCTGGAGGGCAGAAAAAGCGGGTCTTCTTGGCTCGCGCACTGGCACAGAGAGGTCAGATCATTTTGCTGGATGAGCCCTTCACGGGAGTGGATGTGCAAACCGAATCGGCGATCATCGATCTGCTTCGGGAGCTTCGAGACGAGGGTCACATCATGCTCGTCTCCACCCACAACCTCGGAAGCGTGCCGGAGTTCTGTGATCAGGTTGTCCTCGTGAATCGCACCATTCTCGCAGCAGGGCCTACCGAAACTGTTTTCACGGAAGAAAATCTCTCCCTCGCCTTTGGTGGCGTGCTTCGTCAGTTTCATTTCGATGAGAGCACCATTCAGGATCACGATGGTCGAACCGTCAAGCTCTTGACTGACGATGAACGACCACTCGTATTCGGCAAAGACGGGCACCTTGAATACAAAGATCGATTGGGCCGTGAGCACTTGGTGAAGGAGAGGGAAAAGGAGGGTAGAGATTGAGCGAGATACTCACGCCTTTTGAGTACGACTACATGCTCAAGGCCATCCTGGTGAGCGCCTTGGTCGGGGGCGTTTGTGCATTTCTTTCGTGCTTCGTCACGTTGAAAGGGTGGTCCCTTATGGGAGATGCCCTATCCCATGCCGTCGTTCCAGGAGTGTCGCTCGCTTGGCTGGCGGGTCTCCCCTTTTCGGTGGGCGCTTTCGTTGCAGGTCTGCTCGCCGCATTCAGCATGGGTTGGCTGAAGGAGCGCACCCGCCTCCGGGAAGACGCCATCATCGGAATTGTCTTCACCACGTTTCTCGCCGTTGGTCTGCTCTTGCTCTCGCTTTATCCGAGCAATCTGAACCTGAAGACCATCATCCTCGGCAACATTCTCGCCATTTCGGACTCCGACATTTTACAAGTTCTCGTCATCTCTTTGACCTCGATTGCAGCACTCTTGATGAAGTGGCGTGATCTCTTGCTTTATTGTTTCGATGAGGCCCACTCACGGAGCATCGGACTGAATACTCGATTCCTCCATTTTCTTTTACTCGCCCTTTTATCAGCGACCGCCGTCGCAGCACTTCAAACCGTCGGCGCATGTCTCGTCGTGGCCATGCTGGTCACGCCCGGTGCCACGGCGTATCTTTTGACTGACCGCTTTGGTCGCATGTTGATTCTGTCCACCCTCATCGGCATCGGATGTGGCTTCATCGGTGCTTATGCCAGCTACTTTCTCAATGGCTCGACCGGTGGCTGCATCGTGGTGCTTCAAACCGTTGTTTTCCTCATCGTTTTCGCCCTGGCCCCGAAACATGGTTTTCTAGCGGCTCGCGCTCAAAGAAAAATCGCAGCTCAACCGCAAGCATGAACTTGGCCGCTCCCTTTCAATACAGCTTCATGATCGAGGCGCTTCTCGTGAGCGCACTGGTCGGCACAGTCTGCGCCATCCTCTCCTGCTACCTGATCCTTAAAGGTTGGGCACTCATGGGAGATGCCGTTTCTCATGCAGTACTCCCGGGTGTCGTCGGAGCATATGTGCTCGGCATTCCCCTCGCCGTCGGCGCATTCATCGCGGGACTGACCTGCGCCATCTCCACCGGTTGGATCAAGGCCAACAGTCGAATCAAAGAGGACACCGTGATGGGAATCGTCTTCACCGGCATGTTTGCCCTCGGATTGGTAATGTTCACTCAAATCAAAACCGACGCGCACCTCAACCACATTCTATTCGGCAATATTCTCGGGATCGAGCGAGATGATCTCTGGGCAACAGTGATCGTCTCCATAGCGACCTTACTCATCCTGCTTCCTCTGCGCAAAGATCTGCTACTCTACTGCTTCGATCCTGCTCACGCGCGTTCGCTCGGTTTGAATACCAACCGACTTCATTACCTCCTTCTCTCCGTGCTTGCCGCCACCATTGTTGCCTCGCTTCAGGCCGTTGGTATTCTGCTCGTAGTCGCCATGCTCGTGACTCCCGGCTGCACCGCCAGACTGCTGACAGATCGATTCGATCACATGCTCATCGTTGCCGTTGTGGTTACGGTTCTGGCGAGTTGCACAGGGGTTTACATTAGCTTTTTCATCAATGGTGCCACAGGTGCCTGCATCGTCATTGCTCAGGCTTTGTTGTTCAGCCTTGCGCTTGTTTTTGCACCCAAACATGGCTTGATCGCAAACAAACGAAGCCTGCGATAGGTCGCGAAGGGAAGGCCAATGTCTGCTTTCCACATTGCCTTCGCGAGGTAAACCAAACGATTGCCTGATGAAGTACCTCCCTCGGAGCGTATTCTTGACCTTGCCCATGATCCGACCCTCTTTATTTCTATTTTTACTGACACTCGTTTCATCTGGGGCGGAGCCGCTGAGCTTCAACCGCGACATCCGCCCGATCCTTTCGGAGAACTGCTTTGCTTGCCACGGCTTTGATTCGAAGAAGCGAGAGGCCGACTTGCGGCTCGATACGCCAGAAGGAGCCTACACGGCCAAGGACGGCGCATTTCCGATCAAGCCGGGCGATCTGGCGAAGAGCGAGGTCTGGCAGCGCATCATCACGACGGACGAGGACGACCTCATGCCGCCGCCGACGTCGCACAAGAAGCTCACGCAGAAGCAGAAGGATACGCTGAAGCTCTGGATCGAGCAGGGCGCGGGGTATCAAAAGCATTGGGCGTTTGAAAAGCCGGCCGAGAAAGCTGAAGCGAGCATCGACGCGCTGCTCGCGGATCGCCAGGCGAAGGACAAACTGACCTTCGCGGACGAGGCGAACAAGGAGACGCTCATCCGCCGGGTGTCGTTCACGCTCACCGGGCTGCCGCCGACGCTGGCGGAGGTGGATGCCTTTCTTGAAGACGGAAACTACCAGGCGATGGTGGACCGTTACCTGAAGTCGCCGCGCTTTGGTGAAGAGATGGCGCGGCATTGGCTGGATGTGGCGCGTTATGCGGACACGCACGGACTGCATCTCGACAACGAGCGCAGCACTTGGGCCTACCGCGACTGGGTGGTGAAGGCCTTCAACACGAACCTACCGTTTGATCAATTCACCGTGTGGCAAATCGCGGGCGATCAGCTCCTAAATGCCACGCCGGATCAAATCACCGCCAC
>CAMBPV010000231.1 GCA_945869695.1 Prosthecobacter debontii
ATTGAAGAGATGCGAGCCGAGCACCCAGAGATCGAGACTGCCGCCGCGCGGGTCTTCTTTGCCCCGCATGCGATACTCGAGGACCCTGCCGATGGCTCCCTCCGTCACGAGTTTCTTCACCAACGGCAACGCGGGATGGTAGCGGTTCCTGTGCGCGATGCCGATCTGCGTGCCGGACTTCTCACCAGCGGCCACGATTTCATCGGCCTCGACCAATGAACGACAAAAAGGCTTCTCGATGTAGATGCCCCGCACGCCTGCGGCGATGGAGGCCAGGATCATCGCGTGATGCTGATCGACATGTCGCGGGCCGATGGAAACGATGTCCGGCTTGGCCGCTGCGAGCATCGTTTTGTAGTCCGCATGGCCCTGGGTGCAGCTCAGTTTCTTTAGGGCATTGGCCAGGCCTTTTTCATCGGGATCCGCAACGGCGACGATCTGCGCGCCCGGGATTTTCAGCCACATCGTGTCCAGGCCGTGGCCGTAACCTCCACGCGGTGTATCGCCAATGATGCCCACTTTCAGTGGAGCCTCGGCAGCGGAATGAGCAACGGAGGCGAGAGTGGCCGTGGCGGTGGTGAGAAAACGTCGGCGGTGCATGAGAGATGAACGCGTTAGAGCGCCCAGTCTGTCGCCCGCAATGATCGGACGGAGGGATTGGTGAGATGAAATCGTTGCCGTTGGTGAAGCCTTGCGTTAGGCTGGGCCTACCATGAGCCAGCCTGTCCAACTCACCGTGCCGATGCCTGCGAATCTGGCGAAGCTGCGATTCCCCAAAGCGCTGGATGAGCGGTTGCATCATTTACTGGATGAACAAGGGCGGAGGGGAAAGCTCACGGCTGCGGAGAAACGGGAGGCGGAGGGCCTGGCGCAGATGGCGAATGTTCTCTCCATCCTCAAACTGGGCGCGGCTGTGAAAACGGTGAAGGGCTAGCGTCATGGCACCACCTGTCAGCCTGCGCCGCCAAGTGGCTAAGCGTGCGGGGCATCGCTGTGAATATTGCGGACTGGCGCAGGAGGGACAGGCGGCGACGTTTCATCTGGATCATATCGTGCCCATCTTCGCTCGAGGAAAGACGGTTTTGGATAATCTCGCTCTGGCCTGCATCAACTGTTCACTGCGAAAAGGTGCTCGACAAACGGCGACCGATCCCCAGACGGGGCGGAGTGCGCGACTGTTTCACCCTCGCCAGCAAAAATGGAATCATCATTTCAGGTGGGCGGGAGAAAAAATCATCGGCATCACGGCAGTGGGGCGGGGGACGATATCTGCATTGGGTCTGAATAGTGGGGAGAATGAGATCATCCGCTCGTTTGAACGAATTCTCGGCAGACATCCTCCGCCGGGCCATCTTTGAAAAGGTGACCGATGGCGTTTTGAGCTATGACGATGGCTACGGCGGCATTGAGTCTGCGAAAGCACTTGCATGGGGGACGCTGCGTTTGTTTCGTCTGGCATGTCTCTCAAGCGCGGCACGCTGTCGCTTTCACTTCTGGTGTTGGTCCTTTTGGCTCTGATCCTTGTGCCTTTCCTGATCTGGGGGGCGGATTTTGATCGGATGCTGAGCCTGGAGGGCGCACGCGCTTGGATGGAGCAATATGGGCGGTGGGCGTGGCTGGCGGGGATGGCGCTGATGGTGGGGGATATCGTGCTGCCGATTCCCAATACGGTGGTGATGTCGGCCCTGGGCTGGATGTATGGCTGGTTCTGGGGCGGGCTGATTTGTGCGGCGGGCTCGATGCTTTCGGGAGTCGTAGCCTATGCGGCTGCTCGTTGGTTGGGCAGACCTGCGGCGCTGTGGATCGCGGGGCAAGAGGCGCTGGATCGAGGGGAGGAGCTGTTTGCCAAAGGCGGCGGTTGGCTGGTGGCGCTGTCGAGATCACTGCCGGTGCTGCCAGAGGCGGTGGCCTGCCTGGCGGGCGTGGTGAAGATGCGGTGGCCTGTGTTTCTGCTGGCGCTGGGCTGTGGATCGCTGCCGTTGGGGTTTGTTTTCGCAGCCATCGGTCACTTAGGACATGACCGTCCCGGGCTCGCGCTGGGGCTGAGCATCGCGGTGCCGATCGTCCTGTGGCTGGTGGCGGGTCGGCTCGTTAAACGTGCTAACGATTAGGCAGGGCCTCGGGCTCGTTACGCAGGAGTTGAGCGCCATTGAAGCGCTCTTTCGGTGAGAAGAGCCAGCCGGGTGAGGGATTGCGGAGCTCGTAACGCTGGAGCACAAACTCGGGGAGAATCAGGTCGCTGTTGGGATCGTAGATTTTGCGGCCCGAGTAGTAGCCCCAGATGCGATACTCCTGATTGTGATCGAAGCCGTAGGAGGGGCCTGCGCTGTTGGCCACTTCGGGGAGGCGGTCGGGTGTTTTTTGCATTCTCTCGCCCATGACGACGAGTTTTGATTCGGCCCAGGGCTGTTGGGGCCGACGCAGGTAACCCCAGAAGTGGGTGCGCTCGATGGTGAAGCGGCGGCCGATGTAGTAGTCGCCCGGTGGCTCGGAGGCGATGGCCATGCGGCGGGTCTCAAGCTGAGGCGAGACGTCGGTGGTGCCGCAACTGGTGAGCAGAAGACTGATCAGTGGCGCGATGAAAAAGAAGGTGCGGGTGTGCAAGGACATGGAGGGAACAAACTGGATGGGGTGAGAGGTCTCGCAATGCGAAAGTGCGGTGGCTAGGTCTCGAACCGACGGCCGGAGGCATAGACGCCAACGGTGCGAATGCTGGCGGCCTCGGCGTTGGCTTTCGCGAGTGCGGCTTCGACCCGTGAGTCGGCGGGTGAGCCTTCGATCTCGATGTAAAAACGGTACTTATTGGGCTGGCCGCGGATGGGGCGAGACTCCAATCTTTTCATGTTCACGTCGGCATCACTGAGAGGGGTGAGGAATTTGCAGAGGCTGCCAGGGCGATCCGGTAACTCCACCACGAGGGCGGTGCGATTGTTCGAGAGCGAGGCGGCGTTTTGTTCATGTCCGAGGAGAAAGAACTGGGTCACATTGGGCACGTCACCGGCGATGGGGAAGTGGAGGATCTGCAACTCGTGGCGGTCCGCATTTTGACGAGGACCGATCGCTGCCGCAGTGAGATTTGCAGCGGCCTTGGCTGCGGCGGCTGCGGTGCTGGCCTCGGTGATGCGCCGGGCGTCGGGATGGTGGTGACGCAGCCAGTCATCGCAATGGAAGAAGGGCATGGGGTGCGAGTGGATGGTGGCGATCTCATGCCCCGGGTGGCCGAGAAGGGCGAGCTTCACGTCGAGCGTGAGTTCCTCGAGAATGTGCAAGGCGCAGCGGTCATCGACCAGTCGATCCACGGTGTCGATGATGAACCCGCCCGAGGAGTTCTCGATGGGGACGATGCCGAGCGCTGAGGGCGTGGTCTGGAGGAAATCGAAAATCTCCGTCACGCTGGAGAGAAGTTTGACCGTCGCTCCGGGGAATCGCTGGCTGGTCAAAAGATGTGAAAAGCTGCCGTCAGGACCTAGGCAGGCGACGGTGGCGGGAAGCGGGGAGCTGGCGTGTGGCTCGGAGGTCATGGGAGCTGACATGCTTCCCTTTGATGGAGCGGTGGTCAAGCGTGCAGCCGAGCCGCGAAAATCAGTTGGGGCTGACATCATCCTGTGGTAGGGCCGTTTCATGCCAAGAACCGACGGACGCACCCCTGATCAATTGAGAGAAGTAAGTTTTGTGATGGACGTGGCTCCTCATGCCACGGCTTCGGTGCTGGTGTCTTTTGGGAACACGCGTGTCATCTGCGCCGCCACCATCCAGGACGAAGTGCCGCGCTGGATGAAGATGCAGGGGGTTCAGGGTGGATGGCTCACGGCAGAGTATTCCATGCTCCCTTACTCAACGCTGGAGAGGAAAGACCGCGACAGCACCCGAGGAAAAGTGGACGGACGCAGCACGGAGATTCAGAGGCTCATCGGACGCAGCCTGCGGGCCGTGGTGGATCTGAAAAAGCTGGGTCAAAAAACGCTGTGGATCGATTGCGATGTGCTCCAGGCCGATGGTGGCACTCGGACGGCATCGATCACGGGTGCGTGCGTGGCCTCGGCGGTGGCGTTTAACCGACTGCTCGAAAAAGGGAAGCTCACGCAGCAACCGCTGAAGAAAAAAGTGGCGGCCATTAGCGCGGGTATCCTGAAGGGCGAGGCGCTGCTGGATCTCTGCTACGTGGAAGATGCGGCGGCGGAGGTGGATTGTAATTTCGTCCTGACCGAGGGCGGAGACTTTGTGGAGATTCAGGGCAGTGGCGAGGAGTCGACTTTCACTGAGGCCCAAATGCATTCGATGCTGGAAATCGGGCGCAGAGGCATCCGTGAGCTGGTGGCGCTCCAAGAGGAGGCGATCAACAAGGCGATGCAGCCTGCTGATCCCTCGAAGATTCAGGACCTCGCCTCGCTCTTCAATCGGAAGTAAGCGCCCAGAGCGTCTTCACGGTCTGAACGGCAGCACGGACATGGTGAACGCGGAAAAGGTGTGCTCCGCGACTCATGCCTGATGCGATGCACGCGACGGTGCCGGCGTCGCGCTCGATCGGATTTTTGAGGTCGAGCACATCGCCGATGACGGTCTTTCTCGATACGGGTAAGAGGATCGGGCGATCCCATTTTTGCAGGCGGTCGAGCTCTCGGTAGATAGTGAGGTTATCATCCTTCTGTTTGGCGAAGTCGATGCCGGGGTCGAGGATGATTTGATTCAAGTGCAGCCCTGCTGAAGTGGCGAGCTCGATTTTTTCATCGAAGAAACGCTCGAGTGTTCCCATGATGTCCGGGTAACTGACGTGGGTATGGGGGACTTTGGGTTGGCCCACGGTGTGCATGATGAGCAGCGCGGCACCGTGCTCGGCACAGAGGGCTGCGTTTGTTGAATCTGGGAGTGCACTGATGTCATTGAGCAGATCTCCGCCGACGGGCAACACGCGCGAAACGACTTCCGAACGCCAGGTGTTGATCGAGAGAAGCGGAGGCCAAAGCTGCTCGGAACCTCGTGCGGCTGCGGCGTTTTGTTCGATGAGCTTTGGCCAGGCGTCGATGAAGGGGATCAGTCGGCTGACTTCATCGTCCACTGTAATCGGACCGCGATTGGTTCTCGCGCTTTCGGCACCGATGTCGATGATGTCGGCACCTTCCGCCAGCGCCCGTGCGGCTTGGTCAAGGGCCGCGCGAATATCCAAAGTGCCATCACCACAAAACGAATCGTCGTTGATGTTGATGATCGCCATCACCAGCGGACGGCGGGGAAAGGTGATTTTGTGTCCTCGGGCTTCTAGGATCATGACAAAGGCCAAGTTTCGGGCAGGGGAACCACTCGGCGCTCCCGTTTTTCAAAGCGGATTGTGGTGCGATAACCGACGTCTCGAACGAGGCTGAGAGCTTGGGCGAAGTCCTGGCCCACCTCGCTGGGCTTGTGGGCGTCGGAGTTGATGACGATGGGAATGTCAGCAGCAAACGCCATTTCCAGCATTTCGCGGCTTGGGTAAATCTCGGCCACCTCTTTGCGCAGACCCGCGGTGCTGACCTCCAGGACACCCTTGGCGTCCACCAGAGCCTGAATCACGGGCTCGTAGTAGTGACGCAGGTCGCCCGCTGGACGGAATCCAAATTTTTTCGGGAGGTCCGGGTGAGCGTAAAAATCGAAAAGGCTGGACCGGATGCAGCGCTCATAGTTCTTCCAGTAGGCCGACCAGAT
>CAMBPV010000232.1 GCA_945869695.1 Prosthecobacter debontii
ATGGCGACCAAAAAACAGGAGGGCACCAATGCCAGGCTCGCTCAAGATTGGTCCTGAATGGTGGCGATTTTTGGGCGGGCGTCTGCTGCCAAAGATGTGAAATGAAGGAATGCATTTATTTGACTCGAAGTGACTGCGGGTGCAAAACCAATGGTCGGTTTTTCAAACACCAATCCAACCTCCATGCGCCCCAAAGCCATCCCAACATCATCGTCATAATCCAAGTTTATGGGTAGTCTGTCCACCTTCTGCGCGGCAATCACTGTCGCAATGGGAGGGGAAGTTTCTCCAAAGGCCGCTAAAACCGTAGCACCCCCAGCCCCCGCCAGCCCCTGGGAGGTGACCGCGGCGACCGGCGTCGGCTTTGCCACGGGCAACACGGACAATCTGAACCTCAGTGCTCAGTTGCTCGCCTCGTATTTCAAGGGCCCCCATGAGCTCTACCTCGGCGCGGATTACTTCTATGCCGAAAACCTCGGGGTGCAGACCACGAACAATCTGCACCTCTACGCGACTTACAATCGACTGCTGACGGATCTGTTTTACCTCGGATCCGCCTTTGATTTCTTCACCGATGAACCAGCGGCCCTCGACTACCGCCTCACGGCGATTCCTCATCTCGGTTATTTCTTGGTGAAAAACGATCAGGTGAAATTGTCAGTCGAAGCGGGTCTCGGTTATCTCTGGGAGGATCAGGGGGTCCGGAATGATTCCCTTGTCTGGCGATTGAGTCAGCGTTTGGAAATGGGGCTGAGTGATCGGGTCACGCTGTGGGAAAGTGTTTCGCTCGTCCCCCAGGCCAGTGATTTTTCAAACAACTACGTCGTCGCCGAGGCGGGCCTCCGCACACGTCTGTCGGACCGTTGGGCATTCCGGACCTTCGTGCGTAACATCTATGACTCGACCCCGGCCATTGGCCAGGTAGAAAATGATCTCTCCCTCATCGCGGGTGTGTCCTACGCCCTCGGCGGTCTTCCTGCTGAAGAGGCGGCTCCGGTGCGTCGCTCGCTGAAGCCCGCCATGGCTGCGCCAGCGCCGCCAGCCCTGGGATGGACCCGGACCGCGGGCCTGGGTTTTGCCCTTTCACAGGGGAACTCTGAGGCCCTGCTCGCCAGTGCCAATGTGCTGGCTGACTACCGCGGCAAAAGCAATGAGGTCTTCCTCAGTGCGATCGGTGCCTACGGCGAAAACGACGGCGTGGAGACGGTCAAAAATGTGCGCCTCGGCACTCAGTACAATCGCCTCTTGTCCGACCATTGGTTCGTCGGTCTGGAGGGGCGGTTCGCGCATGATGCCGTGGCGCTGGTCGATTACCGGGTGACGTCTCGCGCGGCTCTGGGCTGCTACCTGGTCCGGAATGAGGCGGTTCAACTCTCCTTCGAAGCGGGGCCTGGATACCTCTGGGAAGAGGTCGGCGGCATCCAATCCGACTACATGACCGTCGAGGCGGTGCAGAAACTGAACTGGAAGTTGAGTGACACGGTCTCCATCGGCGAGAACATTGGCTGGGTCGGCAGCACCGAGGACTCCGAGGATTACTTGATCCAGGCCACGGCCTTTGTGGATGTGGCGGTGAGTGATCGTCTCAGCTTCAGGACCACCGTGACCAACACATTCGACAACACTCCGGCGGCAGGATCGAAGCGCAATGACTTGATTCTCACGGCGGGTGTTGCCGTGAAATTCTAGTCCCTTTTCAATTCAGCGCCCCGGTGGGTTGGGAGTCTTCGGACTTCAGGACCCGCCCGGGCGCTTTTTTGTGTCTGGGCGGAGGGCCTGCTCAAAGGCGAAAGCGTAGGCGAGGAGCTCGGCATCTTTGCCGGGCTTTCCGATAAACGTGACACCATTCGGCGCACCCTTCGGATCGAGACCGAGAGGGACCGTGATCGCGGGATAGCCCGCCGTGGCATAAAGAGCCGAGTGCGTGTTGCTCAGACTGACGAGCACCTCCACCTGGTATTGAGCGAAGGTTTTTTCAAGCAAAGCGATGGCCTCGGCGCGGACTTCCAGGGCGGCTTCTTCATACAGTCGGCTCATCGAAGCGCGATCGTTTTGAATCGTGACGGAAGCGAGAAGTCGGGTGCCACGATCGATCATGTTTTGTCCGCGAGGAATGCGGGTTTGGGGAGCGGCTTCGTTGTAGGACTTGAGATCTTCGAGGGATCGAATCTCAGGTCTCACGTTCCGGATGTATCTCAGAGTATCCTCGGAAAGCCCGAGGAAGATGACGGGGAGCAGCTCGGGCTCGTCCTTCAGTTTTTCGTTCACGTCCCGACGGATTGCCCCAGAGCGAATCAAGCCGTCATCGATCCGCGCTAACCAGAAAGCTTGATTGGAGGAGTCGCCGTCGTTCGATACATCGTTTCGGAGAACACCCACCGACACACCTCTGAGGGCTTCGGCATCCAATCCTGACAAGTAGTCCGTTTCTGTCTGATCGATCACCCCCAGAAGAAGGGCTGCATCGGTGACATGGCGAGCGATGGGGCCAGCGGAGTCCTGAAACCGGATCAGTGGCACCACACCTTCGCCGCTCACCCTTCCCAGGCCGGGCTTCATCCCAATGACGCCATTCATCGAAGCAGGTGAAATCAGAGATCCTGAAGTCTCCGTGCCAATGCTCGCGATCGTGAGGACTGCTTTTGTCGAGATGGCAGAGCCGCTGCTGGAACCGGAAACGGGAAAGGTCTCGCCGTGAGGATTCACACCGATTCCACTCACGGCGTTGTAACCTGGAGGCTGTGTGGTCAAAGCACCCGCGAGTTCAGAGAGGGATGCTTTTCCCAGGATCACGGCTCCGGCTTTGCGCAGTTGAGTTACCACCGCAGCCTCTTGGGCGGGGGAGTGATTCAGGAGAAGCTCCGCACCCGCCGTGGTGTGCATCGGGGCAGGGGTATCCAGGTTGTCTTTGAGATTGATCGGGATGCCATGCAGGGAACCGCTGATGTTTCCTTTCCTTCGGAGTCGGTCCGAGGCGCGAGCTTCTTCTAAGCAGAGGGGATTGAGTTCGATGTAGCTTCGGTATCGATCATCGTATTGTTTGATGCGCTGGAGCAACACGAGGGTCAGTTCTTCGGAGGTCACTTCGCGCGCCTGCATCGCCTTTTGCAGATCCGGGATCGTGGAGTTCGAAATCAGCGTCGTGACTTTTGCCTGACGCTCCTTGCTCAAAAGAGAGAGAGCCTGATTGAACGGCGTGAAATCCAAGGGTCTCAATCGCGGCGTGTTTCCCGCGATCCCGGGTTCCTTCGGCTCGTCAGGTTCCCTCCGTGCACAGGCGGCGAGGCTCGCCATCAGGATGCATGCGAGGGCCCAACGTGATGAAGTCAGGTGCATCCCGGATACGCTATTTTTTCCAATCGGAAGCGAAGCTCTTCGCGAAGTAGGTCAGGATCATGTCGGCCCCCGCCCGGCGGATGCTGAGCAGGGTCTCGTGCACGATCTTCTTCTCGTCCAGCCAGCCGCTGGCAGCGGCGGATTTGATCATGAGATACTCCCCGCTCACCTGATACGCAGCGATGGGCAGCATCGTCGTTGCTCGCAGGCGTGCGATGATGTCGAGGTAGGCACCTGCGGGCTTCACCATCAGGATGTCGGCGCCCTCCGCTTCATCCAGTCTCGCCTCGCGCTCGGCCTCGCGAGTGTTAGCCGGGTCCATCTGGTAGGTCTTTTTGTCGCCTGACTTGGGGGCTGAGTCGAGCGCACCTCGGAAGGGACCGTAGAAGGCCGAGGCGTATTTGGCGGTGTAAGAAAGGATGGAGACGCCGGTGAAGCCCGCCTGATCGAGAGCCGCGCGGATGGCCGCCACGCGTCCGTCCATCATGTCGCTGGGTGAGATGATATCGGCCCCGGCTTCCGCATGACAAAGGGCCTGACGGCAGAGCACCTCCACCGTTTCATCATTCAAAATACGGCCATCCGGAGCCACGATCCCGTCGTGGCCATCGCTATTGTAGGGATCCAGCGCCACATCGGTGATGACTGTGAGAGTGGGGTGAGCCGATTTGAGGGCTCGGATCGCGCGGGGCACGAGTCCATCGGGGTTAAAAGACTCTTCGGCGAGAGGGGTCTTTTGATCATCGGGGATTCGAGGAAAGAGTACCACGGCGGGAATACCCAGCGCGTGGGCTTCTCCGGCTTCTTTCACCAGACCGGACAGGCTCCAGCGTTGGCAACCGGGCATCGAATCAATCGGCGTGTCCGCGCTGCCGTCTTGAATGAAAAGAGGGTAAATCAGGTGACCCGGCGTGACCTCCGTCTCCCGAACGAGATCTCGAATGGCTGGGGATTGTCGATTGCGGCGCGGACGGATGGGCAGGTTCATCGGCCGGTATGATGGCCGAAAGAAAGCGGCAGGGCAAGTGAAGGGCGCAGGATTGATCCCGGCTTTCGTCCCTCCACCCCATGAGGAAAGGGGAACCCGATTGCATCCTGTTTTTCAACAAACCAAGCCCAGAGCTGGGCATGGAGTTCAGGGAGATCAACGGCTGGGAAAATGTCTGGGATGTTTTTCACCCTTCGTGGGGCACCCTCGTCGAGCGGGAATCTTTGAGTGGCTTGGGTGGGATTGTCCAAGCTGGAGTCTTGGAAGCCATTAGCCGGTGGTCGAGCGCCGCGACACCACCGGATACGGATGAGGGAACCCAACGACCCCGTGAGGGGTCGAAGAAGTCTCCGGGCGTTTCTTGCATCCCTTCAGGATGCGTGGTGAGAGGGAAACCTGAGACCGGTGGCATCGCTCGTGCCTCGCTTGGCCACCGGCTAATCGCTCTCAAGCCTCTGGCTTGAATACAAGGAGGCCCTTTTCAAGTCGTTCCATGCCTCGATTTTGAAAGCGCAGTTAGAGCAGGTGAATTCGGTAAGGGCGGCCATGGATTGAGTTAAACACTAAACCTCTCCCCATCCTGCCGTGCTCTGCCGAGGGCGGCGAGGGATTCGAGGAACTCTTGGATGTCGTAGTGTTTGGCAGGGGGCGTGTTCATCGCGGCTTACCTGCTGCGGCTTCATCCGATGGCGCGGAACCCGGTCTCGGAATCGAAAGTCGATAGCACAGGGCAATGAGGCCGAGCGCCAAGAGCAGCTTGATGGCAAAGCGCGCGTCGCCATCGGCTCCGAACGAACGAGAAAGCTCCAACATGCCATAGACGACTGCGAGAATGAAGCCGAGAAAAGGCACGGCCAGCGGACGGGCAAAGTTGAGAGTCCACCCAAGGCCCCGGAGGCGCTTGGGAACGAAGATCCGCTGATCTGCTCTGCAAAAGAAAATGAACCCGAGCTTCCAGTTGGCGGCATCGAAGTAGTGTCGATCAAATGCCGATGTGCTCATGGTGTCAGTGTGGTTGAGAGTTCAGTTCCTGTCGAGCGGGGGGGGACGCGTTGAGTGGGGTGTTCTGAATCATGATTGTCTCCCTGTCTCCCAACTCCTCGCCCCACCCTGAAACTGAATCTTCACCTCCAGCCGATCCTTCGACTTTCCTTCAACGGTTAGCAGGTGACGATCCAACGGATGTTCCCGCTCCCTCCCTTCCATTTACCGATCCGGCATTCCTTCCCCGGGCAGTTCCCCGCCCAGGTCTGCGATCATCTGGTGAACCGTGCTGAAGAGAGAGGGAAAGTCATCCCTCACCGCGTCCCAGA
>CAMBPV010000233.1 GCA_945869695.1 Prosthecobacter debontii
GGGGGTGCCGGGGTCGGACGGTGGCCAGGGACCGCAGGGTGATCCGGGGCCGCAGGGGCCTCCGGGGGAGGTGACGCAGAATGATCTGGCGCTGGCGATTCAGGGGACGAGCAGCAATAGCAATGCGGTGCCGACTTTGGACACGCCGTTTGCGGATCCGGATGCGGAGGCGCTGCGGGTGCGGTTGAATGAGTTGATCGGGGCGCTGAGGCGGTAGGGGGGCGGAGGAGGAGACTTGGAGTGTTGGGGATGGGTACGTTGTTCACGCTTTCAGCGTGCTCGGGGTGGGGGTGCGTGAATGACACGCTAAAGCGTGAACAACGTACGGAGACATTCTGATGACGGTGATCTTTTGGACTGCGGCGGCGGACTGAGGACAGTCCGCCCTACCTTTGGGGGGCCACACTCTTGCGAGCGCAGCTACGGATGAGTGACGACTAGCTGCAAAGCCGCGAAGCGAACCCGTCACTCCCAGTCTCCCAGTCCCCTCGTCTCCCTGTCCTCTCGTCTCCCTGTCCTCTCGTCTCCTTGCGCGAGGCTTACTGCAACAGGAACGCGGCGACGAGTTGCTTGGCTTCATCGGCATAGACGAAGCTGCCGCTGACTTGGAGGCCGTGATTGCCGCCGATGAGCTTGTAGTGGACGAACTGACCGCTGCGGTAGGTGTATTTCACGAAGGGAGCGGAGTGGCCGTTGGTGCCGGTTCCGACGACGCCGGCGGCATCGGCGAGCTGCGGGCCGGTTTCACCCATGGCTTGAGCGAAGCGATAGAGGCTCTCCTGGGCGGAGAGGAAGGTGCCGATGACGCTGGTGCCGCCGTTGTAGGGGATGAGAGGATCGGCTGTGCCGTTGAGGCTGATGATGCGGCGGCGTTTGGCAGGCGCGGTGGTCTGGTCGTAGGCATTGCTGCCGGTGGCGTTGAACCAGAAGGCGCTGTCGTGATACATCTTGGCGAGCATTTGGGAGACCTGGCAGCCTGCGTTTTGGAAGGCGGCACCATCGAGCTCGATGAGCAGGCGATTCGTCATGCCGGAGCCGTTGGAGATGCCGAAGATGGAGATTTTGCCCGCATCGACATTGTCGTAAGTTTTCAGCAAAGCGATGAGATCGCGGATGAAGGCCACATCGGGTGCCTGGGAGGCTTCGCCATCGACATTCCAACTCGTGAGATAGCCGCTGGGTGCCACGCGGATGGCCGTGCTGACATGCGGGTCTAGCGCCCCGATCATTTGCGCTCCCGTCCCGCCATTGCCATGGAGCAGGATGATGACGGGGTGTGGGCCTGCGCCTGCGGGAACCTGAACGACGGCGGTGCGGGCGAAGCCGCTCGGCTGCTGCGCCC
This sequence comes from Prosthecobacter debontii, assembly GCA_945869695.1. GTDB lineage: Bacteria > Verrucomicrobiota > Verrucomicrobiia > Verrucomicrobiales > Verrucomicrobiaceae > JAIBCL01. The sequence continues at coordinate 1,343 of CAMBPV010000233.1, forward strand.
AAGTTTGCGTGAGGCTGAGCGTGGTGTTGGCGAGGTTTCCATTTGGCGTGAGCACCGTCTTGGCGCGGTGAAACTTCCTCGGCAAGCTCGGGGCGTCGATGAACTCATCCGTGTAGGTGATGGAGCCGCCGGTGCCGGAGAGGGTGGCCATCGGCGTCCACGAAATCAGATCGGTGGAGCACTGGATCTCGTAGCTCTCGCCCGCGACGCTTTCGAAGGTGAAGAACGGGTGGTTGCTAACATCGATGCCTGCCTGGGTGATTTTCGCCACGGCATTGGCACTGCCGCCAGTGCCTCCGCTGCCGGTGACAGTGAGGAGCACTTGATTGAGGATGAAACGGGAATCCAAGGCCGGGGCGGTGGTGGGGCCGGTGGCGGCGATCTTCACGCTGGCGAGATTCGGCACGGAGATCGCAAAGGGGGAGGTATTGAATGAGCCGCTGCTGACGGAAGTGCTGCCGTCAAAGATCGCGTATTGCTTGGTCGTGGTGCCGAGCGAGCGGGTGCCGATGCCGGAGATGCGCAGCGACTGCCCGACGGCGAGGCCGGTGACATGGCTGAGGGTGAAGACCAGCGACTGATCATCATCGGCAATGAGGTTGTTGAGATTGTCCATTTCCAGATTGTTGGCACCGCCCGCAACGCCGATGCCGTCATTGTGATGCGCAATCGTCAGCGCAGGAGTGGTGACGCTCGTGGCGGTGATGGTGAGATCAAACGTGATGCCTGCGCTGAGACCGCTGACATGGGGACTCGCCGAACTCAGCCCCGTGACGGAGCCGGTGATTTTGCCAGTGCCGAGACTGACCGTGGCCTGACCCCGGAGGAGAGGTGCCAGCGCGAGAAAGAGAATGGAGGTGAGGAGGGATTTCATGATCTTGCGACGACTGCCACCCCCAAAATGAGGGAACTCGTGGCTTGCTTCACTCGGCTAAAACTCCGCCGAGGTCAACCCGTTGCATTTCAGGGAGAACCCCGTGATTCAGTGCCAGCCACGCTCTTGCGAGCGCAGCTACGGGAACGGTTGCCCTCTCGCTCCCGCGAGAGGAGCCTTGGGGTACGTTGTTCACGCTTTCAGCGTGCTCGGGTTGGGGTGGGGCTTCCTGACACGCTTAAGCGTGAACAACGAACGGAGACATTCTGATGACGGTGATCTTTTGGACTGCGGCGGCGGACTGAAGACAGTCCGCCCTACCTTTGGGGGGCCACGCTCTTGCGAGCGCAGCTACGGATGGATGACGGTTGGCTGCGAAGCCGCGAAGCGAACTCGTCACTCCTTGTCTCCCAGTCTCCTTGTCCTCACCCGAGGCCTAGGGGTCGGTGGCGGGGGTGATGGTGACGGAGTAGGTGCGACCTCCGGATTTGAGGAGGTCGTAACTGCGACCGATGCGGATCCAGGCGCTTCCCTGGCTGCTGTAGGACTGATACTCGACGACGGTGGTGCGGAGCTGGGAGCCGGGGGTGCCGGAAGTGCCGGTGGTGACGGGGAGCTTGTATCCGAGGGTGTAGTCCCAGGCGAAGATGCCGCCCTCTTGCTCCTCCAGCGTGCCTTCGAAACTGACGGACTCGGGGGTGCTGGAGGTGTCGAGATTGGCGTTGGTGTTGACGATGGAGGATGAGGTGAGCACGGTGACTTCACCGACCTGGCGCTCCAGCTCTTTGACGGTCAGGGTGATGAGAAAATTACCCGAGAGACGGACGCCGGCCCCGGGGGTTTTGTTCATGGCGATGGGGAGGCCGGTGGGTGACATGCCGGGCTTGGCCTTGGGCACGACGGCGGGGACTCCGTTTTTCTGAATGCCGGACCCAGGCCGGTCCTGAGCGATGGAGGGGAGCGAAAGGGATGCCGACAGGCAGGCGAAGACGAAAAGAAAGAAGGGTAAACGAGCAACCATGGCAAACACAGGACACCATGAACCGGAGAGGCTGACAACCTAAAAATGAAAGTCGGTCAAGTTTGAGGGAGAATCGATTCCTCTCAAAGACAGGGTTGGCAGGATGAGTCGGATTGTGTTAGCGTCCGCGTTCCCCCGCAGTCGCGAATGGGAGTACCTCACTGACCCTATGCCCGAACTCCGAATCGCTATTCCCGCTCTCCTGCAAGCCTATGACTCGAAGCTCCGGGCCGAGGCTGAAAGGCTGGTGGAAGATGGTGCGGTGGTGAATCTAGATGTGGTGGATGCTCAGGTGGATGCGGATGTGATGCTGGATGACAAGGCCTCTCACGCGCGCTGGACGCTGGGCCCGGATGGATGGGAAGGTGAGACGGATGCGGATCCTGAACTGCATGAACTGGTGCTGTGCTCGACGCTGATCGCCCACCAAAAGGACGCGGCGCATCTTTTCCCCAAACCGGATCTGCCGCAGGAGACCTTCCTCGTCACGATCGAAAAAAACCTGGGGCGTCAGCTGTTGCCGGATGAGCATCTTTACCTCTCGAAGGTGGAGAAGCGCTACCAGCGTGCCCAAGCCACGGGCCAAATCTTTGACCATGACATGGTGCGCCTGCACCCGAAGTGGCGCATCGAGACGATCGATCCGCTGGAACTGTGGCCGAGCCCGCCGACGACGGTGCGCGAGTTTTGGGACTACGTGGCTTTTGCCCTCGATGGCAAGGCTCTGGCCATCCCGGCATTCCTCCGAAGAGTGACCGATCTCGAAAAGATTCGGGACAATCTGAAGAAATGGAAACAGGCGAGCACGGTGCCGCAGTGGCAGGAGCGCATCCGGAAGTTCACGGAGTTATCGAGCTCGATTTCCACTGAGCGCAGGCTGTCCTGTGATCTGCGCCTCGTGATCACCACGAATGAAGTGCGGCTGCAAATCCGCACGGAAGGGGCAGAGCCTACCTTTGAGCCGGTGTCGGCCTACCGATTGAATGCGCTGAAGAATGATCACGCGCGCGGTGCTCTGGCGCTGGACGGTGCGGCGGAGCTGCTGCTGCTGGCGTGCCTGCGACTCTGTGACGAGGGAGCGCCTGAATACTTCCGGCTGGATATCTCCCGACACGCGGAGTGGCTGGGTGCGCTCTTCCATCAGCCGCAGCTTCAGTCCCGGCTTTTGACTTTGGATGAGGAGCCTTTTGTGCGTGCGGAAGGTTCCCTCGTCTGGGATGGCTCGGACACGGAGGATGGCTCGACTTTCCGGCTGAAGCTGGTCTCGGCCGATGGAGAGCCCCTGCCCTCACCGCTGCGTGTTTTGCCGGGAACGGAGACGCTTTACTTGGCCCCGGAGATTGTCTTCCGCGGGCCGCCTTGGTTCGGTGATGACACGAAGGTGGAGCCGGCCTTCGACATCCCCTCTACCGCGCTCTCCTCCTCTGAGGGCATTACCTTCCTCGAAACGCTGAGCGTTCCTTTACCGGAGTCGCTCAAAAAAAAAATAAGGCGTGAAGCGCTGACGGTGGAGATCCGCGCTCAATGCGCGACGAAGATCCTCTCAGGCGGAGCCGACTACATCACGCTCCAAGTCACGGCCAAGGATGATGCGGGAGTGCCACGCGAGGCGTTGCGCGCCCGGGGCTGGGAGCGACTCGCACGTCCGGAGTCTGAGGAGGAGGGTGATGTGATCATGTGTTATGACCGCAGCACGCTGGATGAGGCTGAAGAGAATCTGGATGAGCTGAATCCCTCGTTTGATCTGGAACAAAACGGATTCCGCCTGCGCATCACGAAGACGTTTCCGGAGCAATTCGAGAAGTGGGCGACGACGCTGCCCGCGGGCGTTTCTTTGAGCACGGATGAAACGCTGGGCACGATTTTGGCCGACCCTTTGATCGCCCGTGTGCGACTGGAAGCGGCCCAGACGGAGAACATCGACTGGCTCGATCTGCGGCTGATTTTTGACATCGAAGGCGCCGACCTGAAGCCTGCGGACATCCGCAAGCTGGTGGCTGCCAAAGGAGGTTTTGTGCGTCTGGCGGATGGCACCTGGCGTCGCGTGCAGTTTGAACTGACGGAAGAGCAGAAGCAGATGATCGACAGGCTGGGCATCGACCTTGATGAGTTCAGCGATGAGGCCCACCGCGTGCATCTGCGTCACCTCGCAGGACAAGAAGCGGCGGAGTTCATCAACCCGAAAGCGTGGGCCAAGATCGCCGCGCGTCTGGCGGATGCCGAGATCGAATCCCGTCCGCCTGTGCCTGCAGGTCTTCATGCCACGCTGCGTCCTTATCAGGTCGAGGGCTTCCATTTCCTGACCTACCTGACCACGAACAGCATCGGCGG
>CAMBPV010000234.1 GCA_945869695.1 Prosthecobacter debontii
CTTCCGTTGATGTGGTTCACCCGCCATGTGGTGAGGCCCGTGCAGGCGATGGTGTCACGGGCTCAAGCGCTCGCGGAAGGTCGCACAGATGATCGAATGGTGGCACCGACTGCCATGCCCGAACTCCAATCGTTTGCAGTTGCCTACAACCATGGGTTGGACCGGATCGCCAGTCTCACCACCGAGTTTCAGGATGCGAATGACATGCTGGCTCATGAGCTTCGGACCCCTCTGGCCCGCATCCGAGGAAATCTGGAGAGTTTTCTCGACGACCACGATCAACCTTCAGCCCAGGAGGCAGCAGCTCGCGGCATTGATGAAATCGACCGTGCAGCAGAGCTCATCCAAACCATCCTCACCATCCGCGCGGGCGAGCACAAAGCCCTCAAGCTCCATCAAGAGGAGTGTGATCTCACCGCCATCCTGCGTCGGCTTTGTGATCTTTATCAACCTGCGGCGGAGGAGCGGGGTCTTCATTTGCTATGCGATGCCGCGACGCCGCACTACGCCTTGGTCGACAGGCATCGGATCTCGCAAGCGGTGGCCAATTTAATGGACAACGCTCTCGCTTACACGCCCCGAGGCGGAACCGTGAAGTTGACTCTTGAAATGAGAGGCAAAAATCCGCGCATCGTGGTGCGGGACACCGGACCCGGCATCCGACCGCATGAAAGGGAGCGCATCTGGAGCCGCCACGCCCGAGGTGCAGCCGCCAGTGCCGCCACTCCGGGTATGGGCCTCGGACTGAGCCTCGTGCGTGCCATTGCCAATGCTCATGACGGCACGGCGGGTTGCGAAAATCTGGAAGAATCGGGAGCTGAATTTTGGATCGAACTGCCTGAAGGAGATCCTCTCCGCTCGGCGAATGCTGTTTGATCACCTCCTGCCCAAAACAGAAAAGGAACCCCTATGACAGCCCCTGAAAATCACAGAACTCATCGAGTCGGATGGCTGCGTGCTGCCGTGCTCGGCGCCAATGATGGAATCGTCTCCACCGCCAGCTTGATCGTCGGGGTTGCCGCCGCCGATTCTTCTCCGAGTAATGTCCTCGTCGCAGGCATAGCCGGACTCGTGGCGGGTGCGATGTCGATGGCAGCCGGAGAGTACGTTTCCGTCAGCTCTCAGTCGGACACAGAGGAAGCAGACCTGAATCGCGAGCGCAAAGAACTCGCAACCGACACTGTGGCCGAACACGCCGAACTGGCTGCCATTTACCGAAACCGAGGGCTGGACTCAGCACTGGCCGATGAGGTGGCCACTCAATTGATGAAGAAGGATGCTCTCGGTGCCCACTCGCGCGATGAACTCGGCATTTCCGATACCCTGAGTGCCCGCCCCGTACAGGCCGCGCTCGCTTCGGCGGCGACTTTTGCCGTGGGTGCCGCTCTGCCTCTCTTGCTGGTTGTCATCGTCCCTGCATCAGCGCTGGTCTGGACCGTGTCAGGCAGCTCACTGTTTTTTCTCGCTCTGCTCGGAGGTCTCGCCGCACGCGCTGGCGGCTCCCCCGTGATGAAGTCAGTCGCCCGTGTGACCTTCTGGGGCGCACTCGCCATGGCGGCAACGGCGGGCGTCGGCGCACTGTTTGGTGCCGCCGTCTAATCAGATTGCCCAGCTCTCGGTTTTTACCGCAATCCCTACACTTGGATGCCGCACTCGCAGAGCTTCCTCTCGACGAATGCCCAGCGTGATAGAGCGATTCATGACCAATGCTTCAACAGTCGCGCGCCCCGTGGCCGATATGCCAATAATCTCCAGTGCGCCCCAACGGAAATGGTGGTTCCACAGATCCCGACGCGGATGAAACAGCGGAACTGTCTCACCTGACTGATGATCGAAGGCCGAAACTTCCGCCCCCTTGCGTAGAGAGCAGGAAACACAAGCGAGCGCAAGATTCTCGAGCTCGGTCATGCCGCCAAGGCTCGAAGGGTGAATGTGATCAATGTGAAAGGTTGCCTCTTGTCCAACCTGGGCCAGACCGCAGTTCTCACAGCGAGCGTCCGCGCGCGAGATGACTTGCCTGCGCAACTCTTCGGGAATGTACATTTCCTTCGAGGTTGCTCACGCTGCCCGCTCGGCCTTCAATCGCAGATACGTCAGCGTTTCGGCAAGATCGACAAGCCCCTCAGCTTCACTGCGCTCCTGGACAGTGAGTCCAGCAGTGGTGTCTTGCTTATCGAGCAAAGCCGAGAGACGCCCATCCACACTCGCCGGCAGCTTGAAACGGGCGAGATCACCGGGCAGGTCGATGTCGAGTAGGAGTGTGTGACTCATGGTCGAGCTCTAACTTCTTGGTTCAATCAAGCAGTTTATCATTTTCGCTCACAGCCACCCAGCAGATGCTTATCACCTTCGCCCGCGAATGCTATTTCTTCACCTCCGGCAGAGCCGTGATCGGAGTGGTATCGACCTGCGATGCTGCACCGCAGAGAGTTTTCGCGATGAACTGCCGACTGCGCAGCATGACCTCAGGATGCCCGACGGAGCCATGTCCGCCGCCAGTGATGGGAATGAGGATGGAAGAGACGTCGCTCTTTTGCAAAGCGCTGTGAATGGCCTCGGCGTGGAGGTAAGCGACCCGCTTGTCCTGCGTGCCGTGAAAGGTGATGAAGGGCGGATCATCCCGGCTGACATAAGTCACAGGTGATGCGGCAACCGCTTCGGCCTGTTTCTCTCCGGCACTGCCTCCGAGCAGACCGCTCACGGCATCATCTTTAAAAAGAGGCTGCTGCTCCTTATCAAACATGAGCGCCTGGGTGAAGTCTTCGGGGCCGCAGAGATTTGCCACACACTGGACGCGACTGCTGAATGCGGTGTGCGGGCCGAGATCACCCTCTATCTCCTTCACATCACCGCTGGTGCCCAGAAGTGACGAGAGGTGACCTCCCGCCGAGCTGCCCATGACGGCAATGTGGTCGGGATCGAGATTGAACTCCTTGGCATGGGCGCGAATCCAGCGGATGGCAGCTTTGCAATCATGGATCTGAGCAGGCCACCGGGCCTCCTTTGTGAGACGATAGCCGACACCGACGGCGGCGAAGTCACCGGTCCGCGCAAACTGGATGCCAGCACCTGCGTAGCCGATGCGATCACCATTCACCCAACCTCCGCCGTGAATGAGAGCAACAACCGGGAGCGGTTTGTCGCTGTTTCGTTTCTTGGGCAGGTAGAGATCCACCTTTTGTTTGGCGTTGTCATTTCCGGCGTAGGGCAGGTCGAGTCGCAACTCAACCTGACTCTTCTCAGCCGTAGCAAGGGCCTTTTGCTGAGGCTCACTGAGTTCGGCGGCAAATGCCGAAGAAGTGGCGAGAAGTAAAACAAGAAGTGACTTCATGATGAGGGGGGAGTTTGGGTGTAATCAAAAGGGCGATCCGCAGCAGTTGCCACAGATCGCCCGAGAGTCGCTTTTCAAAGAGACCTAAGCGGTCTCTCCGTATTCGCGATCTTTGATGATGCCGGGACGTGGGATGGGGTACTTGCCATCTTTGTCAGCCACCAGCGGAGCCGGGCCGTCGAGCGTGAGCTTGTCCACATTCGGAGCAAACTCGTGCGGGCAGTTCAACATCTGATCATAGGTGATGATCTGGCCGGTGTGGGCGGCCATGCGGCCCATGCAGGTGACGAGGCTGGACTTGGCGCTGCGCTCGATCTCGTTGTAGGGCTTGTCATTGGTGATGGCGCTGAGGAGATCGTCCCACTCCACTTGGTAAGGATTCGGCTCTACTTTTGGTGCGCGCCAGATGAGGTTTTCAGCCTTCTTTTCCTGACCTTTGAACATCATGGCCTTGGATGGGAAGTGACCGGCGGTGGAAACGATGGCCATGCCCTTGCTGCCATGCACGTAGGTAGCGAATTCATTGTGCGTGCCGACGGCATTGCGGCCCTCAAAGAAGAACTTGGAACCATCTTTCCACGTGTACTCGATGGAGTAGTGGTCGAAGTTTTGATCAATGTGCTCGCCGCGATCCGTGCGACCACCATTGGCCTTGGCCTCGACCGGGAAGTCGTTCTTCATCCAGCAAGCTTCGTCGATGTTGTGAATGAAAAAGTCACTGTAGGAACCACCGCTGAGCCAGAGGAAGGAGTGGAAGTTTTTGATCTGCCACATGAGCTCACTCGGGTCGGTCTTGGGATCACGCGGCTTGGTGAAGCAGGTGCCCACGGGTCCCTGCATGCGGTAAGCGCGCGCGAGGATGATGTCTCCGATCTCACCCGCTTGAATTTTTTTGGCGAGTTCGCCACGGCTCGGGCAATGGCGACACATCAGGCCCACGGCCACTTTCATGTTTTTGGCGGTGGCCTGCTGTCCGAGCTCCAACATGCGCTTGCCGGTGGGGCCGTCCACGCAGATGGGCTTTTCCATGAAGACGTTCACGCCTTTCTCAATGGCGGCCTTGAAATGCACCCAGCGGAAAGCAGGTGGCGTGGCGAAGACCGCGATGTCGTTGGGCCGCAGCATGGCCAGCGCTTCTTTGTAGGCATCAAAACCCACAAACTTGGCATCTGCAGAGACCGAGAAGCGATCTGGATGCTTGGCGGACAATGCCTGGAAGCTGCCTTCCAATCGGTTCTCAAAAACATCCGCCATCGCAACGAGCTTGGTCGGTTGTTTAACCGACAAAGAATTGCTAGCAGCACCGGTTCCGCGTCCACCGCAGCCAACGAGAGCAATGCGCACGGTGTTATCTTCCGCCGCAAAGACGTGCGGAAGGGTGACTCCTGAGAGCGTGGAGAGGCCGACGGTGGCCTTGGTGGTGGTTTTCAGAAATTCGCGGCGCGACGTGTTGAGAGCAGGGCTTGTGGTTTCCATAGGATTGAAGAACGGGGGTGGATCTGGCAAATTGCAGTATTCAGGGCAATGCGTTTATTTGAAGGCTTTGTCCTGCGGATTCCCGGCAGAAAGGATGTAGGCGATGAGGTCGAGCAACTCGTCCGGATTGAGCGCATTGATCATGCCCGGCGGCATCATGGAGACGGGGTAAGTTTTGCGGCTCTTGATGTCGCTGGAGTTGATCGCGATGTGGTCATTCGGCGCGAAGGGATTGGTCATGACGAAAACTTTATCGTTCTCCTCGACGATGACGCGTCCGACGATGCTGCTACCGTCTTTTTTCTCGATCTGTTGAGTATCATACTGATCCGAGATGACCTTGGAGGGATCGATGAGATTCTCCAAAAGATCACGCAGTGAGTAACGGCTGCCTGCGCCCGTGACATCCGGACCGATGCCGCCGCCGTCTCCATTGAAGCGATGACAGGTGAGACACATCGTGGCTGCAAAGTGGTTCTTCCCATTCTCGAAACTGCGGCCTTTGAGCCCGTCTTTGGCGAGCGTGAGCACTTCATCAATGGTCCACGCACGGCCCGGTCCCTTCGGCGGCGTGATGTTGGGCATTACGAGAGATTCCACTTTGCTGGAGAGCGCATCGAGCTCAGCCTTTTCATTTTCAGGCGCAAAGGTGGCGAGTGCTTCTTTGCGGGTGTTTTCGATGAAGCCCTTGAAGCTGTTACCACCCTTCCAAGTCCTGGCGTGAGGGAACCAGGAAAAATAGGTGCGTCGGAGGT
>CAMBPV010000235.1 GCA_945869695.1 Prosthecobacter debontii
ACGCATTTCTCTCCACCACGCCGGACGATCGCGAGGAGGCGTGCGATCACCTCCGCCACTGAGAATGGCTTTGCCAGGTAATCGTCTGCCCCAGCCTCTAGCCCGAAGATGCGCTGATTCACGTCACCCCGCGCCGAGAGCAGGAGCACGGGTGTGGAGTTACCCAGAGCCCTCAATCGCCGCACGGCCGTGAGGCCATCACAACCGGGGAGCATGATGTCCATGATCACCGCGTCAAAGGACCGGTCGTTGATATGAGCGACGGCCTCGTCTCCTCGAGTGAGTAATTCAACCTGCCAGCCCAGATCCTTCATGGCAGCACACACGACCTCAGCGGTGCCGGGGTCATCCTCGACCATGAGGATCCGGAGGCAGCGCGGGGGCTCAACGGGTTGAACAGGATGAAAGTTATACGGCATCGGCGGTAGCGGGAAGAGACAGAGAACATAGCTGGTCAGAACAACCCAATGATCCAGTGAAAAGGTTCCGCAGGGCCTCGCATGAACGATTCTTCATTATTCATGCAAGCCGCAGGGGAGTAAGACCCATGCAACCTAGTCAGCCTGCGCACTGATTCTTTCCTCAACCTCCCAACTCCCAGACATTCGCCCACCCATGCTCGACGCACTCAAAGCTCGCGAAAAAGAAAATCACCCGATCCAAGTCGGTCTCGTTGGCCTCGGAGCCATGGGCCGCGCCATCGCCCACCAGATCGGCAAGACCCCCGGTATGAGACTCGCTTTTGTAGCGGATCAGGATGAGACCGCCGCAAATCGTGGAGCCCAAGCTTACGGAAAGCCGACCCACGTCACGACCGACGTGCTTGCCGCCTTGCGGGACGAAAAAATTCCGTGTGATGTCTTTGTGGAGGCCACCAATTCCATCGTCGCAGCATACGACTACTGCCTGGCCGCCATCGAGCGTGGCGCACACTGCGTGCTCATGAATGCCGAGGTGGACGCCATCTTGGGCTACCTCCTGCGAGATGCAGCCTCCCGCCACGGGGTGCTCGTCACCAGTGATGCCGGTGATCAGCACGGCGTGCTCTCCCGCATGATGGAGGAGGTCGAGATGTGGGGCTTTCAAATCACCCAAGCAGGCAACATGAAAGGCTTCCTTGATCGTCATCGCAATCTCGAGGGCACCGTCGAGATCGCGCGGAGTTTGGGACTCAGCACCGTGCAATGCCTCGCCTACACCGACGGGTCAAAGCTCAACATTGAAATGTCTATCATCGCCAATCAATACGGTCTCACGCCCCTCGTGCCCGGGATGCAGGGCCCTCGGGCGCAGAAAGTCGAGGACGTCATCGATCTCTTTGATTTCGACGCCTACGGCGACCAAGGCCGGGTCGACTACGTTCTGGGTGCGCAGCAGCATGGGGGTGGCGTCTACGTCATTGGCCGATGCGACTCCACCTTCCAGCAGGGCTACCTGAACTACTACAAAGTCACCAACAAACACCCCTACTATCTCTTCTTCAGGCCCTATCACCTCTGCCACCTGGAGACCCCACGCGCCATCGCCTTGGCGGCCCTTTACGGCAAAGCCGTCTGCACCCATCGCCGCGGTCGCATCACCGACACCTTCGCCTACGCCAAGCGCGATCTGAAGCCCGGAGACCGGATCGAGCACGCCATCGGCAGTGATGAAGTTTACGGTCTCATCATGGAGGCCCAAGCAGCAGACGCGGCCCATCTCGTGCCCCAAGGAGTGCTCGATGCCGAAGGAAGCACGGCCCGCCCGGTGCTCAAACACGCCGTCCCCCGGGATCAACCGCTCTCCTGGGACGATCTGGACCTGCCCGCCACCCGGATGATGGACCTTTGGGCCAAGCAAACGCCCCTCTTCTTCTCAAACAACCCCTCCGACCCGAAAAGAAACGGTCAGAGGATCGCATCCTCTCAGCTCGCTGCTTCCGAAAAACCAAGGATTTGAAACACCTTTCTTGCGCTTGCGATTCAGAACTCAGCCTCTGTCAACAATCGGATCCTGACTCATTTTTGTTGGGGGACATCGGCTGACCTCAGGGGGATTCAGCATTTCTCTTCGAGTGGTTGAACTGGGGCCGAACCTGGAGCCACCCAGCCCAGATAGGCCGAGCCACGGGCGCCCCATGGCGGAGCGTGGGTTCAGGGGAAGTAACGCTCAGGGTGACTCACGCGATGGGCGTGATGGCATTCATGGAGGTGAAGGAGCGGACGCTGCCCTCACGGGAAAAGACGCCCTCGCGCAAATCAGTCCCGGCGAGGTCCCCATCGAGGAATACCGACCCAATCGCGAGTGCAAGACCAAGGCATCCATGGCGACTGACTCTCTGGAACAAGACCCCATCCGGTGACTCAACCAAGGAGAATACCTCAGTTTCACCTCACCACGACATCCGAGAGACTCTCATCACTCGGAGCGCCTTGGATTATCCGCTGACTCTCTGCGTCGTTTAACAGCGTCGCCTGGAGAAAGGCGAGAGCGTAGCGCTTGAAGGCGGCTTGGTGTTCGACCCGGGTGAAACCACACACGAGTTGGCCGAGGCGATCTGTTGGGGACTCGGCATCGAGGTGGGTGGCATGGCGAACTCTGAGGGCGAGCTTCAGTTTGGGCAAAACGGCGATCAAACCGCGCGCGTTGCCGTTCAGATTCCAGGGCTCGGGCTCGGCGCACAAGACTGCACTCGGCACCTTGAGCTTAGCGGCGGCTTTTAAGCCACTTCCGTCCATGTCCACGGGATCCAGACCGACCCAGGCATCCACGGGTGTTTGGGATGCAGCCAGCAGCGTGGTGAGGCCGCCCATGGAGAAACCCATCAGGCCCACTTTTTGATTCGATCGGACCCGCAGATTCAACTCCCCGAGCCGCACCTTTTCTGCGATCTCGGCCAGAACCCGCGCATTCAATGGGTGATCTGCCAGAGCAGGCTGCGTCAGCACGAGAGCCGTGATCCCTCTCGCGGCGAGGTCCGCACCCCAGCCCGCCATGTAACGCTGAGTGCGCGTGAAACCATGCGCCACGATCACCACAGGCGCTTCGGCACGAGCGGCCGGATAATAAAACGTGGCAGCCACCTCCCGACCCGCGAGAGACAGCCGCCGGGTTTCCTTGGTGACACCCGCAGACAAAACAGGCGTCTCCGTTCGGCTACCCCAGTAGCGCAGGCTGAACAGAAACGCCGTGATGACCAGGCCGCTGAGCAGCCAGCGGTGGAGTCGTTTCCTCAATAGACGCCTTCGACGATGGTCTTCTCCATGGCACCAAACGGACGCACCTCCGCCACACCATCCCAGGCGTAAGGCCCACGAGGTTTACGGCGCAGCGCTTCGTCACGCTCCAGGAAGCGCGGCATGAAGAACTCTTTCGTCAGAGTGGTCAATTCCACCCGACCCCAGGTGTCGTAGTCCACAGTTTGATCCGTCTGGTCTGACTTCACCACCCGCAGCACAGCCCGCGGCTGAGGTGCGTAGTAGCTGATGGAGAAATTGTCCGCAGGCTCCAGCGGCACACTGGCGGCCAGCCCCATGAGCGTGTTTCCATACGTCGGGTAAAAGCCGATGCGACCTTCGAGCACTTCTTCCACGATGAAGCGCACGTATTGCGGAGCCATCGTCGTGCCACCGCAGAACACACCGCGAATCCCGGCATCATAGACATCGATTTTTTCACTGATGGCTTCGAGCAGTTTAGGCGTCGTGAACAACCCTGCGATTTTCCGATGCTTCAGGATCGTCACCGCCTGATCGACCACGTGATCCATGTATTGACGCGCCACGTCGAACTGCTTGTTCGAGATCAGCTTCTTCACAAAACGCGGGTCGAGATCGATGAAGTAACACGCGGAACCGCGATAGTTCGCGAGGTGCTCAATGGCCAACCGCAGACGACGAGGACCCGTCGGCCCCACCATGATCCACGCCACGCCCGGTGGGAAATGTTTGTCGTCCAGCTTGTGGCTGAATTCTTCATAGTCGGTCTTGTAGTCTTCCCAGCCGATGCGTTGCTTCGGCATACCCGTGGTGCCACCGGTTTCGAAGACATTGTAGGGCTTTCCTTTGAAGGCCGCAGGCACCCACACATCAGGCTGGAGATCACGCAGCCACTCGTCCTCAAAATGAGGGAAGTTCTGGATGATGTCCTCATAGCTGTTGATCTTCCCACGAGGGTCAAAGTTCTTACCTGCCCACTCCAGCCAGAACGGACTTCCCGTCTCAGGCGAGAAGTGCCAGTTGATGATTTCGCGCACGTGCTGGTCGAGTTGGGTCTTGGCTTCTTCGGGTGTCATGAGTTGGCAGGTTTGAGGGGATTAATGAAAGGGCAATTAATACGGCAGACGCCTCGTGTAAAGATGCTGAATTCCGGCAGTGCCAGATGCATGGCATCCGCGCCGCATCCTGTCAAACGAGGGAAGAACACGATCCCTTGCCTCGAATTAAACTCCGCCCACTGAAGCCGATCACTTGGCAACCTCAAGTTCGAACACAAATGGAAGCCCCTGGCTCTTCATCAGCTCACGCTCCCGGGCCAGGTATTTCTCCGCCATGCGGCTGAAACTCCCGTCCCCACGCATCCGCGCCAGCACCTCATTGATCTGCTTTTTTGTCTCCTCTTCTCCCTGCTTCAGTCCCACTGCCCAGACCTCCTCCTTCAGCGGAGCCAGCAGCGCCCGAGTCGTCTCCGGGTGTTTCTGGTTAAAGTTCATCACGGAGATTTGATCATAAATCCACGCATCCACATTGCCATTCACCACCTCCATCACACAGGCCGCATCCGTGTCCACGCTCACAAACTTCGCCTCAGGCAATTCCTTCCGCGCCCACATTTCACCCGTCGTCCCGAGACGCACCACCAACCGCCGACCTGCGACTTTCAGCTCTTCTCCCTTTTGGATGGTCGAGTTCTTCGATAGGAGGATCGACAGACCCGTGCGCACGTAAGGGTCTGAGAAATCAATCGACTTCCGCCGTTCCTCATTCGCCGTCATGGACGAGATGATGATATCGATACTTCCCGTCTTCAGTGCGGTGATCAGACCATCAAAATTCAGATTCCGAAACTCCACCTCACGTCCCATCGACTTCGCGATCTCTCTTCCGATCTCCACACTCACTCCGCTGATCTGCCCACGCTCATCCACAAACTCAAACGGGGGATACGTCGCATCCGTGCCGATGATCAGTTTTGGCAGATTAGCCGACTTTGAGCCATCGCCACAAGAGACCAGAAGCATCGCCGCCGCGCAGCCCGAGAAAAAACGTTTCAACATACCGCGAGACTAGCCACACCGAGTGCCAAACGCAAGAGAGCTGAGCGACTCAATCAGCCAGTTGATTCAGCGCAGCGGAAACATTCTCCACCGACAGGAGCTCGGGGAAAACGAAAGGCTCATCCTTCCCCGGCAGGTACAGCACATTCACGGGCACTGCCGCTTTTCCAAGATCCGTCAGCGCTTGCTTGATAGCTTCGTTTTCATTGGTCCAGTCAGCCTTCAGCAGC
>CAMBPV010000236.1 GCA_945869695.1 Prosthecobacter debontii
CAATCTCTGGGGCGAAAACGGCAAGCAATGTCTGCGCGAAGACGGCAGTGATGGCGGCTTCCTCTATCCAGCAGAGTATGTGAACCAGGTGCAACGCCAGCAGGCCTGGAACCTGCCCGATCCGGTCGATCCAGCGCCCGTCGAGCGCGGTATCACGGTCTATTTCACCCGGTTGCGAGTCGGTGGCGTGGATTTCGCCATTCTCGAAGACCGCAAGTTCAAGTCCGGTCCGTTTGGCAAGATTCCCGTGATGGGGCCGCGCCCTGATCACATCAACGACCCCGCCTACGACCCGAAGACGGTTGATCTTCCGGGCCTGCAACTGCTCGGAGAGCGCCAGGAAAAATTCCTGCGCGACTGGGCTCAAGATTGGACCGGCAGCGAGATGAAAGCCGTTCTCTCCGCGACCTCGTTTTGCGGTGCCGTTCACATGCATGGCAAGGCTGACAATCGCCTGCTGGCCGACCTCGATTGCAATGGCTGGCCCCAGACTCCGCGCAATCGTGCGCTCGAAGAAATCCGCCGTGCCTGGGCCGTGCATCTTTGCGGGGATCAACACCTCGCAGTCATGACCAAGCAAGGCATCACCGAGCACGGCGATGGCCCCTATTCCTTCACCAGTCCCGCCTTGGTGAATACGACCTATGGTCGCTGGTGGCATCCGCTTGATGAGAAGCCCGGCTCCAATCCCGTGCCCGGCAGCCCGCTGCCATGGACAGGCGATTTCAAAGATGGCCTCGGCAACAAGCTCTCGATGATGGCCTATGCGAATCCGCCCGACATCAGCGACGAACGCCAGCGTGCCGATGGCTACGGCATTGCCCGCTTCGACAAAGAAACGCGCCAGATTACTTTCGAATGTTGGCCGCGCTTCTCCGATGCAAACGCCGCTGAAAAAGCCCAGTTCCCCGGCTGGCCCATCACAGTCTCGATGGAAAACAACGATGGCCGAAAAGTGCTCGGCTGGCTGCCCGAACTCGTCTTTGTAAACGGAGCCAACCCCGTCGTGCAAGTCATCGAGGACGCGACCGGTGACATCCTCTACACCGTCCGCGCCCAAGGCGGGAAATTTCACCCGCGTGTCTATTCCACCGGCAAACACACGATCAAAATCGGCTTGGACAAACCAACCGCGCAGACCCTTGCGGCATTGGAACCCAAGCCGAAGGCCGAGTCCGGCCAGCAAGCCGTGAAGCTGTGAGCATCCATCAAATACTCATCGTTATGAAGCACTTCCTCACGCTCACATTCTCCCTTCTGCTTGCCTCGCTGCATGCCGCCGAGCCGCAACTGAACGTCCTGCTCATCCTCTCGGACGATCACAGTTATCCGCACGTCGGTTGTTATGGGAACGAGGACATCCTGACGCCGAACCTCGACAAGTTCGCGGCGGAGGGAATGCGTTTTGACCGCGCTTATGTAACGTCTCCGCAGTGTGTGCCGTCGCGAGCGAGCATCTTCACTGGGCGCTCGCCAGTGGCGATTGCGATGTCGCGTTTCTCCGCGCCGCTGCCGCGTGACATCAAGACGTATCCCGAGGCTTTGCGTGCGTCGGGTTGGTTCACAGGCGTCGCGGGGCGCACCTATCACATGGATGGCGCGGTCACGCGCAGCGCACCGGAAACACAGATAATCTTTGAGAAATACAAGCTCGCCACCTTTCCCGACCGTCTCGACTACGTGAAGATCGGGAGTGGCAGTGAGGCCGGGCTCGCGCAGTTCCGTGAGTTCCTTGACCTCAAGCCTGCGGAGAAGCCGTTCTTCCTTCAGCTTTGCTCGAACGATCCGCATCGCCCGCTGAACACCCAAGGTCCGGTGAAGCATGATCCGGCGAAGATCAAACTTCCAGCGCAGCATCCCGACACGCAGCTCGTGCGTGAAGACTTTGCACGTTACTACGACGAGATCGCGCACCTCGATGTGTTCTTTGGCGATGTGATGGCGGAGCTGGAAAAACGCGGCCTCGCATCGAACA
This sequence comes from Prosthecobacter debontii, assembly GCA_945869695.1. Lineage (GTDB taxonomy): Bacteria > Verrucomicrobiota > Verrucomicrobiia > Verrucomicrobiales > Verrucomicrobiaceae > JAIBCL01. The sequence goes on from CAMBPV010000236.1 coordinate 1,976, forward strand.
CCATCGTCGCCTTCATGGGCGACAATGGCTGCTCGCAGTTCCGCGGCAAGGGGACGCTCTTCGAGTTTGGCATCCGCGTGCCGCTGCTTGTGCGCTGGCCAGGGAAAGTGAAACCGGGCTCGTCTTCTGGCGAACTCATCAGCGGTGAGGACATTGCGCCGACTTTCCTTGAAGCCGCAGGGTTGCCCGTGCCGCCGGAGATGACCGGAAAAAGTTTCGTGAAACTGCTGCGCGGCGAGCCGTTCGAAGGGCGGCAGTTTGTCTTTTCTGAGCGCGGTGCGCATGGCTCCAACCTGCCGGGCAACAGTGCGGATTTTGATCTTGGCCGCGTGGTGGTGAGCAAGACGCATAAGCTCATCTACAACGCCATGGGACAGCTGCCGTATTGGCCGGTGGATTTCGCGAAAGACGACCTCTGGAAGGAACTCGTGATGATGCACGAGGCTGGGAAGCTGGATGCAAAAAGCGAGAAGCTCTACTTCGCCCCGAAGCGTCCGATGTTCGAACTCTACGACCTCACGAATGATCCCGGTGAGTTCCACAACCTCGCAGGCGACGTGAATGCTGCGAGCTACGAACGCGAACTCAAGGCCGCGATGCAGGAGTGGATGATGCTGCAGCGCGACTTTCTTCCCCTGCCCGTGCCGCCGACCGAAGGTCCGGGGGTCAAGAAAGGCAAATAATAATCCCATTCGATCAATCCTATGAAAACACACTCCACCCCCGTCATCGATCGTCGTCATTTCCTTCGTGGACTTGGCGTTTCGCTCGCGCTTCCGGCTTTTGATAGCCTCAACGTCGGCTTTGCCGCTGCGGCTCCGAAGACTGATCCGCGCCGCTTGATTTGCATCGGCAATCATCTCGGTTTCTGGCCCGGCGGCTTCTTTCCGACGGCGGAAGGGCGTGATTATGCGATCAGCCAGACACTGGCTCCGTTGCAGGAGTATCGCTCGGACTTCACGGTGTTTTCGCACCTCGATCATGGCGTGAAGGGTGGGCATGGCGCGGTGCATGCGTTTCTCACAGGCGTGAAGAAGGAGGAGTCGCCTGGCTTTGCGGAGAAGAACATTTCGATCGATCAAGTGGCCGCAGAGCATGTCGGCGCGGCGACGCGGTATCCCTCGATCACAGCGGGGATCGGTGAAGGCACGGACATGTGCTGGAACCGCGCGGGCGTGCATCTTCCGCCAGTGAACAATCCAGCGCGTTTGTTTGAGGCGCTGTTTGTCGAGGCAAGTGCGAGTGCGAAAGCGTCGGAGCGCGGACGCTTGTCGAATCGAGCGAGTGTGCTCGATGCCTTGCGTGAGTCGGCGAAGCTCATGGCGGGCAACCTGGATGCGTCGGACCGCAGCAAGCTCGATCAATATTTGACCTCGGTGCGCGATGTTGAGCGTCGCTTGCAAATGTCCGATGCATGGCTCGACAAGCCGAAGCCGAAGTCGCCCATCGACGCGATCACGGACGAGGAGCGAATGCAGATCGAGGAAATCCCGCTGTTCATGGACTTGATGACGCTGGCGCTGCAAACGGACTCGACACGCGTGGCGACCTTTGAAGTCCCACTTGGATTCCACACCAATGATCTCGATGTCGGCAGCTATCATGGCCTGTCGCATCACAGCAAGCAGGAGGGCCTGCTCACGCAGCTCCAGACGGTGGAGAAATACCTCATGACGCAGTTCGCGCACCTGCTCGGGAAGCTGAAGGAGGCGGGTCTGATGGATAGCACGCTGGTGGTGATCGGCAGCGGCATGGGCAATGCCTCGAACCATTCGACCAGTGATTTGCCAGTGCTGCTCGCCGGTGGCGGCATCAAGCATCAAGGCCATCTGGTTTGCCCGGAGGAGGATCACAAGCGCATCCAGTTGTCCAATCTCTGGCTTTCCACGCTCCAGTGGTTCGGTGTCGAGCGTGAGCGCTTCGGTCGCAGCACGGGGACGTTCACACCGATGAAGATCGGCTGATTTACATTCAAAGAACTGAACCTCACATTTTTTGTCGTCCTTCCTCTATGAAGCTTTCCTTTATCGCTTTCTTTGCCGCCAGTTCCTTCTCCATCGCAGGCCCGATGGATCAGTTTCTCACCTCCTACTGCATCAATTGTCACGGCGCGGAGAAACAAAAAGGAGATCGTCGTTTCGACGCACTCACGTCTGAGATCAAAACCCCAGACGACGCCTTGCTCTGGCAGGAGATTCTTGATCAGATCAATCAAGGCGATATGCCGCCTGAGGACGAAAAGCAGCCGCAGAAGCCGGAGCTGCTCGCCGCAGTCGATGCGATCACGCAATCTATCGCCGATGCCACGCAGCGCTTCAAAGGCACGGGAGCGCACACGGTGCTGCGTCGGCTCAACAGCTTCGAGTATCGAAACACCATCGGTGATCTGCTAGGACTGAACGTCGCGGGTTGGAATCCCAGCGCGGACTTTCCTGCCGAGGTCCGTGCCGATGGCTTCGACAACAACAGCGCGTCGCAAGTCACCTCCGGCATCTTGCTCGATCATTACTTTGCCGCCGCTGAGGAGGCCATCCAGCGCACGACGGCGTTTGGTGCGAAACCGGAGATGAAGAGCTACGCTCAGAAGTCGCCATTCTACTTCGACGGCAAGGCAACACGTGACCTGCCCAAGCTTTTTCATCCCGACCGCTACCGCTGGATTTCGGACAAGGGCTACGACGATCTTGTTGCACGACATTATCGCGGCGGGCACATCGGATTTGAGCCGATGGCGCGCGGCGGCGCACCGCAGAGCGGGCGCTACACCATCCGCATCCAGGCCGCCGCCATTGACCGAACGCATTCCTATGACTTCCTGACGGACTTCCGCAACGGCGATCCGATCGTGATGGAACTCGCTGCGGTGAACCGCGAGGGCAGTGTCGAGAGCACCGGCAACATCACCACGGAGCGCACGCTCGCGCTGGTAGAAATCACGAGCGACCAGCCGCAGTGGTTCGAGTGGACCGTCGATCTCGAACGCGGTGAAGAGCCTGAAATCCGCTTCCGGAATGGCGCGGCCAAGGCCAAGGCACTGGCGTTCAAGTTGAGCAAAAACACCAAGGGGCATCCCGAACTCGAAGCGCTTGGAAAGCTGAAAAAGAGTGAAGCCGCTTTGGCGGTGCTCAAGGCCTATCGCGGGCCGAAGCTGCGCCTTTGGGAAATGCAGGTCGCAGGTCCGCAACTCGACCAATGGCCGACATCAGGTCACACCTTGCTTTATGGCAATCTCACACCGGATCAGATCAACCGTTCCAACATCCCCGAACGTCTGAAAATCTTCGCCGAAGTAGCCTTCCGTCGTCCTTTGGCTCAGGGCGAGCTAACGCCCATCGGCAAGCTCATCAACGCCAAACTCGACGCTGGCATGAAGCCGCTGGATGCGCTGCAACTTGGCTTTCAAACCATCCTCTGCTCGCCCGCCTTCCTCCATGTGCATGAAGGCACCGGCAAGCTGAACGACTTCGCACTCGCATCACGCCTGTCCTACT
>CAMBPV010000237.1 GCA_945869695.1 Prosthecobacter debontii
GACGGGGTTTGCGTGCCGAGGATGACAGCGGCCTTTTTTAAAATGTCGTTCTCCATGCGCAGGTGGGTGACCTCGGCGCGCAACCGGCGCAGCTCGTCCGCTTCGCCCACCTCGCCTACGGCTCGGAGGGCTGCGCTGCCGAGCTGCGCCGGTTGGTCTGAGCTTGAAGGCTGCACCCATCGGTAAAGGATGCTGGTGCCCACACCGAACTCTTCTGCGAGCTGAGGCACCGTTTTGCCAAGATTGAAGAGGTCGATGATCTGCGCTTTGAAATCACTGCTGTAACGTTTCCGGAGGGTTGTTTTCATGCTGCTTATTCCCTTATCTCCTGGTCCAATATTTTAGCGCACCTCACATCATCGCTCCGCGTGATGAGCTAACGACACCCGCAGGCGGAATCAACATTCCCTTGGTCTTCGGGTCTCTGCAGCAAAGGGAAGATCGCTCGCTCGTCACGCGGAGCGGTGACGGCTACTTTGGCCGATTCCTCTCAATCAAACCATTGGGAAAGACCGACTTTGCACCCCTGAATCTTCGGGAAATCAAAAACCCAGATGTCGCGGAGTCTAATCACGATTAACCAAGTACCCGCACCCGACTCAATAGGGCATAAGGCAGCTCCTAGCCATAAAGCCGATGGTAAAAAATCCGGCATCCGCAGGGCGGAGTCGCGTCACCAGCAAACCAATCAGAAGGCAAGAGACCATAGAACTAACGTGGTTGGAAAAGACTCAAGAACTGATGAACAATCCGGGTTTAACCAAAAACCGCGAATCCGGGAGGAAAAAAGTGATGCTGCTGGTTATTTTTCACCAACCCCACCGCCGCCCAAACCTTCACCCAAAAGCTTGCCAACCCTTTTTAAAAAGGTACCCTACCAATAAGCAAACTTACAAACTTTCTCTGTCGCTTTAGAGTCGTCTGTTCGCTATCTCACTCATTCCCATGCGCACATCCCTATTGGCATTGTTAATCATGACAGTTCAGGCTACGGCGAGTCCGGTTCCTGATTTTCCTTTTATTGCGGTGTCTGGCCAGGCATCCAAAGAAGTGCCACCTGATAAAGCAACCATAAACTTTACGGTGCTCTGCCATGACGCCGATTCCGAGGTGGCAGTCGCCTCGATCAATAAGACGCTAAAGGGCTTAGTGGAAGGAATTGTTGGCCTTGGAATCAGCAAGAACGCAATTACCGCCGATAATTTTTTCAAGTGGGCCGTGAGGGAGAAGGGAGAGAATTTTACGCAACTCAAGATTCTGGGCTATGACGCTTCGCGTGAAGTGAAGGTGACGCTATCTACCGTTGAGCACTATACCTCGGTGGTTCGCTTAATTCTCGCGACGAACGGCGTGACTAAAATCGATAGTAAGTTCGACAGCAGTTCGAGGGATAAGATCGAAGCGGAATTGTTGGCGAGCGCATGTATGGATGCGAAGCGGAAGGCCAACCTGATGTGCACGGGTGTTGGAACTACACTGGGGGATGTCTTTGCAATTTCTGATCGGAATTTTACAACGCTATCTGATTTTATTGGATTCGGCCATGGTCTTTCTGACTCCGATCCTTTTGGAGCTGCCCCGTTGCCGGGACTGGGTGAGGAAGTTCCGTTTTTCGTTCCTGCCAAATTTGAGATACAAGCATCAGTCAATGTGCTTTACCGCTTGGGTTCAACGGTAAAGCGCGAACCCACAAAATAGCTTCAGATCATACTTGGGAAGGTCAGTTTCGCTCTGGCTCTGGCTTTGGCGTGCTATGAAATGAGGAGTAGGCTTGTTAAGCCCCTGCCCCGCCACAGGCAGCGGGTTGCAATGGCAGCACCGGCACCCGATTCGCCACGGCATCAGGCAACTCCTCGCCATAAAGCCGTTGGTAAAACATCCGGCGACGCTGCGGCTCGCTGATGTCCTGCGGCAGAGAGGCCCAGATCATCTCGCGGGCGGTGGTCAGCATGGACATGCCCATCAGAAACCTCTCCGAATGAGTCAGCGCCATCGTGCGCAGGAAGATCATCTCATTGATCTCCGGCGCGGTGTCCTTCACGGAGAAACCCGTGTTAGCATATCTGTCAGGTTCAATGTGACTCATCATTAGGCTCAAGATCCTTTAAACTAGCCAATGTGCCTTCAAATGGTCTTTTCCAAATCCAACGCACTGCTGGAACGATGTTTCGAAATCCCGTGAAAGCAAAGTCAGAACTTTTAGCGAAGCCAGGCGCATGCTTGACGATGAGATGGGTCCGGAAAGCCTTGCCTCTGTTGCCAGTGTAATTTTCGCGCAACCACCTCATAAAAGGGCAATCAACGCCAAAAAAGTAGTCGATATCGCCTTCGACCGGCATTGCATATGGGCTCACCATCTTGAGGTCATCTTTCGTCCACCAGAGGCGTAAGCTGGCTTTTTGCGCCTGCTCGAAAATCAGCGTCCCGTTTTTGCCATATTCAGATAAGTCCATCAATTCACCCCATTCGATGAATCGCCCAGCCTTTTTCATCCTTTCGATCTCGCGCCGTTCTCCACGCCATTGAACAAGTTGAAAAATAGGCAGCCAGACAGGTGTCGTTACCGCTGCTATCACAAGCAGAGGAAACCCGAACAAGCAGCCTACGACTGCTCCTATCCTGTCCTTGATCGGATTCATGGATGGTCTGGTGGTGAATCAAAACTCACCCCATCTCCATCATCCGCTTCTTCTTTGGTTTGCCGGCGCTGACGAATTCAACATCCGCCGCGATGACTTTGTATTCGGGGCACATGGTGTCGGCATCGCAGCCTTGGCCGGTGACGTTGTTCACCATGGCGTCGGGGAAGTGGAAGGTGGTGTAGAGGATGCCGGGTTTGACTTCATCGGTGACGCGGGCTTCGAGTTCGACTTCGCCTCGGGCGCTGCTGAGGCGGACGCGGTCGCCGGTGCGGATGGATTTGCGCTGGGCGTCGGCGGTATTGAGGGAGAGATAGTCCTGCACAACGATCTCGCTGTTGCCGGTGCGGCGGGTCATGGTGCCGCAGTTGTAGTGCTCCAAAATGCGGCCGGTGGTGAGGATGAAGGGGAACTCGGCTCCGTTCGTCTTCAGCTCAGTGGACTCCTTCCAGTCGAAGTAGTGGAAGTGGCCTTTGCCGCGCTTGAACTCGGTCTGGTGGAGGATTTGCGTGTCCACGCCGCCTTCTTGCACGGGCCATTGCTTGCCGTTGATGTCGAGATTCGCCCAGGTGATGCCTTTGAAGAAGGGCACGATGGCGGCGACCTCGGCGAGCACGCCATCGGGCGTGTAATCGGCCTGCGGGAAGCCGAAGCGCTGCAAGACTTCGCACATGATCTGGCCATCGGGCTTGGTGCCTTCGAGGGGCTTTACGGCGGCGTTCACGCGCTGCACGCGACGCTCGGCGTTGGTGAAGGTGCCGCTCTTTTCGAGGAAGGAGGACGCGGGGAGAATGACGCTGGCGTATTTCGCCGTCTCGGTCATGAAAATCTCCTGCACGACGAGGAATTCGAGGCTTTCCATGGCGTGGCGGACGTGATGCGCATCGGGATCGGTCTGCACGACGTCTTCACCCATGAGCCAGAGGGCCTTCAATTTGCCCTCAATGGCCGCATCGAACATCTGCGGGATCTTCCAGCCGGGTTCGGTGGGAGTCGGCGTGCCGTAGAAGTCGGCGTAGCGCTTCTGCACCTCGAGATCGTTCATCTCAAAGTAGCCTGCGCCTTGATGCGGCTGGCAGCCCATGTCGGCAGCGCCTTGCACGTTGTTTTGTCCACGCAGCGGATTCACGCCGACGCCGGGGCGACCGATGTTACCGGTCATCATGGCGAGATTGGAGATGAGCATGACGGTCTTCGCACCTTGCTCGTGCTCGGTGACACCGAGGCCGTGGAAGCTCATCGCGGCCTCCGCGCTGGCGTATTCAATGGCAGCGGCGCGGACGGTTTCGAGCGGCACGCCGGTGATTTTTTCCAGTTCGGCCAAATCGAGTGCTTTGAGGCCGATTTCGAACTCTTCCCAGTTTTCGCAGCGCTTGCGGACGAACTCGGTTTTCACCAAACCAGCATCGAGGATGCAGCGGGCGAACATGTTGAGCAATGCGACGTTCGTGCCGGGCCGGAGCTGGAGGTGATGCTTGGCATACGGCACGAGTTCGATCTTGCGCGGGTCGATCACGATGAGCGGTGTGCCCTTCATGATGTGCTGCTTCAAGCGTGCGCCGGTGACGGGGTGGCCCTCGGTCGGATTCGCGCCGATGACCATGATGCAACGCGTGTGCTCAATGTCCTCGTAGCTGTTCGTGGCTGCGCCAGTGCCGAAGGACTTCTGCATGCCCCAGGCGGTCGGCGAATGGCAGACGCGGGCGCAGCAGTCGATGTTGTTCGTGCCCATCACATGGCGGATGAACTTCTGCATGAGGTAGTTCTCCTCGTTCGTGCAGCGTGCGGAGGAAATACCGGCCACCGCGTTGCCACCATGCTCGTTTTTGATGCGGGTGAGGTTCGTCACGATGTGATCGTAGGCCTCGTCCCAAGTGCTTTCCTTGAACGAACCATCGCTCTGACGGATGAGCGGCTTCCGCAGGCGGTCCTTGTGATTGTAGAACTTGAAGGCAAAGCGGCCCTTCAAGCAGGTGTGCGCGTGATTGACCTCCGCATCGACCGGAGCCTGAATGCTGAGCACTTGGTCGCCCTTCGTCGCCACGTTGAGATTGCAACCGACACCGCAGTAAGTGCAGATCGTTCGAGTCTTCTTCGTGGCCTCGATGGACTTCGAGAAGAACACGTCACTGATGGCCGAAGTCGGGCAGGCCTGCGCACAAGCACCGCAACTCACGCACTCCGAGTCCGCGAAGGACTGGTCGAGGCCCTTGATGATCTTCGCGTTGAAGCCGCGACCATGCATCGAGAGCACATGCTGGCCTTGGATCTCATCGCAGGCACGCACGCAGCGGGAACAGTTGATGCACTTCGCCAGCTCGGAAGTCATGTAAGGGTGCGAATGGTCCTTCGCACGGTCCAGATGATTCGCGCCCGCCGGATAGCGCACGCCCCGAATGCCCACTTTGGCCGCCACGGTTTGCAATTCACAATTCCCACTCACCTCGCAGGTCAGGCAGTCCAGCGGATGGTCCGTGAGCACGAGCTCGACGATGTTTTTGCGCAGCTTCCGCACTTTCGGCGATTCGGTGAAAACATGCATGCCAGCCGCCAACGGGGTGTGGCAGCTCGCCACCACGCGACGCGGCCCATCAGGCTGCAAAGCGACTTCCACCGAGCACACGCGGCAAGCACCATACGGTTCGAGCTGCGGTGCATCACAAAGCGTCGGCACAAAGCCACGACCTTTGTGGCGATCGATGAAATTGAGCAGCGTGTCGCCGGTTTCGAAACGATGCGGTTCGCCGTCGATGAAGGCGGTGAGAGTGGAGAGATCTTGGACCATGGCGGGTGAGAAGGAAGGGATGGTTT
>CAMBPV010000238.1 GCA_945869695.1 Prosthecobacter debontii
GACTACACCGGGATCGCTTCGCAGTCCGGGATCGCGGGTCATTTGAAACTGGGACGTCAATCCACCGTCGGGGCAAAATCCGGAGTGATGCGCGACATCCCGGACGGCCAGACGGTGTTAGGCATCCCCGCTGCTCCGGACAAACACACGAAGCGACAATGGATCGCGCTCCAAAAGTTGCCTGACTTGCTGCATCGCATGCGGGATCTGGAGAAGCAGGTCAAGCTCCTGTCCAAACCGGGAATCGAGGCTGTTTAGTCCTCGGGGGACTATTTGAAAAAGAGCAGAACCATCACCTGCGCAATCAGGATGCGGCAGAGCATCGTGAGCGGATACACGGTGGCGTAGGCGATCGATGGAGCATCGGTGCGGGCCAGTCCATTGGCGAAAGCGAGTGCGGGTGGATCCGTCATGCTGCCCGTCAGCAGTCCACAGATGTCGATGAAGTTCAGCCGCATCCATTTCCGACCGATGATGCCGATGGCGAGAAGGGGAACCATGACGACCACGATGGCTGATGCCGCCCAGATCAGTCCATCCCGACTCATGACGGTGGCCAGAAACTTCGTTCCCGCTCCGAGTCCGACGCAGGCGAGGAAAAGCGCGATTCCGAGCTCTCGAAAAGCGATGTTGGTATTCGCCGGCATGTGCCAAACCAGCGGGCCGACCTTTCCCAGTCGGCTCAGCAAAATGGCCACCACCAGTGGGCCTCCCGCCAGGCCGAGGCGCAGAGGGCTGGACAGTCCGGGGATGGCTATCGGCACCAGCCCGAGCGCCACGCCCATGGCCAGACCGATGAAGATGGGAATGAACTGAGTGTGGTTCAGGGCCTGCAAGGAGTTGCCCAAAGCTTTTGCCGCCTGCTCAATGCCCTCGGCGTCGCCGACGACGTGGAGGAAATCGCCAAACTGAAGTCAAATACCCGGCACGGCCATCATCTCCACGCCTGCCCGCACGATGCGGGTGATGGCGACGCTGTAGAGAGAGTCGAGACCCAACTCGGAGAGAGGCTTTCTGAGCATGGATTTATTGGTGACCACAACGCGTCGGAAGTGGACAGCGCCCAGTGCCTTCATGAGGTCCACGTCACTGGTGCTGCCGACGATGCGTTCAGCCTTTTTGTGGAGCACCTCCTGAAGACCCTGGAGGACCAGGGCGTGTCGCAGGCGGAATCCTCACACGTCATCGAGCGGATCAATAGCTATGCCAATGAGGTCACGGGCACGTCCTATTGAACCCCAGCCCACAGGTTAAAATCCTCGTGCCACCTTGAAAAGAGAACAGTTTATTGTGCAAGCCAGAGGCTCGATAGCCCTCAGCCAGTGGCTAAGCGAGGCACGAGCGGTGCTGCCAGTCCAAGTTCGCCTCTCGCCGGGCTATGAGAACGTCTGAACGAAGCTGTGTCGATCCGGGTTAGAGACCGCAAGTGCTCGTTGACGCCGTTCCCGTTCGAACCTCGTCTCATGTGCATTTCAGGCATGACACGGTGCGTAGGATTCTGCTAGTCTCAGCCTCACCTTTCGTACTCCCACCATGCGTCTCGCTTTCCTTTCTGTCTTTTTAGTTCCTTTCTTCCTTCACGCCGAGCCCACCAGCCTCTTCGACGGCAAAACGCTCGATGGTTGGGACTTTGATCCCTCCCTGTGGCGTGTGGAGGACGGCGTCATCACCGGCGGCTCCATGGCGGATAAGATCAAGAAGAACGACTTCATCAGCACGAAGAAGTCGTATCAAAACTTCGAGCTGAAGCTCAAAATCAAGTGCTCGGGCGACCCGAAGACCGGCCTCATCAACTCCGGCGTCCAGATCCGCTCCATCCGCGATGGCACTGCCATGAGTGGATACCAGGTCGATTGTGGTGCGGGTTGGTTTGGCAAAATCTACGACGAGCACCGCCGCAACAAGGTCACCTGGGCACCCACGCCCGATCAGCAGGCCGCGCTCGACAAGGCCATCGACGTCTTCGGCTGGAATGAATACCGCATCCGCGCCGAAGGCCCACGCATCCAGACCTGGATCAATGGCGTGCATTGCATGGACTACACCGAAACGGACCCCAACATCGCCCTCGACGGCCACATCGCCCCGCAGGTGCACAGCGGCGGCGTTTGCCTCGTGCAGGTCAAAGACGTCACCATCGAGGAACTCCCGCCGACGCCCGGTGCGCCCACTTGGAAGACCGTCAAAAAAGTCAGTCATGTCAATCCAGTCAAACCCGGCGCAAAACGCGACACTTCCTACAACGACGTCCAAGGCACCGCCAAGAGCGCCGCCGAGCAGCAAAAGCTCTTCCACCTCCCCGAAGGCTACGAAATCGAACTCGTCGTGCAGGAGAGCGAAGACATGGGCAAATTCGTCAGCGTTTATTTCGACCAACGCGGCCGCCTGTGGACGCAGACTGCGCTCGAGTATCCCGTCGATTCGAATGAAAACCCCGCCGCTGCCGAGGCGGTGTATGCCGGCAAAGGCAAGGACAAGGTGCTCGTCTATCCGCGGGAGTCTCTAAATGGAAAGATTCCCGCGGGTGGACTCACCAACGGCACCGTCTTCGCCGATGGGCTCGCCATCCCGCTCGGCATCCTGCCTTGGGGCGCGGGCGATACCTGCTACGTGCAGCACGGCCACGATTTGAAGCTCTACAAAGACACCGACGGCGACGGCAAGGCGGACACCTTTGATGTCATCCTCACCGGCTTCGGCGTGCAGGACTCGCATCTGTTTCCGCATCAGTTCACACGCGCCCCCGGCGGCTGGATCTGGATGGCGCAGGGCCTCTTCAACAACAGCAAAGTCCACAAACCCGGCAGCGATGTCGTCGTCGATTGGCCGAAGTGCAGCATGGCCCGCATGAGGCCCGATGGCAGCGAGTTCGAGGTCATCAGCACCGGCCCGAACAACATCTGGGGCCTCGTCATCACCGGCGAAGGCGAGACCTTCATCCAGGAAGCGAACGACTACGGCTACCCCATCATGCCCTTCCACGAATACGCCTACTACCCCGGCGGCATGGAGGCATTGAAGAAGAGCTACCAGCCCGATTTCCCGCCGCAGACCGACATGCGCATGGGCGGCACCGGTTTGAGCGGTCTGGCGTTGATCGAAAGCGGCCCGCTGAAGGATAAAGAGGCCGCGCACACCATGGCCGTCGCCAATCCCATCACGTCCAAGATCCAAACCCTCGCCATGCATCGCGACGGCGCGTATTGGAAGCTCGCCCAGCTCCCCGACCTCATCACCTGCGACGATCCCTTCTTCCGCCCCGTCGCCCTCACCAACGGCCCCGACGGCTGCATCTACATCGTCGATTGGTACAACAAGATCATCTCCCACAACGAGGTCCCGCGCGCGCATCCAGATCGTGACAAGACGCGCGGACGCATCTGGCGCGTGAAGCCAAGGAGTGACGGCTTCCAGCCGTCAGCCAAGACGGTGATGGCTGGAAGCCCTCACTCCTTGCCGATCCCCGACTTCACGAAGCTGAGCACCGAGGAGCTTGTCGCATCACTTGGCAAAGAACCTGTCGGCAAGGTGCACCTCGCCTGGCAGGAACTACTCGACCGCAAACAGCTCCCAGCGACCCATTTTGCCGCTCAAGAGTATCTCGCCAGCAGCCAATTCGGTCAGATCAGTCAGATCGGTCGGACCCTGTCTGATCAAAACGTCTCTGCGCTCATATCCTTCGCGAAACCCAGCCTCCCCAACGGCCCCACCATCCAATCCTCCCGCGGCACGAAGCAAATCCCCGTGCGCGAGGCCTACGACCGCGAGTTCGAGCGATTCCTCGTCCGCATGTTCCTGGAGCGCCATCCGGATCTCGTCGCGAAGTTCCTCGACTCCGAAGCTGCGGGGAAACTGCCCGTCGAGGCCCGCGTGCTCGCCTCGCTCGCGTTGGAGCCGAAGGCCAGCGCCTCGCGCGTCGCCAAACTGCTCCCGCAGCTCGACCGCGCCCCGAATGACGAGGAACTCCTCCGCCTCGCCCAGTTCCCCGCGGAGCTCGGCGTCGGCGAAGCCCTCCAAGCGCTCCTCACCCACGAAAAATCCCGCGCCGCCGTTGCTGAAAAGCTCGTCGCGCAGCGCACGAAGCTCGATGCGAAGCAGATCGCACCGCTGTTGAGTGAAACCGCGAAAAGCATGCTCGGAACCGCTCCTGCGCTCGCTTTGCAGCTCATCAGCGGCTTCCAGCTCACGAGCTTGGAAAGCGATCTCGTCGGTTTGGCAAGGAGTGATGGCTTCCAGCCATCACAAATGACGGCTGGAAGCCGTCACTCCTTGTTGAACACACTCCGCGACCTCCGCAGCGCCGAAGCCGATCTCTTTGCCTCCCTCGCTCAATCCGATCCCGACGCTCTCACACGCGATGCCGCACTCGAAGCCCTCGCCGCTTCACGCTCGCCGGATGCAGCCAAGAAGCTCCTCGCGCTATATCCTTCGCTCCAGCCCGCGCAGCGCCGCAGCGCCCTGAACGCGCTCTCCAGCAGCAAAGCGGGCGCGAAGACCATCGTCACCGCCTTGCTCGACAAAATGCTTCCCCAAGCTGATCTCGACGGTCCCACCGTCGAACGACTCGCCACCGTGCTTGGCAATGATCCCGCCATCACCCAACTCCAGCAGCAGCTCGGCGGCATCTTCCGCGAGGTCTTGCTGCTCGACGGCCAGGACACCGCGTGGGTCGATTCGAAGATCACGCTCGACGGACCCTTCACCGTCGAGGCCTGGGTGCGGCTCGCGCCCGGCATCGGTAACGAAGACGGCCTCCTCGGTGTGAAGGGTGGCGTGGATATGAATTTCTTCGGCGGCAAGTTCCGCGTCTATGCCGGCCCCGAGCTGCGCGATGTCTGCGTGGCCACCAAACCCATGACGCCCGACCTTTGGACCCACCTCGCCGTCACGCGCGATGACAAGGGCATCATCCGCATCTACCAGAACGGCGAACTCGACGCCGAAGGCACCAAACCCGCCCCCACCGCCTGGAAGAACTGCCAGATCGGCTGGAGCGGCCCCAGCAAAGGCACCGAAGGCGTCATCACCGAGTTCCGCGTGTGGAAAGTGGCTCGGAGTGCTGCTGAGATTCGTGGCGGCTTTGATAGGTCCTATGCGTCGAATGAGTCCCATAAGACCTATCTCAAGGCGGGCGAAAAATTCGGCAAAGGCGCCCGAATCGCCAAAACCATCGATACTCCGCCGCTGCTCACTGAAGAGGCCGCGAAGGCCCTCGACGCCAAATTTGCCAAATTCACCGCCCTGGCCCCGAAAGGCGATCCGCAGGCCGGAAAAGCCCTCAGCGCCCTTTGCATGGCCTGCCATCAAATCGGCAACGCGGGCGGTCAAATCGGCCCGAACCTCTCCGGTGCGGGCGCGATGGGCCTGGAGGCCGTGTTGCGCAACATCCTCACGCCGAACGCCGCCATGGAGCCCGGCTACCGCATCT
>CAMBPV010000239.1 GCA_945869695.1 Prosthecobacter debontii
GTGGTGGAGATGACGTCATCGAGCTGGTCAGCCCGGTATTGCGCCAGAGCTTCCGGATTCTTGCCCATGGTGTCATCATTGCTTGATCCGTTGCGGCAGAAGCCCGTGGCGATTAGCGTCTGCTCGTCGGCACCTTCCACTTCATCCCCCGCGATCTGCTCCATGACGAATCGCGCATACGGTTTGTCATCATTGAAACTGCGGATGACATAGTCGCGATACTTCCACGCATAGGGGCGGTCGAGATCATTGTGAAAGCCGCTCGTGTCCGCATAGCGCGCCAGATCCAACCAATGCCGACCCCAACGCTCGCCGTAATGCGGACTCGCCAAAAGCCGATCAATCACCGCCTCATAAGCCCCTGGTGAATCGTCCTGCACAAAGGCCTCCACCTCTGCAGGAGTCGGCGGCAGGCCGATCAAATCCAGCGTCACTCGACGAATCAAGGCCGCCCGATCAAGCTCAGGAGAAGGCTTAAGCCCTGCCTCCTCCAACTTGGCCAGGATGAAGCGGTCAAGATCATTCCGCAGCCATGCCGCCCTTTTCACTTCGGGCATCGATCCCGTTTTCAAAGACTGAAAAGCCCAATGCTTCCTTCCCTCCTCCAAGCTCGGCGCAGCGGCATGGCTGATTGCCCGAAGGGCAAACCAGAGCAGCAGGTAAGGGTAGAGAAAACGAGTCATCTGATCGGAAAGTACTTCGGAGAGTGCCGAACCAAGTCTGCCGTCATCGGCGTTTCAAGGCCAGCTTAGATCCGTTGGAAGTGGGTTGGGTGAAGAACATGACGCCATGTGAACGCTCATGCGCATCGCTTTCCTGCCCGCGAAGCGCATTCAATCAATCCGCCTCAGGGAAGACGATGCGGTCAGATCCGAGCCAAGGATTTCACACCCCCAGAGATCAGAAGACCGCAGAGAATACCGTCTCAAATTTCATCTCTGCAGTCTTCTGAACCCTGCGGTGTCAAAAGGCTCGGGAACGGGCCTAACCATAACAGCGCCTCTTCCAGGCTTTCCCGATCCCTGAGATTTAGGCCTCGGTTGACGGCGAAGGTCTCCCATCTCCGCGACATCGCTGATTTCCTCAAATTCCGGCAAAAGACGCCGCGCTTCGGCGTTCCCCTTTTGCATGACTACTCACTCGCTCTCTCGCCGCCATTTTCTCGGTCGCACACTCGCTGCCGCCACGGGTTTTTCGCTTCCACGGTTCGCTTCGGCGGCGGAGAAGCCGAACTCGGTTTTCGGTGGCGTGCGCGTCGGGTGCATCACGTATAGCTATCGCAGCATGGCGAAGACGGCGGAGGAGACGCTGAAGGCGTTGGTTGATTGCGGCATCAGCGAAACCGAGCTCATGGGCGGACCGACGCAGCTTTTTGCAGGCATCAAGGGCGGCAAGATCACCGACGCGGAGCGGGAGCAGCAGATCGCCAAGTGCATTGAGATGCGAAAAATGTACAACGACGCGGGCGTGAACATTCACATCCACAAGATGGGCTTCGGTCCGTCGAATGAGGAGATCGAGTTCAACTTCCTCGTGGCCAAGGCGCTCGGCTGCACGGCCGTGACCACGGAGCGCAATGCTGTCCTCGCCGCGCGTGTCGCGCCGTTTGCGGACAAGCACAAGATCTGGGTCGGCTTCCACAATCACACGAACAACCTGCCGGAAATGGACACGTTCGACTCCATCCTGGATCTCGGTCAATACATCGGCTTCAACCTCGACATCGGCCACTACGTCGCCGGCACGAAGGGCAAGTCACCGATCCCCGTGCTGGAAAAGTATCATGCGCGCATCACGAACCTGCACCTGAAGGACCGCACCGCCGACGGCGGCAACGTGCCCTGGGGGCAGGGCCAGACACCGATCAAGGAAGTGCTGCAATTGATGAAAAAGGAGAAGTGGACCTTCCCCGCCGAGATCGAGCTCGAATACCAGATTCCCCAAGGCTCCGACGCCGTGAAGGAAGTCGCGAAGTGCGTGAAGTATTGCCGAGAGGCGCTGGCGTGAGCGACGGTCATTGCTTCCCCGAGAAAGACGAAAGGCCACCGGGTAGTCCAAGTGACCTTTCGCCGAACAGGTAGTCCCATTCCAAAGCTGCTGAACTTGTAACCGCCGTTTCCTCCGCTTGGCAAGATCGCAGTAGGCTCAAGTTTGAGCTTGGGCTGCCGTTGGCACCAGCGAAGCCGAAGCGGGCCAGAAGGCGGTCAGGGCGTTGGCGGGTGGGCTTTGTACTCGGAGGTTGGCAAGGGCAGGCTTGCGGTTTGTGGCTATGAATGGCAAAATCCGTCCCATGATCGCGACACTGACATTGGACAACTCGGGGAGGCTCCTTCTGCCCACCCAGATTCTTCGCGTGCTGGGCATGCAGCCGGGCGTTGAGATGAAGGTGGAGGTGACCCCTGGGCGTATTGAGTTGCTCAATGCCCAGGAAGATGATGTCCCGGTGATCAACGAACTATCGCCGGATGGAACTCTGCTGTTTCCTGCGGGTGTGAAACCGCCCTCGGCAGAAAAAATCGTCGCTGCCATCAAGTCAGACCGTGAAGCCCGGATCGCCAAGCTCAGCCGTCGATGAGAGTGTTGTGCGACTCCTCCGTGCTCATCGCGGCTCTGCTGCCGAGTGAGGATCACCACGCGGCCAGCGCAGCGGTGCTGAACGGGGCCGACACGATGGTGGTTCATGTTCATGCGTTGAACGAGACCTTTGCCACGCTCACGGGAGGGTCGCTTGGCTTCCGTGTGGATGCGGATCTTGCCGCCCGTTTGATCCGGGAGCAAATCGTCGCCCGTGCAGCCATGATCGTCCTTGATGCAGAGGAAGTCACTGATGCGCTCGAAAAGGGCCCGTGCCCACGGCGTTCGTGGAGGTGCCGTCTATGATTACATGCACCTTGTCGCCGCTCGGAAGGGCAAGGCCGATGTTCTCTTCACGCTGAACCTCTCCGACTTCCAACACCTGCATCGCGAAGGCGATCCAGAGATTCGGCACCCGTGATAATGAGCGCATTCACCCCGCGCTGCGCGAGGCGGATGAACCCCACCGCGAACCTCTGAGCAAGCCTGCGTGAGCCACAAGCTCTCCAATCCGTCAGCCTGTTGGTTTTCTGTCAAGCAGTTGCAGCCTGACCCCGTTTACCTGACCCCGTTTACCTTGTTCTTCATCAGGTCGATGACGTTGGGGCGCTGGCCGCTGGCGAGTTTGGGGAGGATGTTGACGGGGATGCCGGCTTCGCTGATGACGCCGCCGGTGCCGCTGGTGGCGTAGAGGGTGAAGCCGAGGTCAGCGTAGAACGTTGGTGTGCGTGCGACGTTGAGGCGGCCCTCTCTTGGCGATGAACGGCTCATGCGGTCACCTTGGTGCGTGTTTTTGAGGCAGGCTTTCTCCGGCGTGCGGGACGGGCGAGGAACAGGCTGTTGGGATTGCCAATGAAAACGGGCAGGTCGCCTTCCTGTTCGGCTTCCTTCTTCAGTTCAGCAGCAAGTGCAGCCTTCTCTGCGGGTGTCATGAGGTGGAGGGGCTTGAGCATGGTGAATTTTAGCTTTGTGTGTCTGGGTTAGCAACTCGTTACACGTTTGGCTTCAAGGGCAGCGGCAAGCTGTGAAATCAGGGTCGAAGTGATCTCAAAACGGTCTTTCACTGCCTGGTGAAGCTGCCGTTCGTAAAAGGATGCGGAGTCTCGGGTGGCTTCGCCCCATACCAGCGGACAGCCGATGGTCTCGGCAATCAGACAGATGGCCTGGAGAAGCCGGAGGCCGATGCTTTTGACATTCACAGCCTTGCCCGAGATGCTGGGATGGACAAAGAGGAAATCGATCATGAGGTGATTACACCATGTCCGCCGCACCATCGCGCCACCGAGACTGGCAGGGAACCAGTCGGCGGTGACTTTGAGATAGAAGCAGAATTCGCTTTCCGGTTCATCTGCGATCATCGCTTGAAGCTGTGGAAGGCTGAATGCGGCGGTCTTCGTATCGCGGTAATGCTTCCAACGCTTGGCAGCGAGTAGGGCATACTCTCGGGCATCAGCAGCTCGTGACTGCATGGCTTCATCATCCTCCAACTCACGCGGAACGCGCCAGCGAGTGGCGGACATGACATCCGCGTTGTCCGCAAAGGTGAGCGTGACGTTCACAGGTTCGTCGTTGTGTGAAACGGCGAATCTGATGGGGATGACGGATGCAGCTTTGGGCATGGCGGAAGAGGCTTCGAGTGCCACTCGAAGCTACTGGTGATACTCCTGCAAAGCCCGCACCTCGATGTGATTGGCGTGCAGTGATTTGATGCCCATCAGGGCGGCATCAGCCCCACGCAGCGTGGTCATGATGGGGATGCGGTTCTGCATGGCGGCGGTGCGGATCTTCACTTCGTCCTCGCGGGGGTTTTTGCCGCTGGGGGTGTTGATGACCAGGGCCATGTCCTTGTTCTTCATCAGGTCGATGACGTTGGGGCGCTGGCCGCTGGCGAGTTTGGGGAGGATGTTCACGGGGATGCCGGCTTCGCTGATGACGCCGCCGGTGCCACTGGTGGCGTAGAGGGTGAAGCCGAGGTCGGCGTAGCCTTTGGCGATGCGGACGACGTTGGGGCGGTCGGTTTCTTTGACGCTGATGAAGACGTTGCCCTTCGTGGGCAGGGTGCCGCCGGCGGCCATCTGGCTCTTGGCGAAGGCCATGCCGAGGTCGTAGTCGATGCCCATGACTTCGCCGGTGCTCTTCATCTCGGGGCCGAGGATGATGTCCACGCCGGTGAATTTGCTGAAGGGGAAGACGGCTTCTTTGACACTGTGATGCTTCGGAATGACTTCTTCGGTGAAGCCGAGTTCCTTCAAGGTCTTGCCGGCCATGATCTTGGCGGCGAGTTTGGGCAGCGGGACGCCGATGGCCTTGCTGACGAAGGGCGCGGTGCGGCTGGCGCGGGGATTGACCTCGATGACATACAAGTCGTCGCCTTTGACGGCGAGCTGCATGTTCATCAAACCGCGGACGTTGAGGGCCTTGGCGAGCTTCTTGGCGGCGTCGCGGATGCGGTCCTGCATCGCGGGCGTGAGGCTGAAGGGCGGGATGACGCAGGCGCTGTCGCCGGAGTGGATGCCGGCTTCTTCGATGTGCTCCATGATGGCACCGATGACGGTCGTTTCGCCGTCGCTGATGCAATCGACATCGACCTCGGTGGCGTCTTCGAGGAAGCGGTCCACGAGCACGGGGCGGTCGGGCGTGGCCTCGACGGCGTTCTTCATGTAGTGGGTGAGTTCGGCGTCGCTATAGACGATCTGCATGGCGCGGCCGCCGAGCACGAAGCTGGGGCGCACGAGGCTGGGGTAGCCGATCTTCGCGGTGATGGCCAAGGCCTC
>CAMBPV010000240.1 GCA_945869695.1 Prosthecobacter debontii
CCACACGGACGAGGCCTTCTTCAGCTCCCGCATGAAATCGGCGAGACAATGCGTGGCCTTCAATCCAACAAGCAAATGCACATGATCGGCTCCATCCTGGATCTCCTCCGTCAGTTGCGCGAGTTCCAGCCGCAGCAAGAACTTGTGCACCGCAGCCAAAGCGCTCGGCCCCAAGGATGCGACCTTGGACATCACGTCGGGCAATAGCAGGCCAGGATTGTTTGCGCTCATGCCTAAATCATACGCCTCGTTTCCTGATTCAAAGATCAAATTTCCGACCACCTTCACGCCCCCCATCCCATTGTCTCCATGAACATCTCCACCACCTCCTCCCCCATGCCCCGGCGCACCTTCCTGCGCGGCATCGGCATCACGCTCGGACTTCCCATGCTCGAATGCATGACCCCCGTGTTCGCGAGAGCTGCGCAAGCGCCAACGCCGAAGCGCATGCTGGTCATCGCGAACAATCTCGGCGTGCTGCCGAAGAACTTCTTTCCGGCGACCGCTGGCCGCGACTACGCGCTCTCGCCTTACCTTGAGATGCTCGCCGAGGTGCGGAATGAGTTCAGCGTGTTCAGCGGCCTTTCGCATCCCGGCGTGAACGGCGGACACAGCACGGACAACTGCTTCCTCACGTCAGCGCGCGGCGCATTCAAAGCCGGATTCCGCAACAGCATCTCCCTGGATCAATACGCCGCCGAGAAGCTCGGCCAGGTGACGCGCTTCCCCACGCTAAACCTCGGCGTCAACATCGAGAAAGCGAACCGCAGTCTCTCATGGACGCGCGATGGCGTGCTGCTGCCCGCCGAAGATAGCGCCAAAGCATTGTTTAATAGGATGTTCGTTCAAGGCAGTGCCGATGAGGTGAAGAAACAACTCCTGCGACTCAAGCAACGCGGCAGCATCCTCGACACGCTCAACGCCGAGGCCGGACGATTCAGCCGCACGCTCGGCAGCACGGACAAAGCCCGTCTCGACCAATACCTCACCTCCGTGCGCGAAGTGGAGCAACGTCTTCAAGTCGCCAGCGAATGGGAGCAGCGCCCCAAGCCCGTCGCCACGCAGCCCGCGCCGACCGACATCAACGACAGCAAGCTCTTCTTTGAGAAGTTCGACCTCATGCTCACCATCGCGCAGCTCGCCTTCGAATCCGATAGCACACGCATCATCACGCTGATGGTCGATGCCTTCAAAACGCCCGTGTTCGCACTGCCTGGACAAAAGGCCACCACCGAGACCTATCATAACCTCAGCCACCACGGACAGAACGAGGAAAAGGTAACGCAACTCGAAGCCGCCGACCGCCAGCACATGGCGCTGCTGCGCAAACTCATCGGCAACCTCGCCGCCAAGCCCGAAGGCGACCAACGCCTGCTCGACCGCACCATGGTCCTCTATGGCAGCAACCTCGGCGACGCCAACATCCACGACAACACCAACCTCCCCATCCTCCTCGCAGGCGGCGGCCTCCAACACGGCCAGCACTTCGCCTTCAAGCGCGATAACAACAAACCGCTCAGCAACCTCTTCGTCACCATGCTGCAAAACATGGGCATCGAGACCGACACCTTTGGCAGCAATGCCGGAACCTTGAACGAACTGAAAGCATGAAACACCCCCTCACGCTGCTAGCCAGCCTCCTGCTCACGCCGCGGGCGGATGCCGATATCCTCTACTCATGACCCGGAGTCCATCGGGCGTTCTTCCCGAATCGTGTCCGGTATTGGCGGGGCGTGAGGCCGACGCGCTTTTGGAACTGGCGGCAGAAGGCACTTTGGTCGTAGAAGCCGTTTTCCATGGAGATGGAGCCGAGCGAGGCATCGGTGCGCTGCAATTGCTGGCAGGCGCTGTCGATCCGAAGTTGGAGCAGGTATTGAATCGGTGAGGTCTGAAACAAGGCTCTGAATCGTCGCTGAAACTGGCTGGTCGAGAGATGCACCATGGCGGCGACGCTCTCGATGGTTATGCTCTCGTTGAAATGGCTATTGAGGTAATCCACAGCGGGCTTGAGATCCTCGTAGGGGCCGATGATGGCACCCGCACTGCGGGCATCCCGCATGACTCCGGCGATGCCGATGACTCGCCCTGAGCGGTCGTGCAGGGGGGCCTTGCTGCAAAGGTAGCAGACCAGGACACCTTTGCTGTTGGGCACGAACCAAATCTTATCCCTCACCACCTTGTTGTGGCTGGCTATCCAGCGGTCTTCTTCACGATAACCTTGGGCGAGAAACGGGGAGAAAAAGTCGGCGTCCGTGAATCCGAGAACTTCCGCCTCGTGGCGAAATCCGATGGCCTGCAGCAAGGCTTGATTCATCCGCATAAACCGCCCCTCGGTGTCTTTGACGAAGAAATAGACGTTCGGAAGCATATCAAACAACTGGCCCAAAGAGTCTTCGGGAATGAGATGCGACAAGAAGGCTTCCTGGAGTCTTTTTCCCTCGTGGCCTTCGGCGGTCTCAGAGGATTTGTGGCGCTTTTTCATGTGAATCATGAAACGGGACGAGATGCGCCGAAAATACAAAAAGACGCGGGTATGTGCCAAGCAAAACGGCAGCGTCTTTGGCTACAATGACGCATCAAAAAACTTCGATCCATGATCCGCCCCAGCCTGCTTCCTATGATAACGCAACATTCCTTCAAAGTCTTTGGGCTCGTCATCACGACTGCGATCCTGCTCGCCCAGCCGAATCTCCGTGCTGAACCTACTGCATTCAAGCTGCAAGCCAACGACGTCATCGCGCTGACGGGTGGATCGAACATCGAACGCACGCGGTTCAATGGTTTTCTTCAGACACATCTCTTCACCGCTCAGCCGGACGCGAAGGTCAAGGTGCGCAATTTCGGCTGGGAAGGCGACACGGTGTTCGAACAGTGGCGCGATGGTGGCGCGTCGGGGAAACTCGACCCGAGCCAGAGCTGGCGGCAGCAGCGCGATTGGCGACAGCAGCTCGCCGAGGTCGGAGCAACGGCGGTGGTCGCGCAGTTTGGCCAGATGGAATCGCTCGCTGGCGTGGAGCGGCTGCCTGCGTTCATCGTGGCCTATGAGAAACTGATCGCGGAGTTCACGGAGAGTGGTCGCCGCGTGGTGCTGGTATCGCCGATACGGTTTGAAAAGAGCACGCAGCCGCTGACGCCCGATCTCACGCGGAATAACACTGCGGTGCAGTCTTATGCGGATGCGATTCGCGATCTCGCGGCAAAACTCGGCGTGACGTTCATCGACCTCACCAAACTCCCGCATGATGCGCAGCCGCTGACTGACAATGGGTACCAGCTCAATGAACAGGGTCATCGCATCGTGGCGGCGCACATCGCCAAGTCGCTGGGCATCTCCACGAAGCCCGAGGCGGGCACCGAAAGCGTGCGCAGCGCCGTCATCGAAATGGAGCGCCTGTGGTTTGATTACTGGCGGCCCATGAACTGGGCGTTCATCACTGGTGACCGCACGACTCAGGCGTTTGCCAGGGACTGGAAGGACAACAAAAAACACCTCATCCCGGAAGAGATGAAGGACTTCTTGCCTCTCCTTCAGCAGGTCGATGAAAACATTTGGAGCGCACTCGCGGGCCGGCCCGTGACGCCCATTGGCATCCACTCGTCCATCCCTGTCGAGCCGCCGAGTGTGAAGCCGCAATTGCCGGAGGAGGAACTCGCGTCCTTGAACGTCCTCGATGGCTTCAAGGTGAATCTTTTCGCCTCCGAGGCCGATGGCGTTGTGAAGCCGTCCCAGATGCGCTGGGATGAGCGCGGCCGACTGTGGGTCGCCTGCACGGTGAGCTATCCGCAGATCAAGCCGGGCGAAAAGCCTAACGACTACGTGCTGGTGTGCGAGGACACCGATGGCGATGGCCGCGCGGACAAGTTCACCAAGTTCGTCGAGGGCTTGTTCATGCCCACTGGCATCGAGCTTGGCGATGGTGGGCTCTATGTCGCGCAGGGCACGGATTTGCTGCACTTTCGCGATACCGATGGTGATGGGAAAGCGGACACCCGGCGAATCGTTCTCGGTGGTTTCGGCACGGGGGACTCGCACCAATTGATCAACTGCTTGAACTGGGGCTTTGGCGGGGAGCTGTGGTTCACGCAGGGACATCACATCTACTCGCGCGTCGAGACACCGTATGGCGTGGAGACGCTGAACCGCTCCGGCGTCTGGCGTCTGCGCCCGCGCACCGGGCACCTCGATCCCTTTTTTCAATGGTCCACCGCGGGCGCAAACTGCTGGGGCGTGGTCACCACGGACTACGGCCAGCCTTTCCACAAAAGCGGAGCTGACCTCGGTGCCTTCTTCAGCACACCGGGGCTCGTGCGCTCCACCCTCGCCATGTCCTCCGGAGCGTTGAGAGTCTGCAATGCCAGCGCCAAGCAGGTCGGCATGGAGTTCATCGGCAGCAGCCAGTTTCCTCAGGAGATGCAGGGCCGCGTCATCCTCGGCGGCTTCTATGCGAACCGTCTGGAGCAACACGAACTGCACTTCGAGAACGGCGTCTATTCCTCGACGCAGCTCCCGAGTATCATCGAGACAAAGAACAATGTCTTCCGCCCGGTGGAGGTCCGCAGCGGCCCGGACGGCGCGCTCTATGTCGCTGATTGGTATAACCCCATCATTGGCCACTACAGCGCCTCCTATCGTCATCCCGATCGCGACAAGGAACATGGCCGCATCTGGCGTGTGACTTACCAGGGCCGTCCGCTGGTTAAGCCTGCATCGCTCGTGAATGCCACAGCGGGTGACCTCTTGGAGCAACTCGACTCCCCCGAGCGCTGGGCCCAGTATCAAGCCAAGCGCCTGCTGTTCGAGCGCGACAGCAAGGAAGTGACCACGGCACTCGACGCATGGGTTGCCAAACTCAAGGAAGGTGATGCGAAGGATGAATACCGCCGCCTGCAAGCTCTCGCCATTTACGAGGCCCACGAAACGGCGCGACCCGAGTTGTTAAAGTCGCTGCTGCGTTCGCCGGACGCCCGCATTCGCGCCTATGCCACGCGCACGCTTTCGACGTGGGCGCGCGACGGTGCCTTGCCCGAGGCCATCACGTTGCTGGAACCGCAGATTGCTGATGAAGACCCGCTGGTGCGTCTGGAAGCAATCGTCGCGGCCAGCTACGTGCCGGACCCACGAGCGGCCGTGGTCGCCCTGCGCGCTTTGGACAATCCTTTCAACGCCTATCATCAACACGCGCTCCCGAAGACGCTGAACGGCCTCGCTCCGATCTGGTTCCCGGCACTCGCCGCAGGAAAACTCGCTTTCGACAAGGACGAGCACCTCATCTTTGCCCTGCAAAATGCCAAGGTGGAGAACAACAGGGA
>CAMBPV010000241.1 GCA_945869695.1 Prosthecobacter debontii
AGAAACTTGTCGCGCCGCGTGGTCTTTTTCTTCCGCGCGTACTCCTGTTGGGCAAAGCTCAGTTGTCGTTCCATGCCTGTGAACTTACCCCACCGCGCAACTTCTTTTTGCTCCTGACTGTCGCGCCGATTAAATCAGCGTTTCCCTAGGGGGATACGGACTTGCGCTGGAACTTCTGGAGTTCCGCTTTGAGCCGAGCTGCGTCTTCGTAGCGCTCTTCCCGCACGGCTGTCGCCAGTTCTTCCTGGAGGGAATTGATCTGGACTGAAGACGTGCTCTCCGCCATCAGGCGCTGGGGGATCTTGCCTTTGTGCTCGGTTCCCTTGTGCATCGCTTTGAGCAGGCTGTCGAGGCCGTCACGAAAGGTCTTGTAGCACTCGGGGCAACCCATCCGGCCGATTTTTTTGAGTTGAGCCTGAGTGAATCCGCACTCCGGGCAGGTGAGATCTTCCATTCCAGCGATCTTCGAGTGAGGCGCGTTGCCTGAGCCTAAAAACGCCTCTGCGAGGCCAAAGCCAGTTTCATCCGTCACCCCCTTCTCTTTCGAGCAACTTTCACACAGATTCACCGTGGTCATCTGACCGTTGATGATCTGGGTGAGAAAGACCGTGGCCTCCTTATCGCAAACGTCGCATTTCATGGGTATTACTGCCGCCAGCTAAGACTTACGTCTGACACCGAAAGGTCAGACTGTGTTAAAACGGAGAGTTACCGCCGTCAATGGGGCGTCGGGCGTTCTGATCAGTAGGTCACAGGCGTGCCGTGAGCGTTGGCGTAAACCTTGAAGGCTGCGATTAACTTTTCGGTCAATTTCCCAGGCTTCCCGTCGCCGATGGGGCGGCGATCATACTGAACAGCGGCGATTACCTCTGCTGCGGTGCCTGTGAGGAAGCACTCATCTGCCGTGTAAATGTCGTACCGTGTCATCACGGCTTCTCGGCAGGTGATGCCCATTTCGCTCAGGAGGGCGATGACCGTCTGTCGGGTGATGCCATCCAACCCGCCCGATGAAATGGGCGGCGTGGTGACTTGGTCGCGTTTGACGATGAAAACATTGTCTCCCGTGCATTCAGCCACAAAGCCTTGTTCATTCAGCATGATGCCTTCTTCGCATCCAGCCTGCATGCACTCGATTTTGGCCATGATGTTGTTCAGGTAGTTCAATGACTTCACCTGAGGGCTGAGGGCTGCTGAGGAGGGTCTGCGGGTGCCGCAGGTAATCAGCGTCAGTCCGGTTTCATAGCGCTCTTTCGGATACAAAGCGATGCTGCTGGCGATGATGATGACACTGGCCTTTGGGCACTGGTAGGGATTGAGCCCGAGTGAGCCCACCCCACGCGTGATCACGAGGCGGATGTAGCCATCCCTCAACCCATTTGCAGCGACTGTTTTGAGGGTCGCCTGCTCCATTTCTGCGATGGAGATGGGGATGGTTAAGCAAATGGCACGCGCTGAATCGTATAGGCGTTCGAGGTGCTCGGTCAGTTTGAAAACTCGACCATTGTAGATTCGGATGCCCTCGAAGACGCCGTCTCCATAAAGAAGGCCATGGTCGAAGACGCTGATCTTTGCTTCGTTTTCAGGAACGATTTCACCGTCGAGATAAATTTTCAGAGGCTGGCTGGACATGAGGGCTGACAGAATGCGCCGGAGAAGGGGCTTTGCAAGCTGGCTCTTGCCAAGAGGCATGACTTTGCCATGATGAAGGATGGGAAAACTACAGGACAAAATCGCAGTGGTCACAGGCGCCGGCCGTGGCATCGGAAAAGACATCGCCAGGCGCTTCGCGGCGGAGGGTGCAAAAGTCGCCATCATCAGCAGGACTGAGGCAAATTCGCTGGCTGCTGCCGAGGCGATTAATGCGGCCTATCCCGGTGCAGCGAAGGCCTACGCGGTGGACGTGGCTGATGCGAATGCTACAGCCGAGTTGGGCAAGCAAATCCTGGCGGATTTTGACCACGTTGACATCCTCGTGAACAACGCGGGTGTGACGAAGGATGGACTTCTGCTGCGCATGAGTGAATCCGACTGGGACACGGTGCTGGATACCAATCTCAAGGGTGCTTTTAACATGGTGAAGGCCTTTCAGCGCTCGATCCTGAAACAAAAAGCGGCTCGGATTATCAACATCAGCTCTGTCATTGGGCTGATCGGTAATGCGGGTCAGGCCAATTATGCAGCAAGCAAGGCTGGCCTTATTGGTTTCACGAAGTCTTTAGCACGTGAGTTTGCCGGCCGGGCGGTAACTGCAAATGCCATCGCACCGGGATTTATTGAGACTGACATGACGCATGTTCTTAATGACCAAGTGAAAGATGAGATTTTGAAAAAGATACCCCTAGGCTTTTTTGGTCAGGGCTCCGACATCGCTTCGATAGCCGCCTTCCTTGCCAGTGACGAGGCTCGTTACATCACGGGTCAGGTGATCGCGGTTGATGGTGGCATGGTCATGTAATTGGGCACTATTGGCATGGCAAATTCGATTCTGGAAGAGGGCCGGGCATTCTTAGCCGAAAACGCTCGAAAGGATGGGGTAGTGACCACGCCGAGTGGACTTCAATACCGGGTGATCCAATCGGGGGAGGGGAAACGCCCGACTCTAAAAAACTCGGTGGTGGTTCACTACCGAGGCACCTCGATCGGCGGAGTGGAGTTTGACAGTTCCTATCGGCGTGATGAGCCCGCTGAGTTTCCGCTTAGCCGAGTGATCAAGGGGTGGAAAGAAGGACTGCAACTCATGCAGGAAGGCGCGAAGTTCCAGTTTTTCATTCCCTCAAAATTGGCTTACGGAAAACGGGGGGCGGGAATCGAAATCTCGCCAGACGAAACCCTGATTTTTGAAGTCGAACTCATCAAGGTGTGGGACGACTGATGTGAGGGCGGCATGAAAAAGCGAAATCAGCAGTGCCGATTTCGCTCTTCCGCTAAGATTGGGCCTGAGGAAGATCAGTCAGGCTTGTGAACCGAGTGGCAATTTTTGCAATTGACCGCCTGCTTGTAAGCGGAAACGCCAGCAGGATCCTTCTTCTGAATCGCAATCACTGCGTCGATCAGCGCCTTGTTTTTGGTTTCCCAGCTCGATTTAGCACCTTTGGGTGGCTCGCACTTGGCCATTTCTTGGTAGCCAGCGAGCAGTTTGGCCAATTCTTCTTCCGTGGCAGCACCTGCGCCGACTTTTTTACAAAGGGGGTCGGTGCCTTCAGGGGCTTTGTGATAGTCCTTCATCACCTTCTCGATCACCTCATGCCCGTCGGCAAAGGAAGAACTTGTTTGAAGGGCTAAGCAAAAGGTGGCAACAAGAGTTGTCGATAGGAGCGTTTTCTTTTTCATGGAATGGGTCTGCCGAGTTTCGTTTTGGGTTGTGCTTTGATTTCCATAAGGAAATTTCAGCCTTCGGAAAGGCTAATCAAAAGAGTGAGTTCGCGTCAATAAAAAATCAGTCGCGGGTCAAAATGCCTGTTTTCTATTCCCATCCCTTTTGATTGTGAGCGGGACTCCGGTTACCCGAGGGGGATACCCTTTGCGCCCGCCTACCAAGTGAGCATGGTGCTGGCCCAGGTGAATCCGCCACCGAAAGCCACCAGAAGAACATTGTCTCCTCTTTTGATCGCACCACTTCGAGAGGCCTCGTCGAGAGCGACGGGAATGGTGGCAGCCGACGTGTTGCCGTACTTTTGAAGATTCACAAAAATGCGCTCCTCGGGGATGTCGAGTCGTGAAGCGATAGCTGAGATGATCCGAAGATTCGCCTGGTGAGGAATCACCATATTGACATCCTTGGCCTCAAGGCCAGCCATGCTGAGGGCCTGCTCGCTGGCCTGGCACATGCGGGTCACGGCATGTTTGAAGGTCTCGCGTCCTTCCATGTGGATGGTGTTGAGACGTTGATCGATGTTCTCTGGTGTCACGGGCATGGCGGAGGCTCCGCCGGGGACTTTGAGAAGATCGGTGAGGCTTCCATCACAGCCCATGACGGCTGAGAGAATTCGTCCAGGTGGATTTGCGTCGCCTTCTTCCATTCGGCGCACCACAACAGCTCCGGCACCATCGCCAAAAAGAACGCAGGTATTTCGATCGGTCCAGTTGATGAGGCTGCTCAGTTTCTCCGCTCCGATGATAAGTGCCGTCTTTCGATTGCCGCTGTTGATGAAATGACGGGCTGTTTGAAGTGCATAAAGAAAACCAGAACAAGCGGCGGAGATGTCAAATGCCACCGCGTTCCATGCTTCCAGTTTCTTCTGAACAATGCATGCGGTGGAGGGAAAGAACATGTCGGGCGTGACTGTGGCGACGATGATCAAGTCCACATCCGCTGCCGTGATGCCCGCCGATGCAAGGGCACGACGAGCCGCCTCGGATGCCATGTCGCTGGTGTTCTCGCCTTCGGCTGCGATCCGGCGTTCCTTGATTCCGGTTCTAGTGGTGATCCACTCGTCCGAAGTCTCCACGATTTTGGACAGGTCATCATTGGTAAGTACTCGCTCGGGAACGTAGCTTCCGGTGCCGACGATACTGCAGGTGCAAAAAGGTTGAGTGCTAGGCTGAGGCATGAGTGAGTGCGTAGAGTTTCACCGCTTCTTCGATGTGCGGATTCACTCGGTGGGAGATGGTTTCGCAGGCAATGCGGATGGCGTTTTTCATGGCGTAAGGCGAGGCACCTCCATGAGCGATGATGGTGACTCCGTTGACGCCTAGCAGAGGAGAACCGCCGTACTCGTCAGCGTTTGTCTTTTTGTGGACGCGTTTGAAAGCGGGCTTAGCCAGAAGTCCGCCGATCTTGGTGCGGACGGACTGATGGATCTCGGTCTTCACCATGCCAAAAATCGCATGGGCCAGAGCTTCGCTGGTTTTGAGAAGGATATTACCGGTGAAGCCGTCACAAACAACCACGTCAGGCGGAGTCTCCCAGAGGTCGTGCCCCTCAATATTTCCGATGAAACGAATGCCGTGAGTGCGACGGAGAAGTTTGCTGGTTTCCTTGGTCAGGGCATTTCCTTTGTCCTCCTCCGTGCCATTGGACATGAGTCCGACGCTTGGATTCTGCACTCCCAAGACATGACGCGCATAGGCGGAGCCCATGAGCGCATTTTGCACGAGGTGCTTTGGCTCACTGTCAGGATTGGCACCTGCGTCAATGAGTGTCCAATACTTGGTAGACGAAGGGAGCACGGATGCGATCGCGGGCCGGTCGACTCCGGGAAGGGTGCGGAGTTTGATCAACGATGCGGTGACAGCAGCTCCCGTGTGTCCGGCGCTTACGACGGCATCGGCCTTGCCTTCCTT
>CAMBPV010000242.1 GCA_945869695.1 Prosthecobacter debontii
CTGGGTAGCTCTCCTGCATCTTCGCCACACGGACGGCCATCTCGGAGATGAGTGCCTGCGGTCCGGCGTAGTTGGCGGTCGGGATGGGCTGATCGGTAAAGAGAAGGTCTCCGCCCCGGCAGACGCCAAGTTTGACAGAGGTGCCGCCGGAATCGATGCCGATGGAGGTGAGGATAGAGTCTTGCATGAAACGAAGGCCGGAGATTTCCAAGCAATCGCCCGATGCGCAAGGTCAAATGCGGGTCCAATTCCCGACGAGTCGGAGTCCGTGCAAAGTCAGATCGGGGTCCACGGCCTGGATTTCTGACATGCCGGAGACGATCCACTCCGCATCACCGCCCGTGGACACGACGCGGGCTTCATCACCCTGCGGTAGTTCTTTTCGCAGAGCCTCCAGGATGCCGCGGATCATTCCGCGATAACCGAATCCCGCACCCGCGAGGATGGCACCCTCGGTGGATTGGCCGATGGCCGCGCCGACAACGCCCGCCAGCCCGACGCCGACGGCGTTTTGGTCCTCCCCGCTAGCGTCGCGAAGACCTACGGCCAAAAACTCGCCTACCGTCCCTCGCTCAATGTGTTAGCCCCATGGCGTATCGAAACCGACGTCGCTGAATGGACCCTTCAAATTCCCGCCGACGCCGAATACGAAGTTCTCGTCACCCTCGCCGCCGATGACGCCTCCGCAGGCGACTCGTATGTCATCGAAGCCGAAAGCACGAGTCTCAAATCTACCGTGAAATCCACCGGCGGCTACGAATCTTTCGCCGAGCAGTCAGCTGGCACGATCAAACTCAAAGCGGGCGTCCAAAAACTGCTTCTGCGACCCGATGGAGCGCTGAAGCAGGAACTGGCGGATGTGCGAGCGGTGAAGTTGAAGAAAGTGAAATGACATGGATGGCCATCTCGCTGCGTAGGTTTGCTGCCATGTCTACGCGTCTATTTTGCTTCCTTATTGTCCTTTCCTCCTCCGCACTCGCCCAGCAAGTGACGTTGCCATTGCCGCGTTTGCTGACCGTCATGCCCATGGGCGGTCAGGCCGGGCAAAGTGTGGAAGTCACGATCACGGGTGAAAACATCGAGGATGTGACCGAGTTGACCTTCTCCACACCGAAGATCACGGCGAAGCCGGTGGCGGGTGCGCTGAACAAGTTCACGGTGAGCATCGTGGCGGATGCGGAGGTGGGTGTTTATGATGCGCGCGTGATGTCGCGGCTGGGCATGTCTTCGGTGCGCGCGTTTTCGGTGAACAAGCTGCCGGAAGTGGTGCGAACGAAGGCGAACAACACGCTCGAAACGGCTCTGCCGCTCGCGATTGGCTCGATCTGCAATGCAACGATGACGAAGCGCGCGGTGGATTTTTATTCGTTCCAGGGCGTGAAGGGCCAGGCGGTGTCCATCGATTGCGCGGCAGTCGGCATCGACTCGCGGCTCACGCCAGTGCTCATCCTCGCGGATGGCAAAGGCGCGGACCTCAGAGTAAACCGCACGGGCGGCGTGATCGACTTCACACCGCCTGCCGATGGCACGTTCGTCATCAAAGTGAGCGACCTCACCTATCAAGGTGGCGAGCGGCACTTCTACCGCCTTGCCTTGCAAAAAGGCCCCGCAGAGCCGCAACCGCAGACGCAAACCGTCAGCGCCATGTCCTGGCCTCCGGTGGGACTCGCGGCCACGGCTCCAGCGAAGGAAACCGAGCCGCAAAACAAGATCACGCTGCCCTGCGACATCGCGGGTGCGTTTTTCCCGGCGGCGGATGTCGATACCTATGAGTTCACCGCCAAAAAAGGCGAGACATGGTGGGTGGAGGTCGCCAGCGAGCGTCTCGGGCTGAACACCGATCCCTTTGTGCTCGTGCAGCAGGTAAAGGACGGCAAATTCACCGATGTCGCCGAGCTCTACGACATCGCGCCGCCAATGAAGGTCACCAGCAACGGCTACAGCTACGACGGCCCGCCTTACGATGCCGGTTCGCCCGACGTGCTTGGCAAATTCGAGGTCAAAGAAGATGGCACGTATCGTCTGCAAGTGCGTGATCTCTTCGGCGGCACCCGCAGCGATCCGCACAACGTGTATCGCCTCCTCGTTCGCCAAGCCGCGCCTGATTTTGCCCTCGCCGCGTGGGCCGTTCACATGACGCTGCGCAATGGCGACCGTGCGTCGCTTTCCAAGCCGATGTCACTCCGCCAAGGTGAATCACGTGCGTTTGAAGTCGCCGTGCAGCGTCGCGATGGCTTCGATGGCGAGATCGAGATCAGCATGGAAAACCTGCCCGCAGGCATCAGCGCTGCCGGTTTAAAGATCGGCAAAGGCAAAACCTACGGCCACCTCATCCTCACAGCGGATGAAAAAGCACCGCGCGGCTTTTCGCTCGCCCAAATCACCGGCAAGGCCATCATCGGCGTCAAAGAGGTCGTGCGGCCGGTGCGTGTGGCCAGCATGGAATGGCCGGTGAAGGACGCGAAGGGTGAAATCCCCGCGCCGCGCCTCATGGCTGACATTCCCGTCTCCGTCACCGATTCCGAGCAAGCGCCGCTATCGATCACACTGGCTGAAAACAAGGTCTTCGAGGCCAAAGCCGGCGAGACGTTGAAAATCCCGCTCAAGCTTGCGTGGCGGAACGAATTCAACGGCACCTCCATCAAAGTGAAAGCCTACGGCGAAGGCTTCAGCGCCATCAAGGAGTTCGACATCCCGCTGAAAGCCGCGACGCATGAGCTGGTGCTGAATCTCGCGGAATTGAAGATCACGCCGGGCGATTACACCTTCGCGCTGCAGAGCCTCGGCATCTGCAAATACCGCTACAACCCTGCCGCCGTGACTTTGGCTGAAGCGGAGCAGAAGAAGGCCGCTCAACAAGCCTCCGCCGCAGCCACTGATCCCATCAAAAAGAAGCAGGCCGAAGCCACCATGACCGCCGCGACAAACAAGATGAAAGCCGTCATCACCGCTGCCAATCCGACCGACACCGTCGAAATCCTCATCTCCCAGCCTATTCGCGTCAGCGTGAAAGCCATTGCACCGACCACGGCGGCGAAATGAGGGTGTCTGATCCTAAACCAGAATGCCCTGCGCCACCTTGCCGCCTTGCAGGCCGGTGAGCCGAATCCGGCGGCCACCGCTGACGACCGCGAGGTTTTCATGGTCGAGACCGAGCAGATGCAGGATCGTGGCATGCAGATCGCGAAAATGCACTGCACCCTCCACGACCGTGCTGCCGTCGTGATTGGTTTCGCCATGGGCGTGACCGGCTTTCACGCCGCCACCGGCCATCCAGAAGGTAAAGGCGCGGTGCTGGTGCCCCGTTTGGTCCTTATCCTTGCCCGGTTCGAGGCCCGGACGACCAAACTCACCGCCCCAGACGACGAGCGTGTCCTCCAGCAGCCCGCGTTCATCCAAATCATCCAACAGCGCGGCAATCGGCGCATCGGTGGTGGCGCAGTTCGCGGTCAAATCACGGCGGTGATCCGTGTGCTGGTCCCAACTGCCATGCGTGATCTCAATGAAGCGCACACCCGCCTCGCAGAATCGGCGAGCCAGCAGGCACTGGCGGCCAAAGTCGCTCTCCTTACAGGTGCCTGCGGCATAGTTTTTGCCAACGGCGTAGCGCTCCAGCGTCGCTTTCGATTCCCGGCTCAAGTCGAGCAACTCCGGTGCCTGCGCCTGCATGCGGAAGCCGAGTTCCATCGTCTGAATGACACCTTCGAGCTGCGGATCTTCGCCACGCAGCCCGGCGTGGTCGCGATTCATCGCCTGGATGAGGTCGAGCTGCCGGCGCTTCACATTCATGGGCAAATGATCGCCGGTGATATTGCGGATCGTCGCCTTGGACATGTCCTCGCCATTCACCCCGATGGGCGTGCCGCCAAACACCGCGGGCAATTGCGCTGCGGCGTATTCAGAGGGTTTCGCGGTGTTGAAGCTGATGAAGCCGGGCAGATTTTGATTCTCCGTGCCCAGACCATACGCCACCCACGCGCCCATGCTCGGGCAGGGCCGCAGGCGGTCGCCCGTGTGCAGTTGCAGCATCGACTGCGCGTGGATGCTCGTGTCTGCGGTCATCGACTTGATGACGCAAAGCTTGTCCGCATGCCGGGCGAGGTTCGGGAGCAAATCACTCACCCACAACCCGCTCTGACCGCGTCGCGCAAAGTTCGCAATCGAGCCCGCGTGCGGCTTTTTGCCGATCTGCGGCTTGTAGTCAAAAGTGTCGAGCTGCGCCGGACCGCCCGCCATGTTCAGAAAGATCACGCGCTGTGCCCTTGCACGGACGCGTGGAGGCCGTGCATCCAAAGTGGCACCAGCGATGCCAGACATCGCCAAATAGCCAAAGCCACACGAGGCCGTGTGGAGCATCTGGCGGCGGGAAAGGGTGGTCATCAGTTCCATCATACGGTGTAGGCGCATCAAATCTCGCTCAGCTTCGGCACCACAAACGGCGCACGATACTCGCGGGTGAGCAGCGTGTTTGCGGTGGCGTTGTCGAGGAAGGATTCTTTGTGGCCATCGACGCGGAGAGGCTGGCCGAGGGTGAGTTGCGTCTTGTCGAGATCGACTCCGGCTTCGGCGAGGTAGTGCTTCGTGCGCTCCAGCGTGTCCTGCACGTCTTCGTGAGCTTTGATGTCGCTGAGGCGCTTCGAGATATCGTCCACGGAGGATTTTGAGCCGAGGCGATACGAAATGTTCGCGATGTGGCAGAGTGCGGTGCTTTGGTGCCCTTCCTCGATGTCGGCGGCGAGATCGGTGTGCTTGCGGCTGCGCACGGCGCGGAGGAAGTTGGCGAAGTGATTCTCGGATTGTCCTTCGAAGGCGCGGACGAGGTTGCCTCTCGGATCAAAGAGGCTCGTGTCGGCGATGATGCCTTCGCTGCCGTAGAAGAACCACATGGATTTGATCGTGGGATGGAACGGCGCAGTTTTGAGGCCGCGGGTTTCGGAGACGATGGTCTTGTCGCCAAAGTCGAAGATGCCGACCTGCGAGTTCGGTGTCTCGGCGACATCCGTGTAGCCGAGGCGGCCGCCGTAGCTGAGCACGCTGCGGCCCAAACCGGTCACGCCGAGGCCCCAGCGGCAGATGTCGAGCGAGTGGACGTTGTTGTTGCCGATCTCGCCGTTGCCGGTGTCCCAGAACCAATGCCAGTCATAGTGAAACTTCGGCCGGGTGAGCTTGGTCATCGGCGCGGGGCCGGCCCACAGGTCGTAATCGCACCTCGGCGGCATCACGCACTCCGCCGGGCCGCCGATGCTGCCGCG
>CAMBPV010000243.1 GCA_945869695.1 Prosthecobacter debontii
AGCTTTGCCACAGCAAAAAAACTGGAATCGCGGTTCACCGGTGACGAGCTGGAGCTCATTGATTCCTACGCGACAGCCTTCCGTACGTACGAGTTCTCAACCGTGGTTTTGAGAAAAGAGGACATCGATTCCGCGATCGAAGTCTTCACCCGCATCAACACCGGTGGTCAGACCTTGACGCTCTTTGAGATCATGTCCGCGAAGACCTACGACGAAGAGCAGAAGTTCGACATGACGGTGAAGTGGGGGCACTTCACCAAGGAGCTCAAAGACATCAAATACGAAGGGGTTTCAAACTCGGTGGTTCTAAGCCTCTTGTCCCTCATTCTCAGCCGGACGAAGGAATGCAAGCGCAGGACGATCCTGGATTTGGAAAAGCAATCGATCATCGACACATGGGACGATGCTGTTTCTGCGCTGAAGGATAGTATTGACTACTTCCGGACCACCTACCGGATCCCTGTATCACAGATCCTGCCATATGACGCGCTACTCATACCCTTCGGCTATTTCTTCTACCACAAGAAGGACAAGCCGAGCGGAATGCAGAAGAAACTACTCGAGGAGTTTTTTTGGCGGATGTCACTCTCTTATCGATACTCCAGCTCCACGGAATCCAAGCTCGCACAGGACATCAAAAGGATTGATACGATCCTGGAGGGGAATCGTCCCGATTACACAGACGTCAAAGTCTATTTGGAATCACCCCGAGCACTGGTCGAGACGAACTTCAGCGCCGGGAACAGCTACTGCAAAGCCATCCTGTGCCTGTTGGCTTATAAGGAGCCGAAGGATTTCAGGGATAACGGCAAGGTGATCCTGGACAATTCGTGGCTCAAGATCGCCAACAGCAAAAACTACCACCATTTCTTCCCCAAAGCCTACTTAAAGGCAAAGGGAACTCCCAACAGCAACAGTTTGGTGAACATCACCTTCGTTAGTGACCACCTCAACAAGCGCAAAATCGGCGCGAAAGCCCCGTCGGTTTACATCGGCGATTTCCACGATGAGAACAGTGAGATCAATATCGCGCTGAGCTCCCACTTCATGGACCTAAAAGCATTCGGAATCGAAAGCGACGACTACGGTACATTTTTGGCGAAGAGATCCCAGGTCATCTATGACGCGCTGAAGTCGCGGATCGATCTGACGCATCAGGAATCGGTGAACGAAGAGTTGGAGCAGCTTATCGTCACGGGTGAAAGTGACCGGGTAGAGTTCAAGTCCACTCTCCGCTGGGATCTAAGAACCAAGGAGGTGAATAAGAAGCTAGAGTTTGTGATCGCAAAGACCATTGCCGCCTTCCTCAATTCCGAAGGGGGAGACCTCCTCATCGGGATCGACGATGACTCGAATGCGCTGGGGCTGGACGACGACATGAAGACGCTTGAAAAACCGAACATTGATGGCTTCGGATTGCATCTGGTCGGGATCATCAAGAAATACGTCGGCACCGAGCACGGAGGTCACACCAAGATCTCATTCCCGTTTTACGACAGCCAACAAATCTGCCGGATTCAGGTATCGCGAAGCGGTACTCCAGTCTTCACTACGTATGATGGCAAGGACGAATTCTTCGTCCGCACAGGCTGCTCCTCCCAACCCCTGAGCCGTGGTGAGCAAAGTATTTACGAGAAGGAACATTGGGCATAACGCCTTCGGGAGGATGTGAAAGTGGTCAGGTGATTAATGTGGCAGGATTCCACAAATTGGACGGTTTGAAACCCGGTAGAAAAGGGGCGGGATACGATCCTTGACAGATTCGGGTATTTCGACAGCGGGACTGTGGGAGGCGGCTGCGCCGGAGACAAGGGGACTGGGAGACAGGGGGACTTGGAGATGGGGAGATAGGGGAGAGTTTCGGGTTCTTTGTTCCTGGTTCTTTGGTATTGGAAGTCACTGAAGAGATGGGTTTTCGCCCAGACCATGCGGCGCTTGGAGGACCAACCGCCCCACCTTGGGGGTGCAGATGGAGGTTTACGAAAGCGTATCGCGCATTAAAATGGCACTATGAAATTTCCACCCGGCCTCGGCGAGACAGATTCCATTGTGAATCTAGACGAAGACATTGGCCGAATGGTGGGTGGCAAAGGGCCCGTCTCACCGCAGAAACGCTATGCGGAAATGCTCCGGATGGCGCGTGGTCTGACGGGCGGCAAGACCTTCCTCCCTAAGGGGGTGTTCCGTTTTCAAAATCACGAACAATCCAATACATGGGAGATGGAACAAATTTTGAAACGGGCGAAGCGCTGACGCGTGAGCCCGACTTTGGCGATGTCGCGAGGCTTTGCCGAGATCTGAATGAAGCAGGAGCCAAGTATATACTTGTGGGCGGGTTTGCGATCATTCTGCACGGTTACCCGCGATTCACGAGCGATGTCGATCTACTCATCGAAGTGGGTGAGGTGAACGAGGCCAAAGTTCTACAATGTCTGAGCGCCCTTCCAGATCACGCTGCGGCCCAATTGAAACCGGGAGAAGTGGATCTCTATGGAGTCGTGAGGGTCGGTGACGAAATCATGATCGATCTGATGAAATCGGGATGCGGAGTGACCTATGCCGATGCGATCAACGACGTCGTGATCAAAGATGTGCAAGGGGTCTCTATTCCTGTGGCTTCTCAAAAGACAATGTGGCGAATGAAACAGACGGTTCGGGAAAAAGACATTCCCGACCGCGTTTTCCTTCGCCAGTGGGCGGAGCAGAATGGGGTAACGCTCGATCCGCCCCCTGAACCCTCTGGCGCAGCTAACATACCGCCCTGGTTGAATCGCCTTCTAGGGTGGTTGTTCGGCACGAAGAAGTGAGGTCAATCGAACGCCCTCCGAGAGCTTACCAAGTCGCCGAATGAAAACGGCTCACCGAGTTTCCTCTGAAGTCAGGAGGACCGAGCTTGTGGTGATCATGAAGCAGGTGGGGTCTATTCTTCTCCGCGTCGTCTGACGGCGACGCCGTCTTTGACGGTGTCGGGGGGGTGCATGAGGACTTGGGTGCCGGCGTTTAGACCGGAGAGGACTTGGGTCATGCGTCCGTCGGTGCGGCCGGCTTGGACGTTGGCGGTGCGGGCTTTGTTTTGATCGTAGAGGAAGGTCTTCCAGTCGTTGCCCTCGCGGAAGAGAGCTCCGGCGGGGATGAGGAGGGCGTCGGGCTCATGCCAAGTGGCGATGCGGACCTCGACGCGGTAGCGGTCGCCGAGGGCTTTGGCTTCGGGCGGTGGCTTGACGAGATCGGCCAGGACGAGGACGCGCTGCTCCTCGACGCCGAGGGAGGAGACCTTGGTAAAGGCGGCGGGTTCGACGCGGCGGACGATGGCCTGAAGGGGTGCGGCTCCGCCCCATTGATCGACGGCGACGGGAGTGCCGGGCTTGATGGCGACGGCGTCGCGGGAGAGGATCTCGGCCTCGATTTCGATCTCGGCGGGATCGCCGATTTCTAGAATCGATGTGCCGGGTGTGACGATGGTGGCGCTCTCCTGCTGGACGCGGAGAACGCGCCCATTGATGGGGGCGCGCACTTCGACCACGGATTCTGACTGACCGGGTGATTCGATTTGCAAAAGGGAGGCCTTGGCTTGGGTGAGCTCGAACTCGGCGACCTTGAGGGAGAACTCGGCGGCTTGGACCTCGCGCTGGCGCAGGGCGGCATCCATCTCGGCGGTGTCACGGTCGGTATCGGAGACGGTTCCTTTTTCTTTGATGTTCTTGATGCGGTTCCAGGTGGTATTGGCAAACTGGAGGGAGGTCTTTGACATGGCGAGCGCTTGCATGGCTTTTTCACGGGCTGCATCGGCACCGTCCACGCGAGCCTGGGCTTGGGCCTTGGAGCGCGCATCGAGCAAGGGCGAGAGGGAGGGCTCAATGACGGCGATGATGGTCTCTCCGCCTTTCACCTCGTCACCTGCACGCAGTGTGACACGACGCATCTGACCTGCGACGGGGGAAGAAACGATGTAGCGATTTCGGATTCGGGTTTTCCCTTCCTCGATCACATGCACGGTGAGGGGGCCGCGTGCGAGGGTGGCGACCTCGACCTCGATGGGCTTGGGCATGAGGCCGACGGCGATGAGTGCGCCGAGTC
Source organism: Prosthecobacter debontii (assembly GCA_945869695.1). GTDB lineage: Bacteria > Verrucomicrobiota > Verrucomicrobiia > Verrucomicrobiales > Verrucomicrobiaceae > JAIBCL01. The sequence continues at coordinate 4,078 of CAMBPV010000243.1, forward strand.
CGATGAAGAAGGACCAGAGGAGCAGTTTGCGGATGAGCCCGCGTTTGGGTTTTTTACTCTTCGGCTCCCAGGGTGGAGAGTCTTTTTTATTGGGGGCTTTGTTTTCCATTCCGGTGAGGGGTGAGAATTAATCCCGTGCCTTCAGCACGCCGACAAGGTCAAGTTTCTGCAACATGCGGGCGACGACGATGAAGGAGCAGCCGGCAGCGGTGAGGACGACGAGCACGGCATTGGCCTGGGTGTGGGTGCTGATGACGAGGGGCATGCGGATGGTCTCGGTGCTGATGGCATTGATGATGAAGGTGGTGAGGATGCGGCCAAAGATGAGGCCCACGGGCAAGGCGGCGAGGATGAGAAGGGTGAGCTCACCGAGCAAAACACCCGCGACCTCGCCCTGGCTGAAGCCGACGACGCGGAGGGTGGCAAGGTCTCGACTGCGCTCGGATAAAGCGATGCGTGCGCTGTTATAAACCACGCCAAAAGCGACGATGATGGCGAGGGTGAGGTAGAGCTTTTGAATGATGCCAATGCTCTCGCCTGTCGTGTTTCGGAAGGCTGCGAGTTGGTCTTTTTTGACGAGCACGATGGCGGCACGCGGGGTGTCTTTGATCTTTCGCATGAAGGGTTCCCATTGGGCCTGATCCACGGTGAGGTAGGCTCCATTGATGGTGGCACCCTCGAGCATGAGACGGCGGAGGGCATCGATGTCCATGTAAGCTGCCACGCCGGAGAAGTCCTCTAGCAGTCCACGGATGGGGATGCGCCTGACGGGCCGGCGGCCTTCGATGACCTCGACCTGGACTTCGTCTCCGAGTTTGGCCCCGAGGATTTCTGCGAGCTTGGTGGACATGACGATGCCTTCTTCGGGGAGAGTGACGGTGTTTCCTTTGGCGTCCAAAAGGCGATTGAGGTCGGCGTTTCGAGGCATGCCGGTGATGGCGAGCTTTCGGGAATGATGGCCGTAACGGATGCGAGTCTGGATGGAGCGCAAGGGCTCTGCGCGGGTGACTCCGGGGAGGTGCTCGAGATCATGCAGAGAGCTGGCTGAGCCGGGCTCTGTCAGAAAGGCCACGACGTCCTGTCGCTGGACGTCATTCCATTGATAAGTCAGGAGGTAGTCGATGCTGTCCGCCATGGA
>CAMBPV010000244.1 GCA_945869695.1 Prosthecobacter debontii
ATGATGGATGCTCTCGTGAAATCGAAGGCCGTTCTCGGGAAAGGCTACGGACCCTTTGGTGGCGATGGTTTCCACCCCGCACCCGCCGGACAGCTTCTCATGGCCACCGCTTTTCTGAAAGCCTTGGGCGTCGATGGCAACATCGGTGAGATCACACTGGACTGGACCAGCTCGGATGCAAAAGCGACCGCAGGCCATGAAGTCGTCGGAGGTGGCGCAGGCAGCAAAGAATCCAATGGCAAGGGTGTCGGGATCGAGCTCATGAGCACCCGCTGGCCCTTCTGCTTCGACGCAGATCCCACCCAAGCCAACAGCAATCGGAGCATTCTGCCCTTCTCCGACTTCAATCAGACGCTGAATCGCTTCATCCTCAAAGTGGCTCATTTCCCAGCCGCCAAAGCCAAGGTGCAGTGGGGAAATGAATCGAAGACCTTTGAGAAAGCGCAGCTCGAAGCCGGCATCAATCTTGCCGCTGAGTTTTCAGTCACTCCGTTTGATGCGCCCTTTGCTGATCTCATGGGTGCCGTGGCCGCGAAACAGGCCTACGAGACCGTGGCCATCAAGAACCTCGTCACCAACTTCCGCGCCTTTGCTGAGGATGCCAAGACAGACGCTGAATTTGCCGCCGCACTTGACGTGATTCGCAAGAAGGTCGGAGCCAAGAATATCGACGCCGATGTCATCGTACGGAAGCGCCTGAAGCCCGTGAAACACCAGATCTGGGTCAGCGTGACCGAATAAGATGAAGCTTGAGAACCTGAAATGGCCGGAGGTCGCCGCCCTTCACAGGGACACACCTGTTCTTTTTCCCATCGCTGCCCTCGAGCAGCATGGGCGACACATGCCTGTTTTTACAGACAGCCTGCTGACCAACGAGCTCATCGACCGCATCGAGAATCGAATGGGAGACAGCGTCCTCATCGCTCCCCTCACTTGGCTGGGGAACTCCCACCACCATCTTGATTTTCCAGGCACGCTCTCTGCCGAGCCGCGGCTCTACATCGATCTGCTGAATGGCTTGATGGAAAACTTCATCAGCCACGGCTTTAGGCGTCTCGTTTTCATCAATGGTCACGGGGGCAATGACGTGCCGGGGAAACAAGCTGTGTTCGAGACACGTCAGAAACACCGCACGCGCAAAGATCTTCTTCTGCTGTCGCTCACCTATTGGAATCTCGGAGCAGAACCTTGGACAAAAGATCCATCCATTCAGCAGCGCGTCATGGGCCATGCCTGTGAGTGGGAGACCTCCATGGTCCTCCGCATTCGACCCGAACTCGTCGGTCCACTCGACGACACCGACGATGTCGCCTTTGGAAATCCCTTCGAGCCCGCCTCACGCGGCTGGACCATGCCCGACCGCAGTGAGTCGGGTCACGTGGGCGATCCACGATCCGCAACCGCTGAAAAGGGCGAGATTCTTTTTCAAAGCTTCACGGACGCTTTGGAAAAACTCCTCAATCGAGTCATCGCCTGGGATGGCGTGAGTTGGGACGGCTGAGTTTTGCGCCTCTCCGACCATGAGAACCTCTTTGATCATCCTCAGTCGGCAGCTCCCGGTTTTATTGATCGCCACCATGTCTCTCGCTCAAGAAAATCCTGCGCCTGAGCGATGGCTCTCGCATTCTCCCCCAATTCCACCGCTGAAAATTCCCGCCAATCTGGCCGAGTGGCAGACCCAGCGCTCCGAGATCCGCACCACGCTCGGGAAGCTACTCGGTGATCTTCCCCCGAGGCCTTCCCCTTTGCGAGTCACGGTGCTGTTGCGTGAGGACAAAGGAGATTACTGGCAGGAAAAATTCAGCTTTGAAAACGGCGCAGGCGAAACAGTCACCGGTCACTGTTTCCTCCCCAAGTCCGCGAAACCAGACGCGAAAGCGCCTGCTATTCTCTACTGTCACTGGCACGGCGGTCAGTATGACATCGGGAAAGACGAACTGCTCGGCGTGAACCCCGCCATCCCTCATCAGCCTGGCGAAACTCTCGCCAAACTCGGCTACGTCGTCCTCGGAATCGATGCGTGTGGATTTGGTGAGCGTAACGGCCAAGGACCCGATGGCCCTGCGCAAAAAGGATCCGTAGGCGAGATGACCGCCGCCAAATTCAATCTGTGGCTGGGCCGCACACTCTGGGGCATGATGATTCGCGATGACCTCATCGCGCTCGACTACCTCGCCTCACGCCCCGAGGTGGATGCATCTCGGATCGGCGTCACTGGCATCAGCATGGGAAGCACCCGCGCTTGGTGGATCATGGCACTGGATGATCGCCCCCAGGCCGCTGTTTGCGTCGCCTGCATGACGCGTTACGAGGACCTCATTCGAGCGGGCATGCTCAAGGCCCATGGCATCTACTACTTCGTGCCCGGCATGTTAAAACACTTCGACACCGAGGCCGTCATCGCCCTTGCCGCCCCCCGCCCCATGCTCTTCATGACCGGCGATCAAGACGCCGGCTCACCCACCGAGGGCGTGAAAAAACTCGGCTCCATCGTCAGCCAAATCTACGCTCTCCACGACACCGAATCCGCCCACCCTTTCGAAAGCACCCTCTACCCCGGCCTCGGCCACGTTTACACAGCCGAGATGTGGAAGAAGATGGAGGCTTGGTTTGGGAAGTGGTTGAAGTGAAGCCTTGGGATCACTCGGGATACAAAAGAAACGCGGCGCGTCTTTTGTGGAACTCTTCTAATTGGGCTTTCCATGACTCGATGATCCTGGAGCGGGGTTCGCCTTTTCGGATGGCGGTGAGGGCGGTTTCGTCCAAGAGGAGGCGACTGATGTCTTTGAGGGCGAATTTGTCAGGGTGCATTTTTTGGAAGGTGCAGGCGAGGGCGATGCCGATATCGACGGCATTGATTTGATCTCGGTTGGTGACGATCATTTCCACGCCACCGCAGGGCTTGTCTTTGAAAGTGCTGGCGGTGGGCGTGAAGCGGATGGGAATGAAACGAACACCGGTGAGCCCCTGCCGATTCATCTCGTGCGCAAGACGAAGATCATCCACGTAGGGTGCGCCGACGATTTCAAAGGGGCGATCGGTGCCGCGTCCGACCGAAAGGGCGGACTCAAGCAATCCAACGCCCGGATATAAGGTGGCAGCGGTGAGACTGCGCATGTTGGGCGAGGGATGGATCCAGGGCAGTCCGGTCTGGTCCATCCAAAGACGGCGCGTCCAGCCTTCGCAGGGAATGATGAGAAGATCCGCCTCGATCCCGCGCTCGTGATTCATGAGGCGGGCGAGCTCTCCCACCGTCATTCCATGGCGCAGGGGAATGGGATGACAGGCGACAAAACTCTCCTTTGTAGGCTGCACCGGACCTTCCCAGGCGATGCCGCCAATGGGATTGATGCGATCCAGCACAATGAACTTTTTCTGGTTCTTGGCGGCGGCCTCCATGGCGAGCTGCATGGTCGAGATGTAAGTGTAAAAGCGGCAGCCGATGTCTTGAACGTCGAAGACCAGAGCATCGAGATTCTTGAGTTGTTCAGCGGAAGGTGCCCGGCGCTCACCGTAGAGGCTGAAGACAGGAAGGCCCGTCTTGGTGTCGCGGCTGTCGGTGATTTTGTCCTGATCCTGCGTGCCGCGGATGCCATGCTCGGGGCTGAATAGAGCGCGGAGTTTAACTCCAGGTGCGTTAGCCAAAAGGTCGATGGTGGCGTGACGCTCGTTATCGATTCCGGTGTGATTGGTGATGAGCCCGACACGCAGTTCTTTGAGCGGGGCAAATTGATTTCTCCGCAGAACATCGATGCCATTTAGCACAGTCGGGACTTCATCAGCTTTCAATCGTGGAAGGAGAGCACCGGTGGCTTTTTTGGATTGAATCATCGGAATGGCAGCCGCCGCTAAGGTGCCGACGGTGGAGTAGAGATCTCTCACATCGCCTTTGCCATCGGGGTGCAATCGAGTGGTCAGCAGAATGACAAAGGAGCGCGAGGCGGGATCCAGCCAGAGACTCACGCCTGTAAAACCCGTGTGTCCGAAGGATCCGAGGGGAAAGCCGGAGGGATCGCCAAAGGCCCGATCCGGGTGCCAACCGCGCGGTCGGCTGAAACTTGTCTCGATATCCCAGCCCAGACCTCGACGCTCTGAAACGGTGGCCGGTGTCTGCACACTCGTCATGAGGCTAACCGTTGAAGCCTGGAGAATGCGTGCTCCATCGAGCTCTCCACCCTTCAGGATCATGCGCGAAAATCTGGCCAGATCACTGGCGCAGGTGAAAAGCCCCGCGTGTCCGGCCACTCCGCCCATGCGACGAGCGGATGGATCATGCACCACCCCTTTCAACATCGTGCCTGACTCATCTTTCTCGGTGGGCGCGACTCGGGAAATTTTTTCAGCCGGTGGATTAAACCCTGTGGAGGTCATCTGCAGCGGCATGAAAATCTGGCGGAAGGCAAAAGCGTCCAGCGGCTGCCCACTCACACGGCGCACGATTTCTCCGAGAAGAATGAAATTGATGTCGCTGTATCGAAACCCAACGCCCGGCGGATTCTCCGGAACCGAGGCGCAGGCAAGGCGGATGCCCTCCGCGTAACCGCTCCAGGGCGGCTCCTGAAAAAGCGAGGGCCGCAGACCGGAGACATGGGTGAGGAGTTGTTTGACGGTGATCCGTTCTCGACCCTCTCCCGTGAAATCGGGAAGGTAAGTCGAAACAGGAGCCTCGAGGCTGATTTTCTCCTGCTCCACCAGCACCATGATCGAGGTGGCCGTGGCGATCACTTTGGTCAACGAGGCCGCATCAAAGATTGTGTCCTCGGTCATGGCCTCGACCTTCGGCTCCTGAGCTCGATTTCCCAAAACCTCCGTCACCCTCTGATCCGCATGCTCCATCCAGAACACCGCACCCGGCGTTTGTCCGGCATGGATGGCCTTCGACAGGGCTTCAATGACTGGCTTCACCTCCAAAGGCTCTGCGCCAGAGAACGACGGAGCGAGCAAGAGCAGAAGGATGATGCGATAAAGAGGCATGAGCGTGAGGCTAGCAGGCCGCTCGGTGAGGCTCAAGCAAGGACAATTGTAGCCAAACAATTCCCTTTTCCCTTTGCCCATCCACCGACATCTTGCAGCGCCCATGACCTCATCTGACACGACTCACGCTTGGTTTCACATTGAAGACGAAGAAAAAATCGCCTCGCCTGCGCTGCTTCTTTACAGCGAGCGGATCGATCACAACCTGCGTTTGATGATCGAGATCGCCGGCGGCCC
>CAMBPV010000245.1 GCA_945869695.1 Prosthecobacter debontii
CGGTGACTGGCTTGCTTCACTTGTCGGCGATGAAATGTATCTTGCTTTCTGCCTCAGCCACGCTCCAACAATTTAAATTGGGCGCGAAACCGGTGAAGAGTGTCCTAGTTAGGCGCTGCGCAGTCTTTGTTTTGCACATGACTCACTTCTTGGTTCCTAATTTGAGCACTGCCCAAGAAGTGATTCTACCCTCAGCCGAGCGCGCGGCTCTGCTGATTTCACAGCGCCAGGAAGGCGCGCAGTCAATAGTTTCGAATAAGGTATCTCGGTTTGTAGGGGATGTGATTGTAAAGGCTCGGTCAGCTCAAGGAGTTACGCCTGTAAATAATATCCTTGTTTCTGGCAATACTCCCGCGGGTGGCGTATCCGACTTTTTCGCTCTAGGCTTTGGAGGCAGGCCGTTCGTGCATCAATATTACAAGGGCGACCTTGTAGCAACTGACGACAGCACCGAAGCCACTTTTCTTCTGGGAGACGAGAGTAACATTGGAATGGCCGAAGTTGCGGCGATGACCGAGCTGAAATTCTCGGACAGGAGTGAACCCAGTTCCAATATAGAACTCGTGAGCGGTCGTTTGAGATTATGGATTCAAAAAGAGGTAGAAAAAGGATTCACGGTCAAGGTGGCTGATCACCTCGTGGTCGCACGAGGGATTGCGCAGGCCTTCATTGAAACCAATGGGGGTGATGCTCGAATTTCGGTCCATGAGGGCGCTGTGGATATTTCAGGATTTAGCATGACGGAAAAGAATCGCAAGTTAGTCCTAGAAGCACAACAAGCGGTAACAATTAGCAACAAGAGGCTTGATAGCATCATCGGACAACCGAGCGGAGCCGGAAGCGATTCCGCCCGTTTTCCTCCAGAAGAAAATCTGATGGCTTTTCTCTTGCCTGTTTTCCTAGGCGACCACAAAAACCAAAACGTCTCCCAATCGTTCGTAAATGGAAAGGTGGGGCGGCTTAATGCATTTGAAACCAGAAGCTTCCGCGCAGAGCATTCATCGATTTGGGTTGATACTGGAAGAATAGGGAGAAGTCACGACACATCCCTCACGGAGAATGGAGTGATTCGTTTCATCGCACCGGTAGCCGAAGATTTTCGATCGCAGAACAGTATAATGGGCTCCATTTCTCTCAGGTGGTCTGTGCTAGCGGCGGGCAAAAAGTTTTCCAAACAGCGATCTGCTCAACAGGTTGACGGCCAATATCTGAGGGTGTTGCAGTTTCGCATGCGCAGCAAACACGTCTCCGCCGTTTGGGTGGACCAGATGATCGGAAATAGTAGTGGCAGATTTGAAATGCCTGTTCTTGTTCAAGATGGCGAATGGCAGACCCTTAGGGTTCCCATTAAAGAATCAGGCTTATCTCTTTCGCGTGAAATGAAGCCTGAAATAGACCGGAGGACTAGTCTGCTGATGAGACATAGGCCCCAAACCAACCTGGACAAGCCAGTTGAACAGATCGCTGTCGAAATCCGCGACTTTGAAATACTGCACTGTATGCCAGGGGCCTATCCGGCTGAATGAATGTGACCAACCTCAACATCCAGCTCATTTGCGCAACGTGAGCTACGCGAGTGTGAACCGGGTTTCACCGAAAGATGATGTTACCTCGTTTATCATTGAAGGAGTGTTAATAGGCAGCTTGGAGGCTAACGCGCATCCCTCCATTCCCCTCACCGATGTCAGATCACGCTTCACGGTTCCGAAGGGCAGTCCCTTCATCCATCAAAGCATCGACGGCTCGTGGAATGGCAGGCTCAATGGGGCGACCCTCAACGCCTTGGACAGGGTGCGCACCGAGTTCTGGGCCATTGGCACGCGCAATCCCTGGCAGATTCATTTTGATTCCAAGACAGGCGACCTCTGGATGGCCGATGTCGGAGGCGGCTCCTGGGAGGAAGTGAACATCGTCACTTGAGGCGGCAACTACGGCTGACCCAATCGCGAGGGGCTAGCTGGAAGCACCAAGAAACCCACCGCCGTAGAAACCGCCTTTGAAAGCGTGCCTTCACTCCACGCAAATCCCCACGGCTCCGGCACCGGTCAGGGAAATTCCATCATTCCTGCGCCGCGACGGCAAGCCGCCCGTTGTCACACGCCTCAAGGGAAGGAGCGCCATCACCGCCTTGTATGCCGATCCCACCAATGGCCGCGTGCTGGCGACGAATTACAGCAGAGGCAAGATTCTCCGCCTCGCCGCAGGCAAGCCCGGTGCCGGACGCCCGCAGAAGCTTCGCGAAACGCTCCTCTTCACACGCCCGAGCGAACTCTCTCCCGCCCCGTCTGTGCCGTCCTGTGAATGATCCAGCGTGGAACGACCAGTCCCTCACACCCCGAACCCGCGCCAGGCCCAAGGCCAACTCGATCCGGCCCCTCAAAAGCAATTTCTCCGCCGATCGACTCGGCTGAACCCCAATTCTTCTCCGGTTCTTCCCTTTGTCCCTCGAGTGCTCCGCCTTCGTCTTCTTCACCTTCGCAACCTCCCGCTCCAGCAACCCCTGCGTGACCTCCCAGCGCTCTGGATCGGCCGCCGTGCTCCCCGCGCTTCACTTCACCCGACTCAGCTTCCACGGGTAGCGGCGGTCGGCGTTCCATTCGCCGACGTAGATGTCGCCGGCACTGTCCACGTAGAGATCGTGGCAGTGTTTGAAGACGGATTCGGTTTGGTGCATCGGTTGGAGCTTGCCGTTGGTGTAGATGGGTTGGCTGCCGCCGGGGGCGCTGAGGACGCGTTTGGTTTTGCGGTCGAGCACGAGGACGAAGCCGGACTGGTTGAGCTTCTTGCCCGTGCCGTTCTCTTGGCTCCAGCAGACAGCGGTGTAGATCTTGTCATCGCGAAAGACGAGCTGACCGGCGAAGGCACCCGGCAGATCAATGGTGTCCACATAGGTGCCGTCGAGCGTGAAGGCCTTGATCTGGCTCTGGCTGCGTGATGGCACCCACACGAGCGGACCGCGCGGGTCGGTCGCATCGATGGAGATACCGTGCGCGTTGCTGAGATTCGCAGCGTCCTTCGTGGGTCCACCCCATTTCTTGATGAGCTTTCCCTCCAGCGTGAACTCATAGATGAAGTTCGATCCGTAACCGTCCGCGATCAGCAGCGTGCCACTGGGCGTGTAAGCCGCGTCACAAGGCATGAATTTTCCTTCATTGATGCCGAGCTCCTGCGGTGTGGGAAACTTCCGCACCACGTCGCCCGCTGGGGTCAACAGGGTGACGCGTCCTTGACCGGCCTTCGGATTCCATCCCTCCGCCGCAAAGTGCCAGCCGCAGTCGATGTGCAGCAGGTATTCCACTCCGTCCTTTTCGAAAATCTCCAGTCCATGTCCACCTCCGAGCCCCTTGCTGATCGACCGCACGTAGCGGCCGTCTTTCTCGAACACGATGAAATCATTCTGCGGATGATCGGTGACGAGGTAGATGCGCCCGTCGCGCCCCTCAGCCAGCGCATGCGAATTGATCACCGGAGCGACCGAGGGATCGGCCTTGGCCCATTTCATGTCGACGCGATAGCGGGCCGGACCGTGACCGATGGTCACGCCATCGGGAGAGGCGGGAGTTTCCTGAGCCGTCGCATGGGCAGCGAGAAGGACGAAACTGGCGGAGAGGAGTCGGAGGATGTGGGTGGACATGGTTTCAAGTCATACGGTCCTGCGGCCACTCTGCAATCAGCCCATGCGACAGTCCGCCGCCATTGGGCCGAATTCGACCCGAAGGCCGGTGCGTGAAATCAAAGCCCACCCGGTGTTACTTCTGTCCTTACACCCAATCGACAGCCCCTCACACCCCGTCTCCGCTCCGCGTCCAGGGCCAACTCGACCCGGCCCCTTCAAAAGCAATTTCAGAATTCAATTCCAGCCGCAGGTCCATGTCCTTGGGGCGGATGGCATTTCCATCGCACGATGAACACTTTCAGACAGGGACTTCTTTTCAAATGGCCGTGTGACTTTCGGCTGGACACTGCAGGTCAATGTTTGCAACCTCGATCATGCGATTTTTGTATACCTCGGACCTCCACTATGTTCTCAAGCAGTTCGACTGGCTTTTGTCAGAGGCGGCTGATTTTGATCTCGTTGTGATCGGGGGCGATCTCCTAGATCTGTCGTCAGCACTCGACGCGGATGTTCAGATCACGATCGTGGAGAAATATCTGGAGCTACTCCGGCAGAAGACGACGCTGGTGGTGTGTTCCGGGAATCATGACGGGGACAGCCGCAACGAAGCGGATGAATCCGTCGCAGCCTGGCTGCGGGCCGCAGGCAACGTCCGGCTTTATGTGGATGGCGACAGCTTCGGCATGGGGGAGACGCGGATCACTGTTTGCCCGTGGTGCGACGGGGAGGTCAGCCGGGCGGAGATGGAGGCGCAGTTGGTCCGGGAAGCCGCAAACGTGAAAGGGCGATGGGTGTGGATCTCCCACGCGCCACCGGAAGGATCGCGCACGAGTTGGGCCGGGCGCCGATTCATCGGCGATGAGTTTTTGACGGCCATGATCAAGCGCTTCAATCCCACGCTGGTGATGAGCGGGCACATTCACAATTCTCCGTTCTACGCTGAAGGCGGATGGGTGGACCGGATTGATCGGACGTGGGTTTTCAATCCCGGGCGTCAACTCGGTGCTCAGCCCGCCACGATCATCGTGGACATGGAAGCGATGACGGCTGAGTGGAGTTCGCAGGAGGGGCACTCAATCCTGGACATCCGGATCGAGGAGGGTTGAGGCCTTCGGCCTCTGGCGCTCGCGCGGTTGCCGGTGTATGAGGGTGTCGAGCATGCCGTCGAGAATGGCGAGGTGGTCGTGACCGGAGAACTGCTGTTTCACATCCACGAGGTACTTGTTCATTGAGTCCAGACGGCGGGCAAGCATCCTGCAGAGGTGGAGAGTAACGGACGGATTCTGTTGGAGGAACTCTGCAGGTTCATCAACGACATGAAAAGTCGCGGGCATCACCGCACGGACGGCGGCGGTGTGTGGCACGCCCATGAGAGCAGACAAATCGCCGAAGATCGCGCCGCGCTCATGCACCTTTGCCACGACGACCTCATCCTTCACGACTTCCACAGCACCATCGATCAGGAAATAGAGATGCCCGGTGTTCTCTCCCTGGCTGAGGACATGGTCACCCGTGTCGTAGTTTTTCACCGGATAAGCCTGAAGGGCGGATAAAAGGAAGTTCATGGAG
>CAMBPV010000246.1 GCA_945869695.1 Prosthecobacter debontii
ACCGCCCTTTTGTTAAGCCCGCAAGGTGTAAGAGCATTGCATACGCCGGTTCTAACGGCCGTGGTTCCAGGTGCAAGTCCTGGTGCGGGTGCCTGTTTCCGTTTTTCCCTCTGTAGCTCAACAGCAGAGCCGCCGGCCGATAACCGGCAGACCGTGGAGCGTCACCACGCGGAGGGACCACTCTATCCAAACGCTGGATGGCTCAGATAGATGAGCGGCGGATTGAAGATCCGCAGAGGTGGGCGCACTTCCCACTCCAGCGACCTTTTTTGCGGCATTGATGTAACAGTGAACATGTCCGTGTTGGCGCACCGCGCCGATGCAGTCACTGCTCCGCACCCCATGAGTTTGCGCTATCGCGCAGGCATAACCAAACTCGACAAGTCGGGGCAGCACCGACATGCCGCACTCTTTTTCAAACACTCCCTGCATAGTGTAACAGCAGCACTCCTCGTTGTGAACGAGACGGTGCCGGTGCGAATCCGGCTGTGGGAACCCATTTTTTTAATTGTGCGCAAGGCGAAGAGTCGAGCCCGTGGTTTGCAAGTCCACTTTACCCGGTGCGAGTCCGGGGCGCACGTCCACTTTTCAATCGGATACGAGAGAGCCAGCGTACTCACTTGGTTTGGGACCAAGAAAGGCCCGGGGCAGCACCGGGGTATCCGACCACATTCAAAGCCCATGTAGTCCAACAGCAGAGACAACCGTTTCAGATGCGGTCGAGTGCGGGTGCAAATTCTGCCATGGGCACTTTTTCTGAGGAATGACGTGTGATCGTCTTTTCGGTGATGACTGGAAGTCATCACTCCTTGTTACGCTCATTGTGACCCTGTCGTCTAACTGGCCAAGGCACCCGACTTTCTATCGGGTTATTGCGGGTTCGAATCCCGCCAGGGTTGCCCATTTTCGGGCCTGAAACTTAGACAGCGAAGTAACCGGCTTTTAACCGGTTTGGCAGGGTGCATGTCCCTGCAGGCCTACCTTTTTTAACCCCTCTTTTTATGAAAACATCACACTTCCCACCAGCGCTCGTTTTTGAAGGGCGCACTGTCTCCATTCCGCAGGCCTCTGCCATTGTGGTAGCGAGACGACCCCATGCGCTCCTCCTTGCGAGGGCACAGCATCGGGTGCTGCGCTCGAGAGTCGGCTACCGCAGGGTGCTGGGTCAGCGCGGTGCGCCGGCTGACTACTGAGTCAACTGACAGAACCGTGACGATCTTTGCACTTGGCAAAGTGAAGCGATCAGGTACCATCTAATCCCGTCACCAGAGAGCGAACACCACTGCTGGCCGCACTTCCCGTGTGGGCTGCAGTTTTCAATGGATACCCCTTCCTATGAGCGACGTTTTGAATAAAGCCACCGTTTTGGTGTTGAACCGGAACTGGCAAGCCATCGACGTGAAGACCCCTGCGGATGCCTTCAGCATGATGGCGACGGGTGCGGCCACGGCCCTCCACATCATGGGCAATGATGAAATGCAACCCATGCGATGGGAGGAGTGGCTGATTCAACCGGTGAGGGAAGGGGATAACTCCATCGGCACGGTGGGTGGGCGTGTGCGTGTGCCGACCGTGCTGGTGCTGGCGAGGTATGACCGCGTGCCGAAGAGACGGCCCAAATTTTGCTCCCGAGCGATCTGGGAACGGGATGGGGGTATGTGCCAATACACGGGGCGGAAACTGCGTCCGAGTGAAGGGAACATCGACCACATCGTGCCAGTGTCCCGAGGTGGAAAAACCAACTGGGAGAACTGCGTGCTGGCGGACAAGCGCATCAATAGCCGGAAGGGAAACAAAATGCCGGACGAAGCAGGGCTGAAACTGTTGCGCCTGCCTCGTGCCCCTCGAGAGATGCCGGTGAGCCAATTGATCAAGAACCAGCACTCGGTGCGTGACTGGGAGATGTTCCTGGCAGGTGGCGGTGGTGTCGTAGAGTTCTGAGGTGGCGCGGCTGCGCGCGGATGTGTGAACGAAGGCTTGCACTTTCCTTTGGTTTCCGCTTTGCTCAGCGGCTCATGAGCGAAGAGCAAAATATCAAGAGGCTGCGCGATCTATCGCCGCATCAGTGGAAGTCCGGCATCGCCGCCTGGTTAGGGTGGCTTTTTGACGGTCTGGACATGCATCTCTACACACTGGTGGCCACTCCTTTTGTGGCTTCCCTGATGATGGCCTCTCTGGATGTGCCGGAGCAGAAGGCGGCGGTGGATCAGAATGCCTCGATCATTCAAGCTGCATTCCTGGTGGGTTGGGCATTTGGGGGTGCGTTCTTTGGACGATTGGGAGACCGTATGGGTCGGAGTCGGGCACTAATTTTGACGATCCTGACCTATGCCTGTTTTACGGGGTTGTCTTTCTTTGCGCAGACTTGGTGGCAGTTGATGATCTTTCGTTTCCTTGCTGCTCTGGGAATCGGGGGTGAGTGGGCTGTGGGTGCCTCTCTCCTCTCAGAAACGTGGCCGAAGAACTGGAGACCCTGGATCGCAGCCACGCTTCAGTCGGCCGTGAATCTCGGGGTGATGCTGGCGTGTCTGGCTGGCTATCTTCTCCAGGGGAATGAGCCGAAATGGATCTTCCTGGTGGGGATCTTCCCGGCGCTGATCACGCTTTGGATTCGGAAGGCGGTGCCCGAGACGGAAGAGTGGACGGAGGCGCGCTCGGGTGCTGAGGTGCCGGGGGTGAGTGCGCTTTTTGGACCTGAAGTGCGGGGCGTGACGTTGCGGGTGCTTCTGATCTGCTCGGTATCCCTCACGGCGCATTGGGCCTTCATGTTCTGGCAGGCCTCCGCCATCCGGTCTCACGAGGCCGTCGCGGCGCTTTCCGCGTCAGCCAAGAATGAGGCGACCGTGGTGGCGCTGCTTGTCATCATGGTGGGCTCATTGATTGGGAATTTTCTGTCCGGTGGGCTGGCCAAGTTGATGGGTTACCGCCAAGCCATCTCGATCAACCTGGCGCTGTATTTTATGGTGATGGCTGCGGCATTTGTGAAACCGTGGAGTTGGGATGTCACGATGGCGTTCTATTTTGCCATTGGTGCCTGCCAGGGGGTGTTCGGGCTGTTTACGATGTGCCTGCCTCCTCTTTTCCCCACGCTGATCCGAACGACGGGTGCGGGATTCTGCTACAATTTTGGCAGGATCGTGGCGGCAGCAGGGACGGTGTTCTTTGGTCTGTTTGCGCCGGTGGGTGATTACCGGGCGACTTTGCTTTTTGCTTCATTCCTGTTCCTGCCTGCCGCCATCTTTGGGCTGATGCTGCCTGAAGAGAAACTGGCGCCGGTTCAGGTCGGTGAACTGGCTGACTAAAACTGGCCATTCCAAGGCTAGGCGAGTTGTGTTTTTCGGATTCACGCCGTAAATGAAAGCCCACTCAACCGCACTGCACCCACTCCCACATGATTGAAGCTCAGGATCTCACCAAGCGGTATGCAGGCCGCACTGCGGTGGATGCCATTTCTTTTTTTGTGAAGCCGGGGGAGATCGTGGGATTCCTCGGACCCAATGGGGCTGGAAAGACGACGACGATGCGGATGCTGAGCGGCTACATGCCGCCGTCCTCCGGCAGTGCAGTAGTGGCGGGGTATGATGTGTTCAGAGACTCGATCGATGTGAGGAGAAATGTGGGCTACATGCCGGAAAACGCACCTCTCTACGGTGACCTCCGAGTGAAGGAGTACCTCCATTTTCGTGCTGAGCTTAAGGGTCTCCGTGGACGTGAAGCTCGACGACGCACCGGAGAGGTGATGGATATGTGTGGTGTCACGGACATGCGGCGGCGGTTGATTTGCAATCTCTCAAAAGGTTACCGCCAGCGTGTGGCCCTGGCGGATACGCTGCTGCATCAGCCGCAACTTTTGATCCTCGATGAGCCGACGAATGGATTGGACCCGACTCAGATCCGGCACATCCGCGAGATGCTGGTCGGGCTGAAAGAACGGCAGACGGTGATGCTCTCGACTCACATTTTGAGTGAGGTGGAAAAAATCTGCGACCGTGTGATCATGATCCATCACGGGAGAATCCGCGCCTGCGATACGCCGCAAAATCTGGCGCGTCAGCTCCGGGCGGCTGCGACGGTGAGTCTGGAGATCAAAGGCAAAGGGCCGATGACGGGCCTTCTGGAAGCGCTGCCTGGAGTGCGGAAAGCGGAGCAGGAAGAAAATCTGAATGAAGGGTGGAAGACGATCATGGTGAGAGTCGAAGCGCAGTGCGATCCGCGTGAGGCCATACTCGAACTGGCCACGAAGGAGCACTGGATCATCCGAGAAATGCATCAACAGCTTCCGAGTCTGGAGGATGTCTTCGTGGAATTGGCTGCATCGGATGCACCACCTGCCGATCAATAGACGAACATGCGAATATTTTGGGTACTTTTGAAAAAGGAGCTTCGGGGATTCTTCGTCTCACCGGTGGCTTACATTGTCATTGCGCTCGTGATGGTGCAGACGGGTTTTTCATTTCGCGCTGCGCTCTCCATTTTGGAAACGGGCGCACATAGCCAAGGAAGCATCGTGCGTTGGACTTTTGACTCGCAATGGTTCTGGCTGTCTTACTTTTTCATTTTCCCATTGGTCACGATGCGACTTTTCTCCGAGGAGAAGAAGTTGGGCACGCTGGAGACGCTGTTTACGGCTCCAGTGCGGGCCTGGCAGGTGGTGGGAGCCAAATATGGAGCGGCCGTGATCTTTTACTGCATCCTCTGGCTGCCAAGTTTGGCAAACTTCGGGCTGGTCGAATACCTGACGGGCGGAGCGGTCGAGATGCCCGTGGGGCAGCTCCAAGGGAGTTATTTGATTTTGCTTTTGATGGGGCTTTTCAATCTGGCGCTTGGTTGTTTTGCTTCATCACTCACATCCAATCAGATCGTGGCGGCGGTGATTTCGTTTACCGGTAGTCTGATGCATTACCTGCTGGGCATCTTCATCATTTACGTGGGGAAAAGGGTGCCAGAGGTTTTTCTGGATGCGGTGGGCTACATCGCCTCGGTTGATCACATCCGAGCCTTTGCTTCGGGATTGATCGATACGCGTCCGATCGTGTACTACCTGAGTCTGACGCTTTTGTTTCTCGGGTTCACGCATCAAGTGGTTGAGTTCAGGAGGTGGAAGCCATGAGTAAGCCTCATGCCCATGCCGAACTGCGCCCGGTGCCCGGGCGCTCGGGAATCGCTGTCAATGTGGCGGTCCAG
>CAMBPV010000247.1 GCA_945869695.1 Prosthecobacter debontii
CATGCGAAGGCGCGTGAGCTCGGGCTGCGAGCCATCGTGGGCTCGGAGCTGACGCTGGAGGATGGCAGCGTGCTGCCGGTGCTGGTGGAGAGCCGGCTCGGCTACCAGAACCTCTGCAGACTCCTGACTCGTTCAAACCTCCGCGCCGCAAAAGGTCAGGGGCGCGTGAGTTGGGCTGAGTTGGAGACTTACGCAGCTGGTCTCACGGTACTCACGGGTGATGAAGAAGGGCGTCTCCATGCCCTGCTGAAGTCCGAGGATAAAATGGAGCCCCTGGCTTGGATGCAGCGCCTCGTGCGTTGCTTTGGCGCGGACCATGTTTATGTCGAGATCCAGCGGCATCGACTCCCGCGCGAGAACACGCGTGTGCGAAAGCTCATCGACCTCGCCGTCGCGCTTCGCCTCCCTTTGCTGGCCACCAATGGCACCTGCTACGCCAAGCCCGCCGGACGGATACTGCACGATGCCTTCACCTGCCTGCGGCATCACACGCATCTCGATGAAGCCGGACTTCTCCTGGCGCAAAACTCCCAGCGTCATTTGAAGGCAGCAAGCTCCATGCATCGCCTCTTTGCTGACATCCCCGAGGCTATCGAGAATCAGCAGCAACTCATCGAGCGCCTCGAGTTCGGTTTGGAAAATCTGGGCTACACCTTTCCCACTTATCCCACGAGCGAGGGCGAAACGCAGGACTCTCTGCTGCGACAAATCACCTATGACGGTGCTGCTGTGCGCTATGCCGCCATCACGCCCGATGTGAAAAAGCAGCTCGACCATGAGCTCAGCATCATCGCCAAACTCGGCTTTGCAGGCTACTTCCTTGTTGTCTGGGACATCGTCCGTTTTTGCCGCACCGAGGGCATCCTGACGCAAGGTCGCGGCA
The DNA here is from genome assembly GCA_945869695.1 of Prosthecobacter debontii. Classification (GTDB taxonomy): domain Bacteria; phylum Verrucomicrobiota; class Verrucomicrobiia; order Verrucomicrobiales; family Verrucomicrobiaceae; genus JAIBCL01. Next base: position 884 of record CAMBPV010000247.1, read on the forward strand.
GCGCGGCGAACAGCGCCGTTTGCTACTGCCTTCACATCACGAATGTGGACCCCATCGCAGGCAAACTCCTCTTTGAGCGCTTCCTCAGCGAGGGCCGCACGGGCTGGCCCGACATCGATCTCGATCTGCCCAGCGGCCATCAGCGAGAGCGCGTGATTCAGGAGGTCTATCGGCGTTTTGCACCCTACGGCGCAGCCATGACGGCCAATGTCATCACCTACCGTGGCCGCAGCGCCATGCGCGAGATGGGCAAGGTCCTCAACCTCCCGCTCGATGTCATTGAGCGTTTCACTGACCTTTACGCCAGCGGAGACTTCACTCACACGCTCACGGTGGAAGATCAGATCCGCAGCGCGGGACTCCCCGATCAACACCCGCGCCTCCCTGCCCTGCTCCAGCTCTATCGTCAGGCACACGGCCTGCCGCGTCACCTCGGGCAGCACAGCGGCGGCATGGTTTTATGCACCGCCGGGCTCGACTCGATCGTCCCTTTGGAGCCCGCTTCCATGCCGGGGAGAGTCGTCGTCCAATGGGACAAGGACGACTGCGAGGACCTCGGCATCATCAAGGTCGATCTCCTCGGCCTTGGCATGATGGCCGTCATCGAGGAGACACTCGCCACCTGCGCCGCACGCGGTCGGCCCGTCGATCTCGCGCAGATCCCGAAGGATGACGCACCGACTTACGAGATGCTCCAGAAAGCCGATACCGTCGGTGTTTTTCAGATCGAGAGCCGTGCACAAATGGCCACCTTGCCGCGCATGAAGCCGAAGTGCTTTTATGACGTCGTCGTCGAGGTTGCCATCATCCGTCCGGGGCCCATCGTTGGGAAAATGGTCCATCCCTATCTCAATCGGAGGAATGGAAAAGAGGCTCTCGACTACATCCATCCCAGCTTCAAGCCCGTGCTCGGTCGCACCCTCGGTGTCCCCTTGTTTCAGGAGCAAGTCCTCCAGATGGCCATGATCATCGCTGACTTCAGCGGCTCCGAGGCTGAGGAACTGCGTCGTGCCATGAGCTTCAATCGCTCCGCCGAGCGCATGAACAAAGCGCTCGAAAAACTCCGCGCCGCCATGACGCGCAAGGCCGTGCCCGTCCCCATCCAAGACCGCATCACCCAGTCCATCCAGTCCTTTGCCCTCTACGGATTCCCCGAGTCCCACGCCATCAGCTTTGCCCTCCTCGCCTATGCCAGCGCTTGGCTCAAAGTACACCGCCCAGCCGAGTTTTACGCCGCGCTTTTGAACCAACAGCCCATGGGCTTTTACTCACCTGCCACCCTCGTGCGCGATGCCCGACAGCACGGCATCCGCATCCGGCCCGTCTGCGTGGTGCAGTCCGCCATCGAGTGCACATTGGAAGATCACTCCACCATCCGCCTCGGGCTTAATCAGCTCCGAGGCCTGTGCCGAGCCTCGCAAGAAATCATCGCCCACCAGCGCCGCACCGCGCCTTGGGAAAACCTCACCGATCTCCTCCGTCGCTGCGCTTTGCCCAAAGACGAGCGCCGAATCCTCGCCCAGTCCGGCGCGCTCAATGCCCTCGGTCAGCACCGACGCAGCGCGCTGTGGGAAATCGAGGCCCCCATCGAAGAAGACCTCTTCACCCTGGCCACCAAACGACTTCAAATTCCCCCAACCGCCGATGCCTCACCGCTCAGCGCCATGACGCGCATCGAGCGCCTCGAGGCCGACTACGCCACCACCTCCCTCACCGTCGGCCCGCACCCCATGGGTCTCGTCCGCCAGCGCATCCCCGATGCCTGGCCCGCCGCCGATCTCGTGCACGCCACGCCCGGTCAGCGCGTCACCCTTATCGGCATGGTCATCTGCCGACAGCGCCCCGGCACGGCCAAAGGCCACTGCTTCATCAGTCTCGAAGACGAGACCGGCATCGCCAATGCCTTCGTGCAGTCCACCCTCTTCGAGGCCAAAAGGCTCCTCATCACTCAGGAATCCTTCCTCGAAATCCGAGGCCGCCTCCAAAAGCAGGAAGGAGTCATTTCCGTCCTCGCCCAAAGCATCCAGCCCTTCCGCTACTCCGCCGAGGTCAGCTCCCGATCCCATGATTTTCATTAGCCAAAATCCGCAATAAAGTGAAGTCGCAAAAATAAATCTGGCTATTTGGAAAGATTTTATGTCTAATTTTAAGTGAGAGCCGATTCGGGCCGCATCGACTCTCCATAAAATAATAAAGGCCCACTCAACCAAACCAAAAACGCAGTCATAACATGAAAACAAAACTCAGACACTCGAATAAGGGCTTCACCTTGATCGAACTACTCGTCGTGATCACCATCATTGCCATTTTGGCAGGAGCGGCAGTCCCGACGTTCAACAGCGTTCAAGAGAAAGCCAACCAAAGCGCCACCATCGGCAATGCCAAGCAAATCGCCACCGCTCTCAAAATTTATGCGGGCGACAACAACGGAAGCTACCCTGATTCCGACCCAACTATGCCGACGACTGCAAACGCTGCCTTCGCTCTGTTGATCCAGCAGGACGTCTTGCAAGACGAGCGAATCTTCACTGCGAAAGCATCGAAGTATGTGCCGGATGGAAATATCGGGATGCCACCGACCTATAACGAAGCATTACAGGCTGGCGAAAACCATTGGGCCATGACGGCAGGGATTACTGATTCCGCATCTGCCCAAGCGCCCGTGGTCTTTGAAAATGCCATCGGTGCAGATTGGCCCCCAACCTGGAATGCGGACGCAGCGGGTAAAACCCTCAAAGGTCGCACCTGGCGCGGTGGTAAGATTGTTGTCGCATTCAACGACACCAGTGTGACAGCGATGAAGCTAGAGGCACCCAAGGGACCCAGTGTCGGCCCCGCAGACCTAGGCAATGGGATGAATATCTTCACCCAATACCAAGCCTCTGGTGTCGTCTTAGACATCCTGGAGTAACCCCAGATTCGATCAAACTGACTCGATGCGCCGCAGACTCAATCTGCGGCGCCTTTTTTTCGATGGGGACTGATCTTCAAGCCGGGAAGCAAAAAGGTTGCCACAATGTCTAGGGTGGCTAAGGATGACTGTCCTAGCAGCCAAATGCGCCGAATCACCAACGTTTTGACTCATCAACCCCATCTGACACCCAGAGATCGCCAGAGCGGAGTCGGATTTTTTTGCTCCTCAGCAAGGCGCCTGATTTTGAGTGTGCTCGTGTTGGCTTTTTTCCTCTTCCAAAGTGCCGTCAGCGCCTTTGACACCGTGGTTTTGGACCCCGGACACGGCGGGCACGACCGAGGTGCCAGCATCGGTTACGTCTTTGAAAAACACCTGGCTCTAGATACGGCACGCCGCGTCGAGCAACTGCTGAAACAAGCCGGGCTGAAAGTCATCATGACTCGGAGCCGGGACGTATTCATCCCCCTGCCCGGCCGGGCAGAAGCCGGAAATCGATATCGCAATGCCATCTTTGTGAGTCTTCACTACAATTACAACCGCGGCGGAAGTGGAAGCGGAGTGGAGACCTACTACAAACACTCATCGAGCTACTCACTGGCGGCTTACATTCAAGCCTACCTGGTCCAGCGCACTCGCATGTCTAACCGAGGCGTTAAATCAGCCAGTTTTCATGTGATCCGCAACACGACACGAAATCCCGCGGTGCTGGTCGAATGTGGATTTGTCAGTAATCCGACTGAGCGTTCCCGAATGATGACGGGGGAATTCAGGGCTCGAATCGCGGAAGGCGTCGCGCAGGGCATTGTCGCCTACAAAAAGGCTCGTTAGACGAAAACCAGAAAAGCTCCTGTATGGTCGTGACTTGCGGGGAGATGAAGGAAATCGAGGAAGCCGCCTTCGCTCGCGGCATCCAAGCCTCTGAACTGATGAATCAGGCGGGGCTCGGAATCGCCGAGGTGATTCAGCAATTTCACCCCAAGCCAGGAGTTCTCGGCCTCTATTTAGGAAAAGGGAACAACGCAGGCGATGCTCTCGTGGCCGCGAAACACCTCTTCCATCGAGGATGGCGAGTGTGGGCGCGCCTTGGTTTTGCGATTGGTGATTTGAAGGAACTCCCCAGGAAACATTGGTTCGAACTCGTCCCCGAAATCGAAAGCAAAAATGCGATATGCTCCGCAGGTCTCCCACTGGTGCTCCTCGATGGTCTGGTCGGGATCGGTGCTGAGGGTTCTCTGAAAGGCACCCTGTCAGCGCTGGCTACGGAAATGAACAAGCAGAGAAAACAATCGCACGCCCGTGTGTTTGCGATGGATATTCCTTCCGGTTTAAACGGGGATTCAGGGGAGATCGACGGTGTGTGTGTCGAGGCAGATGTGACG
>CAMBPV010000248.1 GCA_945869695.1 Prosthecobacter debontii
ATCACTCCCCCCTGTGTCTGCGATTACCCACCTAACAGTATGAACCCACCCTTGAATCCCTTCCGCCCCTGAACTAAAACCGTAACCCGCTAGCTCCATGTGTTACCCATGTCTTGAACCAAATGTGTTACCCATGTCCTGACCGCGCCCTTGGAGCTGCGTGCTGTGATCTTCGGACCTTAGAGCTTCAGTGACGGAAGATGGCATTTGATTGAAAAAGAAGGGAATCTGAAGTTGACGTATTTATAGAAATTACGGTTAATATGCCTGTTAATCAAGGTTTTTTGTGTGTTCTGCATGTTCAAGGGAGCTAGGATCTTGACGTTCAAGCCATTTCCCGTTCTCGTTCGCGCATGGGTTCATCTATTTTTCTCCCCCAAATCGAGATCGGGCGCGATTACCTCCTCTTTTTTTTGCTGGCTGGTGGCGGCTTTTTCTCTGTGAAAGCTGAGCCATCCAATCTCCACTCCGTGAGGGCCGATCTCGTGGTGCCCATTTGTGAAAAGGGATCACCCACACCCGGAAAAAGGGTGTCTCAGACTACTCCCGGATGGGAGGGCTCCGAGGTTCACCACGCCCTATACCTTCCCGAGGATTGGAAGGTCGGCAGCCGCATTCCGGTCGTGGTGGAGTATGCGGGGAATGGCCATTACCAAAATGCACTTGGCGATGTATCCACGGGCCGAGTCGAGGACGCTTGCCTGGGCTACGGCATCAGCGGCGGCCAAGGCATGATCTGGGTGGTCCTGCCTTTCATTGAGCTTCAAAAGGATGGCTCCCCGAGAAACACGACCAAGTGGTGGGGTGATGTGGAGCAAACCAAAAAATACTGCCGTGCGACCGTGGCAGATCTGTGCACCAGATATGGAGGAGACGAGAAAAAGGTGGTGCTCGCCGGTTTCTCTCGTGGGGCGATCGCCTGCAATTACATCGGATTGCACGATGACGCGATATCGAAGCTATGGCGGGCTTTCGTCTGCCACAGCCACTACGACGGCGTGAGGCAGTGGCCCTATGCCCACTCAGACGCCGCTTCCGCCAAAACAAGACTGGCCCGGTTGGGTGATCGGCCACAGTTCATCAGTCACGAAGTCAGCACGGAACCAACCGAATCCTACCTCAAAAACTCAGGCATTACGGGGAAGTGGACCTTTGAGCCCCTGCCCTTTCCCAATCACTCTGACCAGTGGGTGCTGCGAGACCTGCCGATCCGCGCTTCCCTGCGGCGGTGGCTGGCAGCAGCGCTTGATCAGTAACTTTTGGCAAAAATCACGCGCCGGCCGCTCGGCTTACCCGTTAGGAAGCAAGTGCCTTCTTCGGCATATTCATCGCCATGAGGGACGCAGCGGATCGTGGTCTTGAACTCCTTGGCCAAGCGCTCTTCATCCTCGCTATTCCCAGCCCAATGCATGAGTGCAAATCCACCGCTGATTTCCTTGGACTCATCTCCAGCCGTGCCGAAAAAGGCGCGAAACTCATCCAGACTCTCCAGCTTCTTGCTGTGCGCATCCCGCAGTGCCGTGGCACGAGCCAAGAGGTTGTCCTGAATCTCCTGGAGAATCTCTGTCACATTGCGAAGCAGATCCTCCTTCGGCACAAATTCCTTCGACTTCGCCCCGAGATCTCTGCGGCAAACCGCCACACTGCGGCTCGTGATGTCACGAGGTCCCATTTCCAAACGCAAAGGAACACCCTTTTTGACCCACTCCCAGTTCTTCGCACCGCCTTGCAGGTCACGCTTATCGACATGCACCCGGAGAGGCTCGCCACCGAAAGTCTGAGTGCGGAGCGTCTGCGCCAGAGCATCGCAGGCGTCGATCACTTCCTGCCGAGTGTCAGGCTTCGGCGTCACGGGGAGGATCACAATTTGATGCGGTGCCACGCGCGGTGGCACGATGACACCGTCATCATCACCATGGGCCATGATCAGCGTGCCGATGAGTCGCGTGCTCACGCCCCAGCTGGTGGTCCAGGCATGCTCACGCTGATTGTCACGCCCGAGGAATTGGATGCCTGATGCTTTGGCAAAGTTCTGCCCGAGAAAGTGAGAGGTGCCCGCTTGGATCGCCTTTCGATCCTGCACCATCGCCTCGACCGTGAAGGTATTCACAGCACCCGGGAAACGCTCACGCTCCGTTTTTTCACCGGGGATGACCGGAATCGCCAAATGATTGCGCAGAAAGTCAGCATACACGCGGTGCATGGTGCGCGCTTCCTCCATCGCTTCTTCCGATGTCTCGTGGGCTGTGTGGCCTTCCTGCCAGAGGAACTCGGCCGTGCGGAGGAACAAGCGCGGACGCATCTCCCAGCGCATGACGTTGGCCCATTGATTGATGAGCAAGGGGAGATCTCGGTAGCTCTCCACCCACCGCGCGAATGCCGCACCGATGATCGTCTCGGAAGTGGGCCGAATGACATAAGGCTCCGTCAACTCACCCGTCGGAATCATTTTCGTCGTCCCATCAGGCTGCTTCTGCGCCTCAAGCCGGTGATGAGTCACCACAGCGCACTCCGTCGCAAAACCTTCCGCGTGCTGGGCTTCCTTCTCCAGATAGCTCAGGGGGATCAGGAGGGGAAAGTAGGCGTTCACATGCCCGGTCTCCTTGAACTTCACATCCAACTGCCGCTGAATGTTCTCCCACAGCCCGTAGCCCCAGGGCTTGATCACCATGCAGCCACGGACTTCAGAATTTTCAGCCATGTCCGAAGCTCGGACGACTTGCTGATACCATTCGGGGAAATCTTGTTCGCGAGTCGGAGTGATGGCTGTGGCAGGCTGGCTCATGGGGGACGCTAAAGTAGATCGAAACAGCGATTGGTCAAATCACCACCTCGAGAGCGCAAGCGAGTTCCCTTAAACATCTGCTACCTTTTTGTGCATTTGATGTGATGAATCTCAATGAATCGCGTTTTATCCAATCTGAGACCACCCTTGCCATGAAATCCAAGTTCACCGTTACCCTCGCCACATTCGCCCTCCTCCCCCTGGCCAACCTCATTTCGGCTGACTGGCCCCAGTGGCGCGGCCTGAATCGTGATGACGTCTCCACCGAGACTGGCCTCGCGAAGGAATGGCCGCCGGAAGGCCCGAAATTGGTGTGGATGAGTAAGGATGCTGGTCTCGGCTACTCGGGCTACGCCATCGTCGGCGATACGCTCTACACCATGGGAGCGCAGGATGCGGTGGAATACGTGATCGCCATCAACGTCAAAACCGGGAAAGAAAAGTGGAGCGCGGAAGCCGGGCCGCTCTTGACCAATGGCTGGGGTGATGGACCTCGAAGCACGCCCACTGTCAGTGGTGATAAAGTTTATGCCTTGAGTGGCAAAGGTCATCTCGTCGCTTTCAATGCGGCCGATGGAAAACAGATCTGGAAGGTCACCATGGAAGAACTCGGGGGCAAAGTGCCAGGCTGGGGCTACACCGAGAGCGTCCTGGTCGATGGCGATCTGGTGATTTGCACACCCGGGGGAGCTCAAGGCGCCCTAGCGGCCTTCGATAAGAACACCGGCAAGAAAGTTTGGCAAAACCCCGAGTGGTCAGATCCCGCCCAGTATTCTTCCGTGATCGCCGCAGACCACAATGGCGCACGCCAGTTAATCCAACTCACGGCACAAAATGTCGGTGCGGTGAATGCGAAAGACGGGTCCGTTCTTTGGAAGGTTCCCTTCCCGGGTAAGACGGCGGTCATTCCCACACCCATCTTCCACAAAGGACATGTTTTTGTCGCCGCGGGTTATGGCGTCGGTGCCAAACTCATCAAGGTGGGAGAGGGAAACAAAGCCGAAGACCTGAATCCCGAAATGAACACGGCGATGATCAATCACCATGGCGGCGTCGTCCTCGTGGGTGAGCATCTTTATGGCTACTCCGATAAAGGCGGATGGACCTGTCTCGATTTCAAAACTGGAGAAGTGAAATGGCAGGAAAATGCCAAGTTCAAAAAAGGCGCCATCCACTACGCCGACGGAAAGCTTTACCTGATCGAGGAAAACTCGGGCACCGTGGCCCTCATCGACGCCTCGCCTGAAGGCTACAAGGAACACGGGCGTTTTACCTTGAGCCCGCAGACCACCCAGCGGAATCCGAAGGGCAAAGTCTGGACCCATCCCGTGGTCTGCAATGGAAAACTCTATCTGCGCGATCAAGAGTTGCTCTACTGCTTCGACGTGAGCGGAAAGTAAACGAACTCCGAGAGGGCGGGCGAGAGTCCGCCCTTTTTTATCGGCCCAAATCCACTCAAGCCCATGAGCACTCAATCACTCGCCTTCCTTCTTTGCATCATCGCCATCGGGCATGCCACCGCGGAGAACTGGCCCATGTGGAGAGGCGCAAAGGGTGACGGCACCTGCTCTGAAGCAAATCTCCCCGAGAAGTGGAGCGCTACCGAGAATGTAGTCTGGAAAACCAAGCTCCCCGACCGTGGAAACTCGACACCGGTGATTTGGGGTCAAAAGGTCTACGTGACCCAGTGTATCGAAAAAGAAAATCGACGCCTCCTGCTCTGCTTTGACAAGGAAACCGGAAGCTCACTCTGGCAGGCAGGAATGGTCTTTGATCAGGCCGAGCCGACTCACAGCACCAACCCCTATTGCTCAGCTTCGCCAGCCACCGATGGAGAGAGGGTGATCGTCTTCTTCGCCTCCGCCGGAGTTTATTGTTATGACACTGATGGCAAGGAACTCTGGAAGCGGACGGACCTCGGGCCGCAACACCACATCTGGGGAAATGGCACGTCTCCAGTCATCGACGGAGATCGTGTGTATCTCAACTTCGGCCCTGGTGCTAACACCGTGCTTTATTGCTTCGACAAACACACGGGCAAGACGCTTTGGAAACACACCGAGCCCGGTGGGGATTCCGGTGAAGGCAATGGGAAAAAATGGCTTGGCTCTTGGAGTGATCCTTTGGTCCGTGCAATCAACGGAAGCTCCCAACTGTTCATGAGCTACCCAGGCCGCGTTTGCGCCTTCGATGCGGCTGGAGGAAAAGAACTCTGGACCTGCGATGGCTTGACCAAGCTCGTTTACAATTCACCGCTCTTTGCGGATGACACCGTGATCGCCATGAGCGGATACAAT
>CAMBPV010000249.1 GCA_945869695.1 Prosthecobacter debontii
GAATCATCTGGAGATCCCGGAACATGCCGCGCTGGATGCTGAGCAGTTTACGATGGAGCTGTGGGTTTTCATTCCGCAGGACTATCAGGCCGGACTGCACTCGCCCTGGCTGATGTGCAAAAGCTTTAACGAGGCCGCGAATGGAAACATTGGTTTCATGATCGCCAATGGTCAGCCCAGAGCGCTCATGAACATTGGTGGCGGTGGTGCCAATGCGTTTGTGGCCAAGCCTGAGAAAGGCTCGCCCCTAAAGCTCGATGCGTGGAATCACTTGGCCATGAGCTATGATGGCGAAACACTACGACTGCATGTGAATGCGCGCCTCGAAGGCGAAACGAAGGTGGGAAAAAAGCGTTTGCCCGGGCGCGGAGGGCTCGCCTTCGGCAGACGTCACGATGGGCACGGCGATGGCTATCGTTTTCGCGGCGTGGTGGATGAGATCCGCTTTTATGATCGCGTGTTGACCGTGGATGAACTGCGGGAGCGCTTTGTTCATCCGCACGTGCCGCAGCTACGGGTGAAACCCACGCTGGAATGGGCCTTCAATGCGCAAGGTCAAGCCTCCATGACCCAACATCGTGCCGCATGGAAGCAGGTCGCCATGGAGATCAGCCTTACCACTGCCAAGGGTAAGCTGCAGCAGGAATTGAAGATTCCCGCCGATCAACTCTGGATCGATGGCCGAGAGAATGAAGTGTCTCTCGTGCTCGATCCAGTGATGGGCCGGGCCTTTGAAAAACGAAGTTCGGTGCTCGTCACAGCTGCTGAAATGGCTACGGGAACAGCACGTCCAGTCGCTTATGAACCCGCGCTCAGCAGGCATCGCATCAATCTGGACGCCATCACGCCCATCGCACCTCCCGGCGGCGTGAATCCGAGCAACGACGCCATGGAGCGTGTGAAGTTGACCTTCAGCAATCCCACCGACCGAGAGCAGATCGCGAGGCTGATGTTTGAGAAAAGCGAGCGCGGTATTCATCAACGGATTGGCACTCCGATCACCGGTATCTCGGCCATCCTTCGCGATGCGGAGGCTCATCCGACAGGCATCCCTGTGCAGCTTAGCAAGAACTGGCACAACGAGCCCGAGCACGGCGTTTATGCAGGTCAGTGGTTCCATGGCAACACGCAGGTGCGCTTGCCTGCCAAATCGAATGTCCAGCTTGAACTCACGCTGGCTTATGGCCACTGGGGCGGCGTCGCAGCCGCCTCACACGCTCAACTCAGCCTCATCGGATGGGGTAGCAATCAACTTTGGGATCAGAGTGCTCTCGGTGCTTTTGGTGAGACGATTTGCTATGAACCGGATCAAGCCCAAGCCAACTGCACGATCACCGACGTACGCCCCTTCATGGTGCGCTCGATGGGCGACGGCAAACCCTTCGGCTGGACCCACAACGTTGGAGGCGGCGACTTCCTACGCCTCTTTGATTCTGCAGGCGAGCGTGTGCCGCACAGTGCCATGCGCACCACTTATCACAAGCAGGGTCCCTGCCTCACCGAGGTCACCTATGCAGGTCGCATCGGCAAAGGTCTCACGCATGCCACGACGGTGAGCCTCGCACGCACGGATGACATCGTGCGTGCTGTTTATCGTATGCGTCTTGATGCCCAACAAGCCACCGACTTCTCTCGCTTTGTGTTGTTTCAAATCGGAGCTGATACCTACACTTCAACCAGCGAGCGTAAGATGGCCCTTGGCAATGAAACGGGCTTGATTAAGGAATGGAACACTCAATGGGGCGGCAACACCTACCACATGGAGCCACTCCAATGCACCGGACGCTTGCCTTGGATCTCTCTTCACGAAGGTGAACTCAAGAGCAGTCAAAAGACCGGTGCGGGGGCTAATCGCGGCATCGTCATCCGCTCGTGGAAAGCGCGTCTCGCAGGCAAAGACGCCGCGCCATGGATCGCCGAGCACGGCGTCACTCGGAACAAAGAAGATGCCTCCACACTCGATCTCGTGCCACCTCCGGGGGTCAAACGCTTAGAATCAGGAGACTTCGTGGAAGCTACCATCGAGCACATCGTGATGCCGCAGTTTGCCGAGGACTACTACGGCCCCAACGAAGCGCTGCGCACCGCTTTGACCCGAGACGAAAACACCTGGCGCATGATTCAGCGCGAGGCTCTTGGCAACGAACGCCGCATTGAAATGAAGCACGGCATGCTGCAACACACCTGGCCCGCTATCACCATCAGCAGTGAGAAAGATCAAGTTGAGTTCACCCTCACCAACGGCCTCGGCTACGTGCCCATGACCTTCACTGGTCTCAGCTTATCGCAAGGCTACGCGTTGTTCATCGACGACCAACCGTTGAATCAAAGCATCCACGGCAATGACTTCTGGCAGACCGATTACGAAGCTGAATCGAAGACCTGGAGCCAGACTTTCAATGTTCCCATGGATGACGCGAAGCCACACGTTGTGCGTTTTGTAAGGTGACCCCGTGCCTCCGATGGCTACTGGCTCAATCAACAGCCTCGATTCCGCTTTTACAGGATGGCGTAAAAATGAAAAGCCATCCCGGGGCGAGTGCGCGCCATGGGATGGCCTTTGTTCCACTAAACGGATACTGGCTTGCCGGTCTGAGCGGACTTGTAGATGGCGTCGATCACTTGCATGAGGCGAAGGGCTTGCTCGGGAGTGTTGAGCGGAGCGGCTTTACCTTGGATGGCTTCGATGAAGTTGGCAGCGGAACCGATGCGGCCCATGTCCTCGCAGGCGGGGGTGACGATGCTGCGGTTGACGCTGTTGCCATTTTCCTGGACGTAGAGTTCGCAGGTGTCGATGGCGGTGTTGTCGAGACCATCGATGCCGAAGAGGCGTTCGACCTTGCCACCGGCCTTGGTGCCTTGGAAGACGACGGAGACTTCCTCACGCTTAACCATTTCGGCCCAGGAGACTTGGAGGCTGAGGACTTGACCGGTTTTGAAGGTGACGAAGCCGTGCGCGGCGTTTTCGACATCGGTCGTGCCGCCGACGCGGTCTGGGATGCCCCAGGGGCCTTTGAACTGCTTGTCCTGGATGAATTCGGAGAAGGTCTGGCCGAGGACGTGAGCGGGTTCGGGGTAGCCCATGAAGTACATGGCGAGGTCGACCATGTGGAGGAGATCGATGAGCGGGCCGCCACCTGAGAGGGCTTTGGTGGTGAACCAGCCTCCGAAGCCGGGGATGCCGGTGCGGCGGATCCACTTGGCTTGGGCGGAGTTGATGGTGCCGACGGCGCCTTGTTTGATGTAGTTCATCATTGCCTGGGACTCAGGGCGGGCGCGATTGTTGAAGTTGAAGAGCACCTTTTTACCTGCCTTTTTGGCGGCCACGATGATCTCCTTCACTTCTTTGGCGTTGAGGGCCGGGGGTTTTTCGGAGAAGACGTGTTTGCCGGCCTTGAGGCATTGGATGGTCAGGGGCTTGTGGAATTTGTTGGGGACGATGACGCTGACCGCCTTGATTTCCGGGCTGCCTTTTAGCATGGCCTCGACGGATTCGTATGATTTGGCGATGCCGTATTTTTCGGCGGCCTTAGCGGCGGCGCCCGGGGCGGCGTCGGCAACGGCGACGATCTCAGCGCCGGCTTGACGGAAACCCGCCGCGTGATACTGTAACATGCCGCCGGCTCCGATAACTCCTACTTTGATTGACATAAGACTTGATGGTTGGGTGAATTGATAAGGGGAACGAGAAATCGAAAATGGGAGGCGGGACGCGAAGTGTCAAGACTCAATCCTCGGGGGCGACTGGTGAATGCAGGGATGAAGAAAGGGGAGGGTGCGTGCGTTGACATCAGATGACGCTGTTTCAATCAATTGCCCTTGTCTTGTTGCTGAGCCCGTGGGCTGCTGCTGAAGTGACTGGGAAGGTTCTGCTTGCTCACTACATGCCGTGGTATGCGACGAAGGAGGTGAGTGGGGAGTGGGGCTGGCATTGGACGATGGGGCATTTTGATCCGGATCAGAAGAAGTGGGACGATCAGCGAGAGATCGCCTCGCACGACTACCCCCTCATTGGACCCTATGACTCGGGGGATGATCAGGCGTTGGAGTGTCAGGTGCTGCTGATGAAACTGGCTGGGCTCGATGGGGTCATTATTGAATGGTATGGAGCCAGCAAGATACATGATCATGCTGTGAATCATCGCAATGCGCAGAAGCTGATTCCGTGGCTCAAGAAAGCGGGATTGAAGTTTGCCATTTGTTACGAAGATCAGGCGTTGAAGACTTTGAAGGAGGGTGAAGACCTGAAACAGGCTCAGAAGGATCTTGATTGGGCGCAGGAGCACTGGTTTGGCGATGCGAGTTACGTGACGCACGAAGGGCGACCGGTCTGCCTGGTTTTTGGGCCGCAGCATCTGGAATGGAATTTTGATCTGAAGACCAAGCCGATTGTTTTTGGTCTGCCACATCTTGCAAAGGCGAGCGGACTGGAGGGCGTGTTTGCTTGGCCACCCGTCAGTGGGGGCAAGTCTATTTCGCCGGCGCAATGGACGAAGGAGCTCAAACTGATTTATGACCGGGATGAAAAGCTGATTGCGACGGCTTTTCCGGGATTCAAAGACATCTACAAACGAGCGGGTGTGCACGAAAGCTACGGCAGCATTGCGGCGCGTGATGGCAAGACTTTGGCGGAATCGCTTGACCTCGCGATGAAGAGCAAGGCGTCGATTGTTCAAATTGCGACGTGGAACGACTATGGCGAGGGGACGGTGATCGAGCCGACCCGTAACAACGGTTATCGCTGCCTTGAGGCTCTGCCGCGATGCGGGAGCAAGGCGGATCTGCGGCTGCCGGTGATGCTTTATCAGCTTCGCAAGCGGGGTGGTGACGTGGCGAAGCTTGATCGAGCCGCCGAGATGCTCTTTGCTTCCGAGAACCGTGAAGCGGAAGCCATGCTTGGGGAAGTCAGTCGGGAGTTGGGTGGGCAATTGACCGACTCAAACTATCATTTCACGACGGATCTTCTTTATCGGGAAGAGAAGGGCCTTTCTGACGAGCAGCATCAACGGTGCCGACTAGACGTTTACGCGCCTGCGAAAAAGCGGTCGTTTGCCACGGTGATTTGGTTTCATGGG
>CAMBPV010000250.1 GCA_945869695.1 Prosthecobacter debontii
AATGTCGAGAGCATGGGAAGGGCGGAAACAAAAATAGCCGCTAATCCATATCCCCATTCCCGCCAAAACCACTCCCGCTCAAAATCCAAACGCGCCCACATCACCGCCAGTATGGCCACTCCGAAGCCCGTCATCATCGGGATCAGGGCGCAAAAGAGGTTATTGTCATCCGGCGCATCGGACCTCAGCCCCACCAGGGCCATGGCCACTGAGGTCGCGAGCCAGACCATCCCCAATGCCCAGCAGGCTGCATTCACCTCCAACCGCCGGAAACGATGGAACAAACTGATGAAAAACAGCAGGGCCGGCAAAATGGCCCCCAGATGTCGATGCGCATCCAGCCACTGCTCTTGAAAATTCAGCCCCATTTTTCTCAAAATGGAATCCACCGCAATGCCGGGATTCATCGACACAAAATCCCTCAAAATCGGCTCGTCACCGCCATAAACCAGCATGGACTGAAAGGACGCCTTTGCCACTCCCAGAACCTCACCGCAAACGACGTAATTTCTCCAACCCATGCCCATGAGACAGAGCGCCGGGATCGCCATGACCAGGGAGACCCCCAAAATTCTCCGCGGCACAAAAAAACCTGCGGCCACGCACAGTCCCAAAACCAGAGCCAGAGCCAGCCAATGCGTCAGCACCATGAGCCCACAGGCAAAACCGACCCCCAGTAAAGCCAATACAGGACTCAGCCCTTCCTCGACCCTCAGAATTGCCTTCGTGAAAAGGTAAAACGCCAGCGCAAACCACAGCACCAGCAAAATCTGGGGACTGCCACTGACCGCTAAATTCCAGAGCGGCTGACACAGAACCAATATCACCGCCGTCACCAACGACACTTGTTCATCAAACAGCTCCCGCAACGTGAGAACCGTGAGCGCTATGGCTAGGAGAAACCAAATCACCCCGAGCCCCGCCACCACTCGATCCAGCAGATACATGGCGCTACCATTGGCGGGGTCATACTTCGACCATTTCTCCAACAGCTTGAAGACTGGCGCGAGGATCAAAGGTTGCAACGGCGGCTGAAAGGCATCCTGCATCTTCGAGAGCGGCTCGTCCCTGCCGGAGCCGATCATCTGCTGCCAGGCATAGGGGCGGATCATCTTGGTGTGGAATCCATTTCCACGGGCAATCTCCCGGGCAATCTGCGCCTGATCCATTCCCACCGGGCTGCTCAGACCACGAAAAATGCCAAAAACCTGAATGAGCGCCATGACCACCACGACCACGTAAAACGACAGCGTCAGCGCTACGCTGATGCCCATTCGGGGGCCGTTGACGGGTATTTCCTCAGACATGTTTATTTTCCACCTGTCTCACTCTTCCGCTTCTTTCGCACCATGTCCATTTCCTTCAGCTTCCGCTGGAGAGTCCTGCGACTCAGCCCGAGCAACTCTGCCGCGTCGGTCCGGTTGTTCTTGGTCCGCTCCAGCGCCTCATGAATAAACTGGCGCTCCATTTTTTCGAGGTTCAGGTCAAAGCCCACAGAATGCTGCGCCGGGGCTCCCCCTGGTTTTGAAATCATCATGGAGGGCACCCGAAGTCCACTGCCAGAGCGCGACAAATAAGACGGCAGGTGCTTCAGCATCACGCGGGTCGAATTGCACATCACCACCCCGTGCTCCACCACCGTCCGCAGCTCACGGACGTTGCCCGGCCATTCGTAGTTCATGAGCACCGGCATCACATCCTCCCCCAGCGGCTTGGCCGTTTTGCCATTCAAGCTGGCCATCTCCTTTAAAAAATGATCCACCAGCACCGGCACATCGCTCTTCCGTTCGCGCAAAGGTGGCATCTGCACGGTGACCACGCGCAACCTCCAGTAAAGATCCTCACGGAATTTCCCTTCCTCCACCAGCTTGGCGAGGTCCTTGTTCGTCGCCGCTACCACGCGCACATCCACTTTGATCGGCTTGCTCCCACCCACGCGCTCGATGATCTGCTCACCCAATGCACGCAGCAGCTTCACCTGGGTGCTGGCGTCGATCTCACCGATCTCATCGAGAAACAACGTCCCTCCATCCGCCAGCTCGAATCTCCCGATCCGCCGCTCCTGAGCTCCCGTAAATGAACCCTTCTCATGACCGAAAAGTTCACTCTCCAGAATCTGCGGAGACAGGGCGGCACAATGCACCGTCACCATTTTTTGTTTGGGTCTCCCGCTTAAATTATGGATCGCATGAGCCACGAGTTCTTTACCCGTTCCGCTTTCACCCTCGATCAAAACGGTAGCCCGCGTCGGCGCGACCTGCTGCACCGTTTCGAGCACCGTTTTCATCACATCGCTCTGCCCTAGGATGCCCTCGATGGAAAACTTCCGCTCCACCTGCTGCCGGAGCACCTTGTTCTCGGATTCCAAAGTGCGACTCCGTAGCGCCCGCTTAATCAGCAGATCCACCTCATCCAGATTCAGCGGCTTGGTCACAAAGTGATAGGCCCCGCGCCTCATCGCCTCCACCGCAGTGTCCACACTGCCGTAAGCGGTCATCATGATGCAAACGGGCGGCCGCGGTAACTTCAGCGCCTCATCCAAAAGCTTCATTCCATCATCATGCCCCAGTCTCAGATCCGTCAGCATGACGTCGATCTGATCATTCTTCAGATTCTCCAGCGCTTCCGCAGCATTCGACGCCACGTAGCAATCAAAATCATCTTCGAGCGAGAGACGCAGTCCCTCCCTCGTGTGTTTTTCATCATCGACGATGAGAACCGTTGCTGTTTCGTTCATAGGTTTGGTTGAAATCAATTCCATGCATCTCTCAGCCGTCCGCTCCGTCTGCGAGCAGGCGTACTTTTTTCTCCACCAGCGGCAGCCAGAGACTCACCCGCGTCCCCTTCCCTTCCCGACTCTCGATGTCGATCTCTCCGCCATGCTCCCGCACGATCCGACGCACGATCAGCAGGCCCAGGCCCGTGCCTGTGGGCTTGGTGGTGGAAAAGGGTTGGAAAAGTTTCCCCATTTGCTCGGCATTGATCCCCTTCCCGGTATCTTCAAAACTGATGCGCACTTCGAAGTCGGTAAAGCTGCTCGTGATCGTGAGCTTTCCACCTTTCGGCATCGCCTGGCAGGCATTGCGGATCAGATTGTAAAGAGCCTGCTTCACCTGACCCGCATCCAACGGCATCGTCGGCAGATCGGCGCGAAGCTCGAACTTCACCTTCACCTTGGCGGCATCCAACTCGGGCTGCAAAAAGCGCACGGACTCTGTGAGCAGGTCATTGATCTGCGTCCGCTGCATCTGCGGCTGTGACGGACGGATGGCTGCTAAAAACTGCCCAATGATGAAGTCCAGCCGCTTGATCTCAGTCTGAGCCACGCTCAGGTGCTCTCTCAGCCCTTCGCCCGGTCTGCCCATTTTCCGGATGCGGCGCTCCAGAAGTTGGAGGTGAATGGTCAGCGAGTTCAGCGGATTACCCAGCTCATGAGCCACCCCCGCTGCGAGAAGTGTGAAGGCATTCAGCCGCTCACTCTCGATCTGCGCCTCTGTCTGCTTTCGCGTCTCGGTCACGTCACGGATCAGCATCACAAAACCCATCGGTTGATCGTCATCAATGCTCGTCACGTAAAAATTCAGCAGTCGATTCTCCGGGTAAAAGACCTCCAGATCCCGGCTTACCACCGTCCCGGGTTTCAACAGTTCTCCCCAGTCCAATCCCCTCACGCCATGAGCCAGTCGCTGACCGATCACCTGCTCCTCCTCCAAGCCAAACAGCTGGCAAGCCGCCCGATTCACGTAAGTCACCAGCCCCACCGCATCCAAAAGAATCACCCCTTCTCGAAGTGCCTGAAACACCTTCTCCAAAAAACCTTTCTCACGGAGCATCTCCAGGAGCACCCCCTGCACTTCACCCGGTTCTAAGCGATCCATCCGCTTGATCAGCTTGTCGATGAACGCAGATCTCATAGAGTGGGGGGCATGAACGTCATTCTAGTCTTTTGCACCTTCCCCAGCTTGGAGCAGGCGCGCCAAATTGGCACCACCCTCGTCAATTCTCAACACGCAGCTTGTGTCAATTTGATACCAACAGTCGAATCCATCTACCGCTGGAAAGGAACCGTGGAGACCAGCCAGGAGGTGCTCGCCATCTTCAAAACAACGCCTCAGAATTACCCAAACCTCGAAACGCGACTCCGGGAACTCCACGCCTACGAAGTCCCCGAAATCCTAACTCTCGAGCCCACCCAGGTCAGCGCCCCCTACGCCCGTTGGGTAAATGAAGAACTCCTCCAGATCAACGAGCCGGACGCTCGCCCTGCATCTTCGCGATCTGCTCCCGAATAAACTCAATCCGATTTTCAGGCGCGGGGTGCGTGCTCATGATCTCCGGCTGTCCCTTTCCACCCCCCGCCTTGGCCAGGATTTCCATCACACCGATCAGCGCCTCAGGATCATAGCCCGCCTGAAGCAAAAACTTTACCCCGAGCATATCGGACTCCAGTTCATCCTCGCGCCCATACTTCATGTTCACCATTTGGCCCAGCATCTGCGCCATTTGCATACCACCCATGCTCTGCCCATCGGAGAGAAGAACGCCCGCACCTTGGGCCAAACCGTTGAGAAGTTGTGACTTTGCCATCTGCTGATTCGAGTGCCTCCCGACCACATGTCCGATTTCGTGCCCCAGCACACCGGCCAGTTGGTCTTCATTCTGCAAAAGCCGGAACAGAGCCGAGGTGATGAAAATCTGACCGCCCGGCAGGGCGAATGCGTTCACCGTTTGGTCGTCCGCCAAAAGATGGAAATCAAACTTATACGGCGTCTCCTTCACCCCCGTGGTGTTGACTAACTTTGCCCCGACACGATCCAACAAAGCATTGGCCGCCGGGTCGGGATGCGCTCCACCCATCTCCCGAATCATCTGCGGTGCCGACTGCATGCCCATCGCGATCTCTTGTTCCGCAGTGGGCATTGCCAAACGTTGTTTCCGACCCGTGAACGGATTCTCATATTCGGTGGTGCCGAAATAATAATAGGCCACCGCGCCGAGAATCATGAGCCCAGCCATGATCAGACGAGGATTGCATCCGCTGCCAGACCGCCCCTGCGCCCGATTC
>CAMBPV010000251.1 GCA_945869695.1 Prosthecobacter debontii
CTCCACTGCAACCTTCGAATGATGTAGATCACCACTCCCGTTTCTTTGGCCAGGATCCAGTTCATGGCATTGCTGCGGTCTCTGTTCCCATTGGAAAAGCGAATAAATCCTTTTGAAACGTTGGTGCCAAATCACGCACCAGATTCGTGATCATCGAGAGCGTTTCCTCCGAGTTGCGTTTTTTTTGCCCGACCTCGTGGGGCTGAAAATTGTCTGTGACCAATGCCATAACCGCTGGGTAAGCCCACCGGTGATTCACGTTCCGGAAAATGCCATCGCGCGCACTCAGCCAAATGCGCGTCCAATGACTGGGCGTCGTCACGTCGCTGCCCACGAACCAATACACGTAATGCGCACGGAGGGCTCGTCTCCCTCCATCATCAAGCGTCACTGGCTTTTCAATGAGGAGATCCCGCACAGAAATCTCACCCCCGGACGAAACAGGCACTCGAATAGTTTGCGCATCCAACACCTTCCAACCCTGACCCGACAAACATACCTCGGGTCGGTGAATACTCCTTCGCTCGGCTCCCGACAGGACGATGGTAACCGTGGCGAGATTTCTCTCCCGAGCACTGAAACCGGCAGTGTGATAATTCATTCGAGCCATCTCGGTGTCCGAAGGAAGCGTCTCGCGCTCGATCTTTGAAATCTCACCGGCTTCTCCAATGAAGCGTCCAACCGCGGAAGGTAGTTTCATGATCACGCCACACTCCTCACCTTGACGCGGCTCCGGCGAGAGGCGGCACGCGAAGCAGGTGATGGCCGCGCAGGCGAGGGTGATGGCGGAGCGTAAAATCATGGATGTCGAGGCACGATCGCGGCCCTCACGTTTTGCCGCTGGGTGGTTGCGGATTTACGACGATCAAATAGCCGATTCAGCAGCATGGAGATCGCCTCCAGACCAGCCAGCGCGATGACAAACACAACCAACCCTGAGAGAAAATGGAAGGTCGAGACCTCCTTCTCCTCACTACCCACGGCGAACTCCTGACCGAACAGAGCAGATGCGCCGATCAGCAAAAAGATGCGCGCCATGTTGGCGATGACCGCGAGGGGCAGGCTGCAAAAAAAGAGAACCCACCGGCGCCACACGACTTTCTGCCGGGACCAGGCATAAACCGCACTCACCATCATCAGCGCAAAGAGTGAGCGCAGTCCACTGCATGGGGCGTCAATGTTCATTCGGAAGATCGCACCCGCCTCCAAGCCTGAGACCGGATCAGGCGCAGACACTAGCGCCGTGCCTTCTCGGATCACATCGATTCCCAATAAATCGAGAACTCCACCCGCGCATGACACCATCAGCAATCGCAAATGAAAAGCGAGTGACTCCTCCAGAAACAAAAGGGGCCAGGCAAAAGTGAGCATCAACCACGGGAAAACACAGGCCCTCATTCGCGCCCAACCCAGAATCCAAATGCACGCACCCGCGACGAACAACTGCACCCCCGCAAAACCGAAGTAAATGAGGTGCGCCTTGTAACCGGCGAAATAAATCAGCCCGGCAAAACCCATGAGGGCGAGACCCGCAGCCGATGGCTTCAGGGGGATTTTTGAAAACGCTTCCTTCATCCGCCAAATCAAGAAAGCGGCAATCGGAAGTGCCAGCGCACCGTGTTGCCAGGTGGGATTGGCCCAGTGAGTGAGGAGAATTTGAAGCAGCGTCCTCCGATGATGCCCGTAGCCAGCGGCATACGGCAAAAAGGCAATGAGAGCCAAGACCGATAAAAGCAGCAGCAGCGCAGAAAGCACAAACTGAATCGTTGAAGACTTCACGCTCACTAAAAGGGCTCTACACACTGAAGTGCTCTCGCATCCATTCTCTCACCGCGGGTCCACGAATATGAGCCGAGTGGGATTCGGCAATTTGGCGTGAACCAGTTGCCATGCGTCTCCGGAGGTTCGTATCACAAAGCCGCTCCATCTTTTCTGCAAAGTCACTCGTCACCTCGGGGTCGATGACAAAGCCGTTCTCACCTTCACTCACCAACGCGTCAGCCGCCCCGGCGTGGCGACTGATCAAAAGAGGCAAGCCGAGACACGCCGCCTCATGCACCACGGCTGCATAAGTATCCGCGCGGGAAGGCAAAACAAAAACATCAGCTCTGCTCATCTCGGCTCGAAGCTGATCCGACTCCAAGTGACCCGTGAATTGCACGCGATCGCTCAGCTCGTATTTCATCACCTGATTTTTTGCCCAATCGTCTGGGTCAGACCCTGCGAGGATCACTCTCCAGCCATCCGGTTTTCGAATCCGCAACTCTCGCGCGGCCCGCATCAAGAGATCGATACCCTTCCGTTCTATCAGCCGACCCGTGAAGATAAAGGTCACCGGGCCATTCGCTCTCGAACCATGATCACTCGGAAGCCAATGCCTGCTATCAGCTGCGTGATAGGCCTCGACAACTGGCTTCCCCCTCCCACCCAGCGGCTCTCTCGCCGCAGGAGAACAGGCAATCACTCCATCCGCAAACTGTCCCCACCCTTGATGCCAAAGACGAACTGAATGGGGAAAAAGGTGTCGATTCCGGCTACCCACTTCGCTCGACATTACAACAGGCTTGCCCAGCCACTTTGACATCATCATTCCAGCGAGGGTGTAAGGACTCAGCTCATGAACCCAGGTCAAATGAGGATCGAAAGCCCGGAGTTTTCGCCACAAATCGAGAGAGGGTAACTGAGTGCCAAATGACTCGCTGCGCCACTTCACCAAAAAGCGCGTGGCCTCGACCGAAAGCCCGAATGACTCGATCCATTCGCATTGAATGTTGGGTCCTCGGGGCAAGGTGCTCTCGCGGCTGAATACGCTTCCGACATCGGCCGGGTAGAACAATCGCAGCTCACTCCCTTCACCCAATGAAGCCGCAAAAGCTTCCTGCACCGCGCGGTGATAAGGAGCGAGAGCTCGGGTAACAATCGCGATCCGGGGCATGGCTCAGACGTCCCAATAGCTCGGGAGATTCTCGAAAGGATTCACCCCTGATGGACAGGCGTAGGCTCCAGAGGCGTGATGGTCGTTTTCGCCTTTCGTGCGGCCACACGCAGTTCCCTGACGAGAGCAGCGGCGTAACCCGCGCGGTCCAGAGCACGCTTCAGACTGGCCTCTTTCGGCACCCAATCTCCACTCAGAAAGCGTTCCAATGTTTTGGCAATGTGAGTCGAATCGAAATCAATGAGGCTGCCATTGATTCCATTTTCCAAAATCATTTCCGACCCATGGTGATGCGTCAAAAACAAAGGCAGTCCACAGGCCGCAGCCTCGATCTCCACCAGCGCGAGTGCCTCTGAATACGACGGGAAAAGAAACGCGTCAGCCGCTGCCATGAACTTTTCAGGTTCCGAGGTGGTGCCGGCAAAATGGAGCCAGTCCCTCCAACCTTCATGTTGAGCATCCAAACGATGCTTCAGCTTTTCGAGGGTTGCAGGCAGCCCGCCGACGACAAGCAACCGCGCTTCAGGGTGGTTCAGCTGAAGTTTCTCCAGTGCCTCGACGGCGAGGAAAAATCCTTTTCGACGATAATGTCCAGTGCTGACAAAGAGGAAGACTTTTTCATCTTCATAGCCCAACTCCTGACGCTGCGAGACTCTCCACCGATCCTTCACCGAAAGATTGAATCGAGTGGGGTCATACGAGTTTGGCAGCACGACGATTCCCCGATGTTCGACGGCGCGATGGAAGTCCTCAGCCACGGCATCCGATGGCACGATGATGGAAGTGGCTCGTGTCCGACGGAGAAAGCTGTTGGTCCATTCGCGGATAATCCAATTCGCAGCACGCTCCAGCCACTCCTTCACCGAAAAGCTACCCATGGCCTTCATCCGAAGCCCCCAGTCCCAAGGCGAAAACTGGGCGTGCGCCACATCACAATCCGCAAGATAAGGCACGAGAGAAAAAATCACATCCGGACGTGATTTCCTCAGCAGCTTGAAATGGAAAAACGCTCGGAGTGACACCATCACCGAAAAGATAACAGCCTGAAGCGGCCCCAGTTTTCTGGCACCTAAAACGGGGAGTTTGACGACGCGGTCGGGGTTGATCCCTTCATCGCAACGCCAGCACCAAACTTCGATCTCAAAACCCGCGGCACGAATCTCGGGAAAGGATCGGATCACTCCCTTCATGGAGGGACTGACCAGCGAGATATCTGGATCAACAATCAGAAGCTTCATGGCGTCTTGTTGGCAGAAGATGGAATCACAACCGACTCCCGAGGTGTCCGAAATCCGAAGCTGATTCGATCAACCAATGCGAGCATTTGTTTCCGTAGAGCAGGGGTTCGTTTTTCAAAAAGGAACCAAACTCCGTAAGCGTGCAGGACGAGTAGCGCCATCAAACCGAGATAGAGCGAGTAACTCTCGACTCCCGGCCACAGGTGATCCTGTTTCAAAAATCCGAAGATCAGCAGAGCCAAGATCGGGAAGTGGGAAAGGTACAAGCTGTAGGAGATATCCGACAACCCGAAGGAGATCCGCTTCAGCCACGCTGGTAACTCACGGATGCAGACCATGATGGGAAGCAGCAGGCTGAAACAGGCACCCAGCACGTAGTCAGAAGCCAACCAATGACCTTGTTTTACCGTCGCCAGCGAAACCAACAGGCCGGCGCCTAACATCACCCCCACCCACGGTTTCCGAAAAATCTGCGCTGCTTTTTCGTGATGCGTGATCAACCAGCAGCCATAGCCCATCAGCCACACGATGCCTCCTTCCAAAACCGAATGAGGCATGGCGGCGCAGATCAGCAAGGCGGTGAGAGCGAAAAGAGCACGGAGCGCCGTGGAAACGCCGCCCATCAACGCCAAAAAGCCCAGCGGAAAAATCATGTAGTACCAAAACTCATTGGCCAGACTCCAGAGTGCCAAATTGGACCCCAGCATGGGCGTGACGATGTCCTGAAGGAAAAAGAGATTACCCAAAACAGTCGGCCATGTGTGATCCAAAGGTGAGTTGTTTTCGATCCCAAAATACATCATGTCCGCCAGCGTGCCGTCATACCCACGCCCACCGCTCAGAACGGTGCCAACGTAATCCCAAAGCAGCGTGAAGACCAAG
>CAMBPV010000252.1 GCA_945869695.1 Prosthecobacter debontii
GAGGAGCACCGCGTTTGAGTTCTTCTCCAGCACCTTTTCCAGATCCTCACTGGCCACCCAAAGCTCAGTGCGATCCGGCTGACGTGGCTGCGGCTTCTCCGCAGCACTCAGCGGAAGGGCCAGCCCAAGCAGGACCGCCAGCGCTGTTCTTCCTCGATGGACGAAAGTTCTCATCGTGTTTGGGTGGGCGGCTGAATCATTCACCCGCTTTTTTATCTCCGCTGTCCACCTCAGGGAACTCGAGATCATCCGATGACACCGGGATGGGCTTAGGCACAACGACCGGTGTGGTCTGCAGTGGAGGCGGAGTGGCAACGAGTGGAACGGGAGGGGTCGTCAAAATCGGCGGTGCAGCAGGAGATGGCGGCGCTGGCGCAGCAGGTTCTTTGCGTTTGAACAGCGATAAGAATCCGAGCAACAACCAAAGACCAATGACCAACCCAACCGCGAGGATGACGGCATTGGCGATGGCCGCGTTGGCTTGAGTCACCAAACCGGTGGCCAGCACTGTACCACAACCGAGGATCACCACGAAGAAGAGCTTCTTGATCAGCGCACGCCGGCTCAGCGATACACCGAGCATAGCGGTGAGTAGGAAGGCGATAGCCTCAAACGCAAACGTAAGTTTTTTGGAGCGGAAGCTGGCTGTGATCTTGGCAGGCGGCCCGAGACGTCGAAGCGTTTCGAGATGGCCTTGATTGGGCACTTGGAAGTCAAAAAGAGATTTCACTTCCGCTGCGACGGCGGGCGGATCATTCCACTTAAAGTCATTCGCGCGGCTGGCCTGAGGACCCAGGGCAGGAATGAGCGGATCGATAATCCGACGGATGCGCATCCATCCCCGATCCGCCAGGTTTTGCGTGAGCGGTCCGTCAAACTGGGTGTAGTGCCAAGCCTCCGGCAGATAAAGCCGATGCCAAGTCTCGAAGACTTTTACCTCACCCACGCTCGGCGGCTCCACGGCAAAGTTTCCGGTGGTGCCGAGTTTTTCACCAGGCTTCGCACTCGGCACCTCATAAACAAAGCGCACCGGGAATGCTTCCCGACTGCTGCCGGAGCCGGAGGGCAAGCGCACCAACAAATCCTCACTGCCTTCGCGTCGCATCGGCTGCTGGACCTCACGACCGACAATGATGTCACTCTGAAGTTTTGCGCCGACCGGCAATGTGACTACGAGAAACTGGAGGTCGATGTTTTTCACCCAATAGATCACCTCAGTGGATTGTGCGCGATCCGTGGCAACTGCGGTGGTGAGATCCGCGTGAGTGACCACGGCCTGGGGAACTTTGAAGTAATCGTTTTTGGCAATCTCGACGGCGAGCTTCAATGGCAAGGTGCGATACTTAAAGGCGAGGAAAACTCCGGGTCGTTGAATCGAAGGGTGCAACTCGCGAGAGTCGATTTCCTCGAGGTTTTCGGGTTGTGAACTCCGAATCTCCAGGCTGTCGTCCTTGATCACCGCCACCTGACCGGTTTCTTGAAAGGCACCGGGCACGTGGAGTTGAAGTAGCTCCACCTTGCCCGTTTTTCCGGCTTCCAGAGCGCCTTGTTTTTCGTGACTGAGACTGAGCTGAAACGCACCCGTTTTTTCGCTCCGCAGCACGACTTCCCAGAAGGTGAGATTAGCGGTGTCGGCACCCTTGATCTTTGCGGGGTCGGGCGTGTAGGCTTTGTTGGTCTCTTTGACCTGGGGATCAATGAGACGAATTTCATTAGCCGCCGCCTTGGGCAGTGCGAGCACGAAACGATCCACGGCAGCATAAGCGACATCGAAGGCGAGTGTCCACTGATGGCGCGTGGACTGCTCTTTTGCCTCCACAAGAGTGAGCACCTCGACACTCACCTGCGGGTCGCGACTCTTGAAGCCGAGTGCAGCGGGTTTAGCGGCATCACGGTAACGAAAAGCCAATGTTGCGGCCGAACTGCCGCCCTTGCTCATCATCGCGCCGAGGGCACTGACGTCTTCCTGTTGAAAACCACCGATGTCTTTCGTATTCGCTTCCAAACTGGAGTGAATGCTGACACCCACCTTGGCCTCGTGGCGGCCGGCATCCGTGATGGTGAAGGTGGGAATGGACAAATCCTCCGTTGGCTGAGTCCGCATCTGACGTGCACCGAGTTTGATTTTGAAGAGTCCCGTTTTCTGCTGGTTCAGTTTGACCGTGAGGGTCTGCGTGGCTGGCGGTGTGGGCACCGCGCTCCATTCTGCGATGCCATCGCCCGTAACGGCGGTGAGAGAGAGATTGGCAGGCAGTGTGATCTTGGTCTCAAAGATTCCGACACGGCGCACATTGATGTCGAACTCGGTATCGATCTTCACCGCATCGCGCTGAACATCGAGCTTGGTGAGGCTGCTCACTTCGATCTGTGGTTTTGCTTCGGTGACATCGAGTGAGAGTTTGTAAGGTTGCTTCAGCAAACGGAAACTTCCCACCGCTATCAGGCCCTGCGGGGTGGATCCTGATGCATTGGCTCGTGCCACGTTTTCGATTCCTTTGGCGGTGGCATCAAACTGGGATTCCGTCTGCACGCTGGCTGTGCCTCTCGCATACGAGGCACCTTCGATCACAAGGCCCGGCACCGACACTTCCGCAGGTAATTTGGGAATGGCGGCTTCAAGGGCAAGCGTGAGTGCATAGTTGTCTTTCACCGGCTTGTTCGGCGTGACGACCAGCGTTTGACTCTCGCCACTGGCCTCGATGTTCCACTCCTTGATGTCATCCCCGGTGACACCGAGAACTTCCTGGCCTTTCGGAATTCCGATCCGGAATGCAGCCACGGGCGCACGCATGAGTCGATACTTGATTTCCGCGTTTGTGGCGATGGATCCCGCACCAATAGAAGACGTCAGTTTTGTATCAACCAGAATCAAAGGCGTCAGCTGGGTGGCTCCCTGCGGGGCACCCCAGGAGACCTCATGGGAAGCGCCCGCGCCGAAGAAAAAACTTAACTCCGTCTGACCCGCCGCCGTCGCCCGCGAGGTGAAGGCTGCTGCGGGTGTGACCTCAAACTCAAGAGCTTCACCAGGAATGGCTGCGGTAAGTTTGGAGACGGCTGCGCGTGGCAGGGATAGCTTGACCCTCGATTTTCCATTCACCTGAGTCACCGGTGCAAAAAGTTTTAGGCTCAATTCATAGACACCTTTTTCAGGCAGCAGCACTTTCACACCCTCGGTTCCAGATTGCAGCACAGCCTTGCCCGTCACGGCCTCGCCGATTCCGGCCATGTCGGCGGCGCCCAGTGGAAGGGAGACCCAGCTTTTTTGAAAAGACTCAACCGTGATCTTTGCATCCAGCGTGAGTGTTCCATCTTCGACTCGACCTGTGTATTCGGCGCGTGAGACGACGCCATCGGTCGGAGCCTTTTCTTCTTTTTCGCGCTTGAGTGTTAGCTCACCCCACAGCTCCAAGAACTCGCGATACGGCAAGAACACACCCCGCCCACCATCCTGGAAAGTTTTCTCCAGCTCCTCATACGGCACATAGACGGTCCGTTCACGCTCGCGCACCGGGAGCTTTGTTTCCTCTTTCGGGGCCGCAGGTGAAACGGAAGGAGTCGGCGGCGGCACTGGAGCGGCAGGGGCAACGTCTTGACCAAAACTAAGGCCGACTTGCAGGCTGACCCAGACTAAAGTGGAGAGGATACGATTCATAAAAGAAGTTGCGTTAAAGATGGAGATTATGAAGAACTCCGAATGAATTTTCATAGAATACAGAAAATTAGGGAACTAAACAAGCACAGACGGCGACGAGCTGGAGATTCTTGGGGTCGGCTCTGGAAATGAGCTGAAGAAAATTCGAGACCCCGCGAAAAGCTCACGAAGTCTTGAGCAGCCGAGAACGCTGATGCGCAAACGCAGGACTTCCAATCGGTCGGGAACGTGTCCCTAACGCCTGTGTTGGGTGGCCCGTTGAAACCGGACGAGGACTACCAAGCCTTCCTCAAGTCTCCACCCACGCGCTCATGGGGCTGCCAGAGGATGCCGGTGGCGGTGACTTGGATGTTCTTCTTCACGGGCGATAGTTTGATCGTCTCCAAGGCCAGGGTGGTGGGGTCGTATTGATCGCGGATCTTTTGGGTTTCATCGGCAAGTTGCTTTTCCAACTCACCCATCTCCAAACGGAAACGGTCCAATTCAGCTTCTGCGGTGGCAACATCTTGGGACTCTTTCATGGCGCGGGATGCGCTGGTCACGGTGGTGCCTTTGATGAGGGACGCCGCTGCTCCGATGCCGTTTTTTCTACCGAATAGAGCACCCAATAAACTGGTGCCGATGGACACGGCAGTGGAGAGTTTTGCACTGCTGGCCTGGGCCTTCTGAGCTTCCACTTTTTGCATGGCTTTCATCGCTTTTTCCTCGAGCGATTTCATGACCTTGGCATTCTTGGCTCGCATATCTTCGATGGCCTTGTCCCGAAGCTCGCGCGCGGTCTGAGTGATGCGAATCTTGAACTCGTCAGCTTTTTCGCCGGGATTTGAGTAAGCCTCCAGGAGTGGGCTGAAACTCACTTCGAGAGTATGATTGGCATACACCCAGTCGGTGAAATCCTTCTTGATGCTGGTGTAAGTGCTGGACTTCATGGCCGCGCCTGGAAGGTCAGTGAACTCCGCTCCCTCCTTTGCCTCACTGCTGTAAGTGGAGAGATCCGCATCACGCGGAACTTCGACAAATTTATCCCAGAGCACGCGCTGATTTTCGGTGTCGATGGGATTTACCAGGGTGACACTGGAGCAACCAGTGATTTTGCGCTTGGCATCGTCAAAAACAACAACGGCACTGCGCAAGATGGCAGGCACGTAGCAAAGGCTCTCGGCGTTCGTATCGGTATCGATGAAGTACTCAGCTACGCCCTCTGGCAGCTTAGGCTTCATGGTGTTCCGTTCTTCCGGTGCGCTTGATGCACCTGGCGGTAGGAATCCATCGTCTTCAGCCGCCCCCACTTTGGCTTTGGCCTTCGGGCGGATTGGATCCATGAGGCGCTTGATCTGATCACGAGCCA
>CAMBPV010000253.1 GCA_945869695.1 Prosthecobacter debontii
GTGGCCAGCTTCTCGCAGAAAGGATTCGACGCCTCAAACCTCGTCACCGGTGCAGGCAATCAATCCTGGGCCATCAATCCCCGCTTCCACGAGTCCCACTGGATCGCCTTCCATTTTGCGCAGCCCCTGAAAGGCCAGCCCGGAGACAAAATCACCATCCAGATGCCGCAGCACCACGGCGGCTCTCGGGTCATCGGTCGGCTGCGCCTGTCCCTCATCTCGGGTCCCCTTCCCGACGCGCCGGGCGCCAAGGAGGACCACCCGCAGAAAACTCAGCTCACACTCACCCTCAAAAATTTGAACCAAAAGCTCGCCGCTCTCGCCGAGACCACCACCGAGGTCATGCGCGAGCTCGAAGCTCCGAGGATGACCCGCATTTTCAAACGTGGCGAGTACACCCAGCCCAGTGAGCCCGTCACCGCAGCCACACCCGCCGTCATCGACACCAAGGCCACGGGGTCCGGCACCCGCCTTGACCTCGCACGCTGGCTCGTCTCCAGAGACCATCCCCTCACCGCCCGCGTCACCGTGAATCGCTGGTGGGCCGAGATCTTTGGGCGCGGCATCGTCAGCACCGTCGAGGACTTCGGCATCAAAGGCGAGCCACCCACTCATCCCGAGCTCCTGGACTGGCTCGCCACCGAGTTCATGGAGAGCGGCTGGAGCCTGAAGCACCTCCTCAAAAAGATCGTCACCTCCGCCACCTATCGCCAGAGCAGCAGCTTCATCCACCCCGCTGCAGCCACGGATCCTGCTAACACCCTTCTCTGGCGCGGCCCCCGCTTCCGCATGGATGCTGAGATGATCCGCGACAATGCCCTCTCCATCGCCGGCCTCCTCAGCCTCGGGAAAGGCGGGCCACCCATCCGCCCTCCGCAGCCAGACGGACTTTGGAAAAAAGTGGGCGGTGCCCAGTATGACTACACCGTCACACCCGGAGAGGGGAAATACCGGCGCGGACTCTACGTCGTCCTGAAGCGCGGCTCACCCAATCCCAGCTTCATGAACTTCGACGCCTCCGCTCGCATGGCCTGCGTCGTGAAGCGCTCCCGCTCCAACACCCCGCTCCAAGCCCTCACCCTCCTCAATGATCCCGTTTACGTCGAGGCCACCACCGCCTTCGCCCAGCGGATCACCTCCCTGACCGCAAAGACCCCCGAAGAAAAAATCAGCCAAGCCTTCCGCCTCGCCCTCTCCCGCAATCCCACCGAGAGCGAGGCCACCCTCCTCCGCACCCTCTTTCACGAGCAGCTTAAATCCTCCGCCCGAGAAAGCGAAGCCTGGTACGCCATCGCCGCCGCCCTCTTGAATCTCGATGAGTGCATCACCAAAGGGTGATCACCCAAGAATCCGTCCGCTTCACCTCCAGGCTGCTTTTGCAAAACTGGCAAGTCACAAAGCGAGTCTCCCCCGCCAGCTCCAAAGGGGCAACCTAGTGATTGCAACGCACAGACAAGATCTCCACGCGCCCACGCTACCCAGAAAAAGAAGAAAGATCAACCAAGCTCCCCATCCATTGCCACCCCGCCCCCCTTCAGACCTCCTTTCTCTGCGCTACTCCAATCTCTCGCGGTGTAAAACGCTCCAGATGAAATCCCGGCCTCAAAACCCGGGCTCGACACGAGAGTGTTAGCCATCCTTTTTCCGTTGGGTTCGGCGTGACGGGTATTGTCAGAGGAACCTGCCCAGCATCTTTTTCAGGCCACGACCCGCGCACAAGCCCATTCCGGAATGCCACACCGCCAGAGATCAGAGGAACGCAGAGGACACCCTTTCCAATTTCATCTCTGCGGTCTTCTCATCTCTGCGGTGTCAAACGGCTGGGTTCGATGCCTAGCCAGAGCAGGAAGCTGAAAGTGGCACGGGTTTTTAACCTGTGCAGGGTCGGAGCAAGCCCAAAGCCAAAGCAGCCCAAAGCTTTCCCCAAGGAGTAGGCTCAAGCCACCTCGACCGCAACTCGTCCAACAACCGTTATCATTGCGGCTTCGCGCAATGATAACCATGTCCGTTAGGCCACGTTTCGTTCATTGGGTTTGCGCGATCTACGAATCAGAATTGTTGTCAGGCCGAATAGAAGAAGCCCGGCAGTGGTCGGTTCAGGAACAATCTCGACAACACCGTGGTATGGAATAGTGGGTTGATTGCCATCAATGGCGGCGCCCGTAGAGTCGTTCCAAGAACCCGGAACGAGGAGCGGGAAATTGGGGTTGAAAACAGGCTGAACAATTTCTGTGTAATCTTCATTACCGAGGCTGTTGGGCTCGCCGGAGGCCCAATACGTGAACGATACAGGCTCGCCACTCGTCCACACAAATGTTCCTTCGATAGCTGCGTCGTTGAGGCCAATCCACAATCGGCGATTCTGTGATCCCGAAAGGGTAAATGTATCAATAATCCACTGGTTCTCGGCACTGCTGCGAACGGTGGCCAAGTGACCGCCTAAAGAAATAGCTTCTGCCTCGGCGTCGGTCCAAGAAGAAGTTGCAAGGAGAAGGTACGAATGCCCATTGCTTGGATTTGTAATGGGGCCGAGGATGACCGCGGCATGTGCCGTGAGTGAGGAACAGGCAATCAATGCTAGCAAGGTTTGGAGTTTTTGAGTTTTCATAGGGTATCAGTTGGAGTCGCGTGGAGTGGCCTAATGTATAGGAGTGTATCCGAGCAGGAGGCGGAGGCAAGACTCGATTTCTGGAGGAAGACGCCTGGCATCTTTTTCGCCCGGGCAGGTCGAATTTGGGGAATCCTGCAACCTGAAACACCAGACCACGCAGTGAGGGCTCTTGGCCTGAGGCTCAGGCAGAAACCAAGTCCGCCTCCAGTGGATTTTCTTTTCTGAACTGACTCACGCCCATGATGCTGAATCCCACCACATGCCCCTGCGCGTCCACGCGCTCCATCACGGCATCGTGGTTGGTTTCCTTCTCGTAGCCAGCCACTCCTGAGAAGCGGACTTCCAGGAAATCCGCCTCGGCATCGAACCAGACTTTTACTTTTTCGGCCATAATGTTTCTCCTGTTTTGGGCTTGTCGGTCAGATACGCGGTGACGACAAAGGCGTCGTCGTCCGCGTATTTTACGACAACGCACAGCCATTTACCACCCACAATTGTCTGGGCGTAAAATTCGTAAAACAAGCGCACCGCGTCATCCGAACGCGAGCGGCGCACGGCCTGCGGCTCAGTCAAGACCCGCTCGATCTCCGCACCCATCTCACGCATTTCGGGATCTTCCAAAATATGCGCTATCCGTTCATCCGTCAGCCTCACCGCATGGCCAAAGCAATCTTGGATCGTTTTTATACCTTAGGGAATTCTTCGGGCACGCTCATGGTTCACCATGTCGAAGAACGCCTTGAGATTACAATCGATGGCATGACAGCGGTTGAGTTCCCAACCCGCTTGCACTCGACGCACTGCCTGATGGGCATTGCGACCCTCGCGGAAGCCGTAACTTTGGTCGCTAAACTCACCATCATAGAGCGGAGTGAGCACTTGGGCGATGCCTGCTGAATCACCCGATCCAGCACCGTCGGAACCCCGAGGGGTCTTTGGGACCCATCGGGTTTAGGGATGTATACGCGACGCACGGGTGCAGGGCGATAGGTCCCCTCTTTGATCTGGGAGCTTATCCGCTCCCAGTGCTCGCGGGCAAATGCCGGGAACTCATCAATGGTCATTCCATCAATGCCCGGCGCTCCGCGATTGCGCCTGACCCTCTGCCAGGCGCGTTGCATGTTCGAGGCTTCGAGCACCTGCTCTAACCCCGTCTCTGTCTCGGCTGATGCCTCGCTATTCTTCCCACCGTGCTGAGTCGAGCTTGTCCTGAGCCGTCTGGCTTTAGCGGACTCACTCCCCGGCACGGGGTCGCTTGGCAACTCTCTGGTTCGGCACTTCATCGCCTCAAGGCTTCCGGTATCGAGTTGATATGGACCCTCGCGGTCCCCGGCTCGTGACGAGTTACTATGGCCTCTGCTGACTTCTCACCCGCTCTCACGGGTGAGATCTCCCCAGGTAAGAACACAGTCCTGCCCGTCGCAACGGCCTTGTATCAGGTTCTTGTTCATCGGCTCACAGTGCTTGCCTAATCTTCTTTCAGCGTGCCGATCACTCGGACACACCTTGATTTCGGCTAGTAGTTTCATGAGTATGTTTTCGTCATGTCTGGTTTATCTACAGGGGACTTCAACCCCATCAGGACTGTGCCCATGCTGGGCACACACCGTTATCCTTGCGGCTTCGCGCAATGATAACCATGTCCGTTCGGCTTCGTTGGTGGTCATTGGGCTACTTTTTGGATTTGTCTTCGACGTCGCTCCAATCGTGTTTGAGGCCTTTGGCAAAATCGCCACCTTCCTTCATTGCTGGCCTTTTGGTGTCTTTGTAGGTTCTGGTCCCTGAGAGCTTTAGGCCTCCGTCTTCTTGAAGTGTTAACTTCTGGGTGCTTACTGCGAAACCTTGGTTCCAAGTGACTGAGATGGATTTTTTGTCCTCCGGCACAATTGTAGCAGTTGTCTCGCCCCAATCGCACTCGGTTGGATGACAACGGCCCCACATGTGGACCATGAGCTTCTCTCCGTCGAGGTAGATGCGAATACGTGTATTGCCCCTCGAATTGAAATCCTTGTTGCACCAGTCACCAACAAACGCTTCGGAATCAGCACTCCTCGCTAGTGTGGTTGAGAATAGACTGCCTAGAACGGCAACGATGATAACGAGAGCGTTGGCTGGTGTGGTCTTCATTTGTGTATTTGGTTTGGTGAACAATATCGCGATGAGAAGTGCTCTTTGCAGTTGGCCGAGACTTTATGGCTGCGGCCCAGCTTGCATTGGCAGGCTGGAAGCGCAGCACGTTTGATTGAGAAAGGCGTGGTGTGCTGGCTGCATGGGATTCGCGGGCTGCTTCGTGAGAAGCCTATCCGCAGGTTCAGGGAAGGACGCGAAGTCCTTGCCGGATGAA
>CAMBPV010000254.1 GCA_945869695.1 Prosthecobacter debontii
ACGCGTATGCCCGCGCCGCGCTCGATGCCGCCATTCGCGTCACAGGCAACACGCGGCCCTTTTATTTCGTCTGGGTGCGTGCCGAGGAAAACCCGGAGACACCGCTTTGGCATGTGGACAAGACGCAGGGCCGCGCGATCGCCAGCGTGATGCCGGGCACGGGCGACTGGTTCGGCGGCTCGGGCTATGATCCATCGGAGCCGGACAAGTTCATCGCGGAGGATTTGGAAAAGGGTCGCGTGCCTGCGCTGTTGAAGCAGGAGCTGCCGACGATCCTGCTCGGCCACTGGCCATGCTTTTACGCCAACGGCGCTCCCGGCTTCAAGACGCTGAGGATCGTGAAACGCCGCCTTGATGCACTCGACCCCGACCGCACCCGCACGCTGTGGGTGAAGACGAGCGACATCGGACGCTACGAGATGGCGAAGAAACTGAGCGACATCGCCATCGCGCCAGGAGTCAGCGCAGACGAAGCCGGAGTGAACATCATCACGAAGTTTCCAGCGGCCAACTTCACGCTCACGCTAAACCGCACAGCGAAACGTCTTCGCCTCGGCGGCAATGATCTGCGCGAGGTGAAATCGATGCGCGACTTTCGCAGCGGCACTTTCATGCAGGAAGGCGCACGCACGCATGTCGCGTTTGATTTGCCTGAGGGAACCACCGCACTGCTTGCCACTTTTGCCTAACACTGCCATGACCACACCACCTTCACCTGACACCGTCACGACAAACAGCCGCCTGTTGTCGCTCGATGCTTATCGCGGCTTCATCATGATCTGCCTCACCTGGGGCGGCTTCGGCATGGGGAAGTTCAGCGAACTGAAGATGCAGGCCCATCCCGACTCGGGTTGGTGGAAGTTCTTCCACGCGCAGTTTGATCATGGCGCGTGGGCTGGCTGGGGCTTCTGGGACCTCATCATGCCGGCGTTCATGTTCATGGTCGGCATGGCGATGCCGTTCTCGCAGGCCAGACGCCAACGCGAAGGTCAGACACGCGGCCAGATCGTCCGCCACACGTTGATCCGCTCGGGGATGCTCATCCTTCTCGGCATCTTTCTCGCCTCGCACAGCAGACCACATGATGCCTGGACGCTGACGAACACGCTCGCACAAATCGGCCTTTGTTATCCGCTCGCTGCTCTCTTTGTCGGCCGCGGCTATCGTGTGCAAGCCATCGCGGCAGGTGTCGCGCTGATCGGCACATGGCTGCTCTTTGTCCTGCACGGCGGATCGTCCCAACTCGGCCCCGGCATCACGCCTGAGTGGGCCGCCGTTAACCACGTCGGCATCGATCAGGCGTGGTGGAAAAGCTCCAATGCCGCGCACGCCTTCGACGTGTGGTTCCTGAATCTTTTCCCGCAAAACGCCCCCTTCGTCGCCAATGACGGCGGCTATCACACGCTCAATTTTCTACCATCCCTCGCCACGATGATCGGCGGCATCATGTGCGCCGACTGGGTGCGCGAGCGAGACATCGGCAACACGCGCATTCTGCGCGTGCTGCTCATCGCCGGTGCCGCCCTCGTGGTCGCGGGCGAGTTGTTCGGCTACAGCGGCCTCTGCCCGCTTGTGAAGCGCATCTGGACGCCCAGCTTCAGCCTCGTCTGCACCGGCATGTGCGTGCTCATGCTCGCGGCGTTCTATTACATCGTGGACATGCGTGGCTGGCGGCGCTGGACCTTCCCCTTCATCGTTGCCGGGGCCAACTCCATCGCACTCTACCTGATGTCGCAGCTCCTGAAGCCCTGGGTGACCAGCATGTGGCAGCGCTACCTTGGCAAAGACGTGTTCCTCATCGCCGGCCCCGAGTGGGAATCCGTGCTGAGATACCCGGCCATCGGCTTCACCCTCTGGCTGGTCGCTTGGTGGATGTATCGAAACAAGCTTTTCGTGCGCATCTGATGGCATGGCTCGGTTTTGCAAAGCCTGACATCAAGACCCACGCGAGCCGTGCCGAGAAAGGACTGGCTGCGATTCCCATTCGCCACTTGGAGAACATTCCATCCACGAAACACACCCTCACACTCCTCACTGCTCTTCTGCTAGGCTTGCTTTCGCCGGTCCGCGCCGACCTCGTCGCGCATTTCCGCTTCGACAGCGACCTGAAGGATGTCTCCGGTCAACACGATGGCCGCTCGGTCGATCCGAAGCTCGCGCCTACCTTTGCCCCAGGACGCGTGGGCAACGCAGTGGTGATCGAAAAGGTCAACGCGGGCATCGAGCTGGCGAATCCTTCGGCGATCGACTTCAGCCGCGACTTCACCCTCGCGACGTGGGTCAATGTGGGGAACTACTACGCGGAGATGCCGGTGCTCTTCAAAGGCCGCGCCGACCTGACCGCCGCGCCGGACAAGTTCTTCGGCGTCTTCGGCATCGAGGGAATTCAGGTGCATGGCGAGGGCCAGGGCGAGTGGATCACGAATTTTCGCGCCTCAAACGGCCTCGTCCCGAATGACGGTGGATGGCATCACATCGCTATGACGTATCGCGCGGCGGAG
The DNA here is from genome assembly GCA_945869695.1 of Prosthecobacter debontii. Lineage (GTDB taxonomy): Bacteria > Verrucomicrobiota > Verrucomicrobiia > Verrucomicrobiales > Verrucomicrobiaceae > JAIBCL01. The sequence continues at coordinate 2,502 of CAMBPV010000254.1, forward strand.
GCGCCGCATTTCACTCTCTATGTGGACGCTCATGGCAAGACTCCGGCGGACAAAGGGACGTTCCGGGGCGGCGATTTCACGCTGAAGCCCGATGCGCCGGACAGCGTGCTGCGGATCGGCTGCCGCGCCGATGGCGATACTTGGCGCTATGTGCGGTCACACCTGCGCGGCCTGCTTGACGAGCTGCAACTCTACGACGAGGCGCTGAAGCCGGAGGACATCCGCTTCCTCTTCGAGCATCCCGGCAGGACGACAAAGCAACGAGCCGCCGTGACCTCCGCGACGCGGTTTCAGTTTGATCCGGGTCATCCCTGGCGTCCGCCCTTCGGCGTGGAGCGTGTCGGGCTGACGCCGGTGATCGTGCAGTTCGCCAGCGACACGCACCCGGCCCCGGAGCATTGGCTGGCGGCGTATCGCGAAGGCAAGGAAGTGGAGCGGAAAGCGCTCGATGTGTCGGGAAACTCCCCCTTCACCGCACGCGTGACCTTCACCACCTCGCCCGCGCCGGAGGAATTGGTGCTGCTGGCGAAAACCAAGGACGGCAACACGATCGAGCAGGCCCGCTGGAAGGTCGAGCGTCCAGCTTTGGAGGCGGATGCGAAGGCGGCAGCCGATGCGGTGATGAACCCGGTCGATCTCGGCGCGATCCTGCCGCCGGCGGATTGGCTCGTGCTGGGGCCGGAGCAGCAGGCTCGAGTTACGGTCGCGGCATTCTCCTGGAAGGAAGCGATCTCCGGCGCGGAGGTGCTCGCGTGGTTTGAATCCGATCCCGAAAAGCCGACGAAAGCCGCTGTCGAGCTTCGCCATGGCATCCGCGCCGAACTGGACCTCGCCTTGCCTTTTCCCACCACCAGCAAGGATCGCGACACGCTGCATATAGCGATACGCGATGCGAAGGGTCGCGAGCTTTGGCACAAGACCATCCGCACGATGCTCATGCGAGCATCGCCGAAGCTGCCCGCGTTTGGCACCATCGAGACCAAGCTGCGCTATGACTACCCGCTGCTCTCCTATTCCGGCCCCGACAAAGTTACGGAGATGCCTTATGACAAAGCCTGGGCACCGGAGCGGAAAGACGTCGTCATCGCATTGCCGAACGGCTCGCGCTTTGTCTTCTGGCGCGGCGCGGCCTACACGCCGTTCTGGGCCGGGAAGCATAACACCGCGCTGAACTTCGAGTTCGCGGAGGCACCGCGCCGCCCGGACGGGCTGGACTGCATCGATGCCGCTTCCGACAAAGAACTGCGCCGCAGCCGCGTCGAGATCCTCGAATCCACCGCCGCCCGCGTCCACGTCCGCTGGACCGCTCAACCTTGTGACCTGAACTACAAGGTCTGGGGAGAAACCGCGACGGAGGATTTCTATTTTTACCCGGACGGCTTCGGTTCTCGCACCGTCACCCTGCAAACCGAACCGAAAGCCGAATACGAAATCGAGGAACTGCTCATCCTTACCCCGCCCGCCGGCTATCCGCTCCGCGTGCTGCCGGAGCACCTCATGGACGTGCTCTTCCGAGACGGCACGAAGCGCGAGTTGAAGTTTCCCCTCCTCGATCAGGAGCGCGACTACGAGAAGCTGCTTTCCGGCGAACTGCCGCTGCTCTACCGTATCCGCTTTGGCATCCGCGAGCCCTTGTCGGCGATCTATTTCAACCCCGGCTGGACGCGGCTGCCCTCGACCGCTTACCGCCCGTTCTACAGCCAGGGCCAGATGGTCACGCCCTACTACTGGGGCAATCACCTCCCGCTCGCCCGGCGCAAGCCCACCGGCATCAACATCGACGACCTCGCCGCGATGACGCCCGCGCACAACGCCATGATGTCCTGGGGCCACCGCCGTCCTCAACCCCTCGAAAGCCGCACCGCCGACATGCCCGATGCCCTCGGCGTCACCCGCAAGATGCAAGTCGAGAAATGGGCCTGGTTCATCGGCCTCAGCGATGCCGACGACGCACGCCTCCTCGAATGGTCCCGCAGCTTCGCCACTCCGCCAAAGGTCGAAGCCGAAGCCGCACGCTTGCAAAGCCCGTCCTACAACACCGAGCGCCGTGCCACGCTCCTCACCGTCGAGAAACCGATCGTCTCGCTCACGATCACCCCGACCACGCCCTGCGTGCATCCCGTCTTCGAACTAAACGAAGCCCCCAAGGCGCTCTCACGCGTGGAACTGAACGGACGCCAACTGGCCACCACCGACTACGCCTGGGACGGCCGCGTTTTTTGGCTCAACGCCACGCTGCGAAATCAGACCCAACTGCGGTTGGAGTTTGCAGCCCATTGACATGGCTGCGCATCCATCTCCGCAAGCCACTTTGCATCAAGAGACAGGCACGAATGATGCCCCAGTTGAACAAGCCATCGGTCGTCATCTCCCCAACGACCCCGCTTCTGCGCTCGCATTGCTTCCAAGCATTCCGTGTGGAAACACACGCATCAAAATGGCCA